>NZ_WIQI01000067.1 GCF_009602535.1 Ornithinicoccus halotolerans | reverse complement strand
GTCGAGGCCGTCCACTACCCCGGGCTGCCGGACCACCCCGGGCATGAGGTCGCGGCCAGCACGACGGCGTCCAGCCGGCCGGTCCGCACCTGGTCGATGCGGGTGCCCACGTTGCCGCGCAGGTCCGCCACCTGCAGGTCGGGCCGGGCCAGCCGCAGCTGGGCGGCGCGTCGCGGCGAGCCCGTCCCGACGCGGGCACCCTCCGGCAGCGCGGCCAGCGTCAGCCCGTCGCGTGCCACCAGGGCGTCGCGCGGGTCCTCCCGCTCCGGCACGGCGCCGAGCGCCAGCCCTGGCTCGGGCATGGTGGGCAGGTCCTTCAGGGAGTGCACCGCCAGGTCGATGCGGTCGGCCAGCAGCGCCTCGCGCAGCGCGCTGACGAAGACGCCGGTGCCACCGATCTGGCTGAGCGGCTGGCGGTTGGCGTCACCTTCGGTGCGCACCCGGACCAGCTCGACCTCGTGGCCGGCGGCGCGCAGCCGCGCGGCCACCCACTCCGACTGGGTGGTCGCCAGCGCGCTGGCGCGGGTGCCGAGCCGCAGCGCCGTCATGCCGACTCCTCCCCTCGCGGCGGGACCAGCCGGGGCGGGGTGGAGACGGTGGCGGTCTCCCGGGAGTCCAGGTCGAACAGCTGGCGAAGCGCGTCGGCGTAGTCGCCGCGGTCGTCGGAGACCAGCTGCTTGACCCGCACGGTGGGGGTGTGCAGCAGCTTGTCGACGACCCGCTGCACGGTGCGGCGCACCTCCTGCTGCTCCCGCTGCGGCAGCTCGGGCAGCCGCTGGGCCAGCCGCTCCACCTCGGCGTCGACGACGTCGGCCGCCCGGGCGCGCAACGCGGCGACGGTCGGGCCGACCTGCTGCGCGCGGCGCTCGGTGAGGTAGGCCGCGACCTCACCGGTCACCAGGTCCTGCACCTGCTGCAGCACCTGCCGGGAGTCGGTGGGCGTGGGCGCTGCGGCGGCATCCGGCACCGCGGGTCCGGCGCCGTCCGGCTGCCCGGTCAGGTCGGACAGCCCCCACACGTGGACGCCGGGCAGCGCGGCGACGTCGTCGGCCACGTCGCGCGGCAGCGCCAGGTCGATCACGGCCAGCGGCTGGCTGCGGCCCGCCCGGGACGGGGCGAGCTGCTCGGCCCGCAGCACGTGCCCGACCGAGCCGGTGCAGGTCAGCACCAGGTCGGCGGCACCGACGAGCTCGGCTAGGTGTTCCCACCCGGCCGCTCGCCCGCCGTGCGTGGCGGCCAGCCGCTCGGCGCGCTCCCGGGTGCGGTTGACCACGGTCAGGTCGGTCACGCCGACGCGGGCCAGCGTGGCCGCCGCCAGCCCGGACATAGCGCCGGCGCCGACGAGCACGGTCCGGGCCTGCCGCGGGTCCGGGAGCACGGTGCGGGCACGGTCCAGGCCCAGCTGGACCAGGGAACGGCTCACCTCGTCGATCGCGGTGTCGGTGTGGGCCCGCTTGCCGACCCGCAGCGCGTGCTGGAAGAGCGGGTTCAGCGACGGGCCGACGTGGGCCTGCTGCTGGGCGGAGGCGAGCGACTCGCGCAGCTGGCCCAGCACCTGGCTCTCGCCCACGGCCATCGACTCCAGCCCGCAGGCGAGCGAGAACAGGTGGGAGACCGCGCGGTCCTCGTAGTGGACGTACAGGTGGTCGGTCAGCGTGTCGAGCGGGACGCCGGTCACCTCGGCGAGCGACTCACCCACCTGGGCCAGGCCGCCGTGGAAGGTGTGGGCGTCGACGTACACCTCGGTGCGGTTGCAGGTCGCCACCACGATCGCCTCGGCGACGTCCTCGCGGCGGTGCGCCGCGGCCGCCAGCTCCAGGGCGCCCTCGGGCGAGAGGGCGACCTGCTCCAGCAGCGCGATCGGGGCGGTGCGGTGGGACATCCCCACCACCAGCAGGCTCATCCGGCGGTCTCCTCAGCGTGGTCGTCGGCCAGGGAGCGACGCTGCTCGTGGAAGGCCAGGATCTGCAGCTCGGTCGCCATGTCCACCCGGCGCACCTCGACGCCGTCGGGCACGCTGAGCAGGCAGGGGGCGAAGTTCAGGATGGAGCGCACGCCCATCGCCACCAGCCGGTCGGCGACCTGCTGGGCGCTCCTGGCCGGGGTGGTGATGACCCCGATGGCCACCCGGGGCCCGGCCGAGGCCAGCTGGTCCAGGGTGCGCACCGTCAGCCCCTCGATGGCGGTGCCGACCAGGGCGGGGTCCTCATCGACCAGCGCCACCACGCGGAAGCCGCGGGTGGCGAAGCCGCGGTAGGCGGCCAGCGCCCGGCCCAGGTTGCCGAGGCCGACGATGACGACGGGCCAGTCCTGGGTCAGCCCCAGCTCCCGGGCGATCTGGGCCGACAGCTGCGCGACGTCGTAGCCGACACCGCGGACGCCGTAGGAGCCCAGGTGCGACAGGTCCTTGCGCAGCTGGGTGGAGCGCACCCCCGCGAGCCCGGCCAGCTCCTCGCTGGAGATCGACGGAGTCCCCCGTTCGGCGGCTTGGCCCAGGGCCCTGAGGTATCCCGGGAGCCGCCCCACGGTGGCCTCGGGCACACCACGTCGGGCGGGCTCGGCCATCACGACGGCACCGGCTCCTCTCCGTCGGGTCCGGCGCTTATACCAAAGTGCGCGGTCCGATGTGCAGGGACCCCCCCACCTTACGACTTTGTGAACGCAGGCACAAAGTCGCTGACCAGCCGAGCGGTCAGCGGCGCGGGAGGAGCCGCCGCCACCACGGCCGCCGCAGTGCCCTCCGCACCTGGACCGGCTCCAGCCGCCAGTGCCCGACCTCCCGGCCGTCGACCAGCAGCACGGGGACCAGCGTCCGGTAGCGTTCCCGCAGGTCGGGGTGGGCGTCCAGGTCCTGCTCCTCCCAGGACTCGCCCAGCTCGCCGGCGACGGCGGCGACCACCTCCCGCGCCGGGCCGCACAGGTGGCACCCGCTGCGGGTCAGCAGCACCGCGCGCGGCCGCTGCCCCACGTCGCTCACCCGAACACCCGCCCGCGGCGGTCCAGCAGCGCGTAGAGGGTGTGCTGGATGGTCTCCCGCACCCGGTCGGTGAGCTCGAACACCACCTCCGGGTCCTCCGCGGCGGCCGGGCCGTACCCGGTGGTGTCGATCGGCTCGCAGAACTGGATGAGCCACTTGGCGGGCAGCGGCACCAGTCCCAGCGGACCCAGCCACGGGAAGGTCGGGGTCAGCGGTAGGTACGGCAGCCCCAGCACCCGCGCCAGCGCGCTGGCGTTGCCCAGCACGGGGTAGGCCTCCTCGGCGCCCACGACGGCGCAGGGCACGATCGGGACACCGGTGCGCAGCGCGGCGGCGACGAACCCGCCGCGGCCGAACCGCTGCAGCCGGTACCGGTCGCGGAACGGCTTCCCCACCCCCTTGAACCCCTCCGGCCACACCCCGACCAGCTCGCCGGAGGACAGCAGCCGCTCGGCGTCGGTGTGGGTGGCGAGCGTGCTGCCGGTGCGCCGCGCCACCGGCCCGACACCCGGGGTGGCGAAGACCAGGTCGGCGGCGAGCATCCGCAGGTAGCGGCGCTGCGGGTGGGTCTCCCGCACCGCCACCTGGGTCATCAGCGAGTCGACCGCCACCGCACCGGCGTGGTTGGCGACCACCAGGGCACCGCCCTCGGCGGGCACGTGCTCGATCCCGGTGACCTCGGTGCGGAACCACTGGTGGAACAGCGGCCGCAGCAGCGGCAGGTACACGTGCTCGGTGAAGTCGGGGTCGAACCCGAACTCGTCCACGGTGAAGTCGGCGGTGAGCCGCCGTCGCAGGAACGCCAGCGTCCCCGCGACCGCGTCCTCCAGCTCGGCCCCGGCCAGACCCGCGGCAGCGCCCCCGGCCCGCAGCGCCTGGACCAGGGCGGTCACCGCGCGCTCCAGGTCGGTGGGCGGCTGACCCGGCTGGGTCACGGCGCCGTCACCGCCTCCGGCCCGCGGTCGCGGTCACGCAGCGCCGCGAGGTAGGACTCGAACGTCGCCCGGGTCGAGTGGGCCGGGGCGAACCCGAGCTCGGTGCGCATCCGGGTGGTGTCCACCACCCGGCCGTAGGCCAGCAACGCCTGGTGGTCCCGCGGCAGCGCGGCGACGCCCGCGCTGCGGGAGAGCCACTGCACCGGCCGGTCCAGCAGCGGCGGCACGGGCACCCAGGGCCGCCGGGTGAGCGCCACCGCCTGGCTGGTCATCAGCACCCCGTCGCCGGCCACGTTGCACGGCCCCACCGGCTCGGCGCGGACCGCGCGCACGCAGGCGGCGACGGCGTCGTCCTCGTGCAGCAGCTGCAGCCGTCCGTCGCGGCCCAGGGGGACGGGGAGCACCGGCAGCGCGAAGTACTCGGTGAGCACGGTGCGGATGGTGGGACCGACCACGCTGGCCATGCGCAGCAGCGTGATGCCGATGTCGGGCCGGCGCCGGGCCAGGCCGCGCACGTAGCCCTCGACCTCGATGGAGTCCCGGGCGAAGTCGGACCGGGGCGCCGACCGCGCCGCCATGTCCTCGGTGAAGACGGCGGGGTCCCGAGGGGAGGCGCCGTAGATGCCGGCGGTCGACTTCACGACCAGCCGGCGCACGCTGGGTGCCTTCTGGCAGGCGGCCAGCAGCTGCATGGTGCCCAGGACGTTGATGTCCTTCTGCACCACCCGCCCGCCGGCGGCGGCGGGGGTGGCGATGACACCCATGTGCAGGACGGTGTCCACCTCGGCCTGCCGCAGCAGCCGAGCGACCAGCGGGCTGCGCACGTCCGCGCGGACGAACTCACCGCGGCCCAGCGGGTGCCGCGGTGGCCGCAGGTCCACGCCGATGACGCGCTCGACCGCCTCGTCGGCGGCCAGCCGGCGGGCGGCCCGGCCGCCCAGCTCGCCGCCCACCCCGGTGACCATGACCACCCGGGGCGGCGGATCCGGCACTGCTGGGGTCACCCCCCTGACACTACTGCGGCGCCGGTACCCCAGCAGGGGGGACCGGCGCCGTGGTTCAGCCGCGTGGGCCGGCGCTCACTTCTTGTTGCGGCGCTGGTGGCGGGTCTTGCGCAGCAGCTTGCGGTGCTTCTTCTTGGCCATGCGCTTGCGGCGCTTCTTGATCACAGAGCCCATCGGCGAACGCGTCCTGTTCTTCGTCTCGGGTGTCGGTCGGGCCCGGGGCGCAGCCAGGGGCGTGCGGCGGTCCGGGCGAGCCTGGTCAGCCTACCGGTCCGGCAGAGCCGCCCCAAACCGGCGGACGTCAGGCGGTGCCGTGGTAGGAGTCCCGCAGGTACTCGTGCACCGCCTTGGCGGGGACCCGGAAGGAGCGCCCGACCCGGACTGCCGGCAGCTCACCGGAGTGGACCAGCCGGTAGACGGTCATCTTGGAGACCCGCATCACCTCGGCCACCTCGGCCACGGTCATGAAGGACATCTCCGCCAACGGGCTCTCCTCTGCCGCCATGGGGTCTTCCGTTCTGTCAGGAGGGCTCGGGCACCCGGTCACTGTCCCTCTTCACCGGTGCCACCTATCAGGGGCAAACACTAGAGGCAGATGGTGTCCCTGCGAAAGTAGAGACGGAAAGAAAGTCCACCCGACACGCCGGCGTCAGTCGAACCAGGGGTCCAGTCCGAGCCCGGGGAACACGGCGGAGCGGCTCGCCTGGACAGCCACGTCCACCTCGTCGTCGGGGTCGTGGCCGTCGTCCCACCGGCCGTACTCCACCGGCGCCCCGCCCCGGTCCCCCATCCGCGCCGGCCCGCGGCGACCGTAGACCCGGGTGACGTAGTCCAGCCAGCTCTGCGGCACCGGCTCGGTGAGCCCGACGGGCCGGTGCCCGGCGACCCCGACCAGGTGCGCCCACACCCGGGGCACCACGTCGACCAGCTCGTAGCCGCCCCCGCCCAGCGCCAGCCACCGTCCCCCGGCGACCTCGTGGGCCAGGTCGTGCACGCCCACCATGGCCGCCTGCATCGCGTCGACCGAGAGCGCCAGGTGCGCCAGCGGGTCGGCGACGTGCCCGTCGCAGCCGTGCTGGCTCACGACCAGCTGCGGCCGGAACGCGCGCACCGCGGCCGGCACCACCGCGTGGAAGGCCCGCAGCCACCCGCGGTCACCGGTGCCCGCCGGCAGCGCGACGTTGAGGGCCGAGTCCGGCGCCCGGGGGCCGCCGCGGTCGCCGGGGAAGCCGGTACCGGGGAACAGCAGCTGCCCCGTCTCGTGCAGCGAGATCGTGAGCACCCGCGGGTCGTCCCAGAACACCCGCTCCACCCCGTCCCCGTGGTGGACGTCCAGGTCCACGTAGACGACCCGCTCGGCGCCCTCGGTGAGGACCGCGGCGATGGCGGCGGCGGCGTCGTTGTAGATGCAGAACCCGCTGGCCCGCCGCGGCATGGCGTGGTGCAGTCCCCCGGCGATGTTCACGCCGTGCCGGGCGTCCCCGCGCCAGACCGCGCGGGCGGCGCCCACGGAGCCGCCCACCGCGAGCGCGGAGGCCTCGTGCATGCCGGCGAAGGCGGGGGTGTCCTCGGTGCCGAGGCCGTAGCTGCCGTCGGCCGTCCGGGGGTCGGCCGACAGCCGGCGCACCACCTGCACGTAGTCCGGGTCGTGGACGGTGTGCAGCAGCTCGTCGTCGGCGCTCGGATGACGGACGACCTGCACCTCCGGGGGCTCCAGCAGCCCCAGCTCCTCGGCCAGCCGGTGGGTCAGCGCCAGCCGGGAGGGGTGCATGGGGTGGCCGGGACCGAAGTCGTAGGACGTGCAACGCTGGTCCCAGACGACCTGAGTCCCGATCATGGTGGCCACGCTAACCCACCACCGACCTGCGAGGAGTGGCGCGCATGACCAAGCAGCGGCTGTTCGACGAGGACGCCCTCGTGATCGGCCTGGGCCGGTTCGGGGCGGCAGCCGCCCTGGAGATGGACCGGCTGGGGTACCGCATCCACGCCATCGAGCAGCGGCACGCGGTCGCCGAGCGGTTCTCCCGCCGGCTGATGCGGGTGCTGTCGCTGGACTCCACCAACCCGGACGAGCTGCAGCAGGCCAAGCCGGCCACGTTCCGGGTCGCGGTGGTGGGGATCGGGAGCTCGATCGAGGGCTCGCTGCTGACCGCCGGCAACCTGGTCGACGCGGGCGTCCCGTCCATCTGGGCCAAGGCGGTCTCGGCCGAGCACGCCCGACTGCTCGAGCGCATCGGTGTCCACCACGTGGTCTTCCCGGAGGCCGAGTCCGGCAGCCGGGTCGCCCACCTGGTCAACGACAAGATGCAGGGCTACATCGAGTTCGAGGACGGCTACGCGATCGTGAAGATGTCGCCCCCGCAGGAGATGATCGGGTTCACCCTGGCCCAGGCCGACATCCGCAAGCGGTACGGCGTGACCGTGGTCGGGGTCAAGGCACCCGGCGAGGACTTCACCCACGCCGTGCCCGAGACCAAGGTGGGGCCGCACCACGTGCTGATCGTCTCCGGCCCGAGCAAGCTCATCGAGCAGCTCGCCGGCCGGCCCTGACCGCCCGCGCGGGCGGCTACAGGCTGGTGGGCATGCCGCTGGCGTTGCCCAGCGGGAGCACCATCGCGGTCTCCTCGGCGTCCTCGCCGTCGTCGACCCCGCGGATGCGCACCGGCCGGCGGCTGTCGGTGGGCCGGAACCCGAAGCTGCTGGCGAAGGCCACCGCGCGACCGTTGTCGGTGCCGACCCAGTAGACCAGGTGCTTGAGCCGGTCGGCGCGCGCCTGGGTGGCGGCGGCCTCCAGCAGCCGCCGGGCCACCCCGGTGCCGCGCTGCTCCGGCTCGACCCAGAGACCGAACAGCTCGCCGACACCCTCCTCGTCCATGTTGTGGCTGCCGACGCTGACCACCCCGACGGGGCGCCCCTCACGCTCGGCGAGCAGCCGCCGGGAGCGCTGCATCCGCGCGCGCCAGCGCTCCTCGTCGTACTTCTCCTCTTCGTCGTGGGAGGCGACGAAGGCTTCCGGAGACTCCTGCAGAGCGCGCAGCCGCACGTCGCGGTACTCCGACCAGCTCTCCTCATCCAGCAGGCGCACGGCAATCTCGCTCATGCGGCTAACCCTGCCACAGTGGCGGTGGCCCCGGCGACGCCCCCAGGTGCGGCAGCCCGCGGCGGGCGGCTGACCAGCCTCGATCCGTGACCCGCTCCGGTCGCGGTCGCCCCGCCCGCGTCAGCCCCCGGAGGAGAGCTCGCCGGAGCGGCGGGCAGCGGCCTCCATGGCGGTGAGGAACGCGGCGCGCACCTTGTGGTCCTCCAGCGCCCGCAGCGCGGCCACGCTGGTGCCGCCGGGGCTGGAGACCTGCTCGCGGAGGACCGTCGGGTGCTGACCGGTCTCCTTGATCATGGTCGCGGCGCCGTAGAGGGTCTGCACGACCAGCTCGGTCGCGGTCGAGCGGGGCAGCCCGAGCAGCACGCCCGCCTCGATCATCGCCTCGACGACGTAGTAGATGTAGGCCGGCCCGCTCCCGCTGATCGCGGTCACCGCGTCCTGGTGCCGTTCCTCGACCGTCACCACCCTGCCGACGGTCGCGAGCAGGCCGTGCGCCTGGGCGACGTGCTCGGCGGTGCAGTGCCGGCCCGGGCTGACCGCCGACATGCCCTCGTCGACCAGCGCCGGGGTGTTGGGCATCGCCCGCACCACCCCGGTGCCCGAGGGCAGCCGCTCCTCGAGGAAGTCGGTGGTGATGCCGGCAGCGATGGAGATGACCAGGGTGTGCGGCCGGACCGCGCCGTGCACCTGGGCGAGCAGCTCGGCCATGTCCTGCGGCTTTACCGCGAGCACCACCACGTCGGCGGCCGCCGCCGCCGACGGCGCGTCCCCCGGGTGCACGCCGAGCCGGTCGGCCAACGCCGCGGACCGCTCGGCGACCCGGTCGCTGACCCACAACCGCTCGGGCGGGTGGCCCGCCCGGATCAGCGCCGCCAGCAGCGTGCTGCCCATGACGCCGCCGCCGAGCACGGCCACGGTCGCGCCGGTCACGCCGCCCATCGGCTCCTCCGCAGTCATCCCGTCGACACCAGCGAGCGAAGGAAGAACAGCGCGTTGGCGGGACGCTCGGCCATCCGGCGCATCAGGTAGCCGTACCACTCCTCCCCGTACGGCACGTAGACGCGCACGGTGTGCCCCGTCCGGGCCAGCCGACGCTGCTCGTCCGGGCGGATGCCGTAGAGCATCTGCAGCTCGTAGCTGTCCCGGTCGCGGCCGTAGCGGGCCGCCAGCACCTGGGCGATCTCCACCAGCCGCGGGTCGTGAGTGGCCACCATGGGGTAGCCCTGGCCCGCCATGAGCGCCTTGAGGCACCGCACGTAGGACAGGTCGATCTCACGCTTGTCCTGGTAGACGGCCGAGGCCGGCCCACCGTAGGCACCCTTGCAGAGCCGCACCCGGCTACCCTCGTGCGCCAGCTCCCGGCAGTCGCCCTCGGTGCGGTAGAGCGCCGACTGCAGCACCGCCCCTACCCACGGGAAGTCCGCGCGCAGCGCCCGCAGGATCGTCAGCGTGGAGTCGACGGTGCTGTGGTCCTCCATGTCGAGGGTGACCGTGGTGCCGGCCGCGGCCGCCCGCTCGCAGATGGCGCGGGCGTGCTCGAGCGCCACCTGCTCGCCGTCCCCGGGCAGCGCCTGGCCGATCGCGCTGAGCTTGAGGCTGACCTCGACCCGGCCGTCCTCGGTGAGCCCGGCCTCCTGCAGCGCCCCCAGCAGCTGCAGGTAGGTGTCGCGGATGCGGCCTGCCATCTGGGCGTCCCGGGTGTCCTCCCCGAGGTGGTCCAGCGTCACCCGGCGGCCGCTCTCGGTCAGCGCGGAGGCGGCCGACACCGCGTCACCGGTCCCGGTGCCCGGCACGTACCGCGCCACGACGGACCGGCTCACCGGAGCCTGCTCCAGGACCCGGCGCAGGTCGTCACTGCGGCTCAGCGTGAGCAGCCCGTGGCGCAGCCAGGTCGCCGGGTCCAGGTATGTGGCGTCCATCTCGCGTGTCCGACCTCTCCGCTCGCACCCTGGGCCCGCGGGCACGGGCCCAGGGTCAGGCTATGCCCCCGCGCTCGCGGCCGGCCCGCCCGGGACCGGTGCGTCGGGCAGCCGGCAGTGGTGGCGGGTGAACGCCAGCGCCTCGGCCAGGTCGACCTCCCGCTGCTCGGGGTCGGCCTTGCGGGTGCCCACCTCGATGGTGACGGCCCCGCGGTAGCCGCCGGCGACCAGTGTGCGCAGCACCTCACCGCACGGCTGGACGCCCCGGCCCGGCACCAGGTGCTCGTCGCGGAAGCTGCCCGTGGAGTCGGAGAAGTGCACGTGCCGGACCCGGGTCCCCAGGCTGGCGGCGAGGGCGGCCGGGTCCTGGCCGGCGGTGGCGGCGTGCGACACGTCCAGGGTCACGTTCGGGTAGGGCTGGCCGACCAGGTCCCAGTGCGGCAGGTAGGCCTGCATCTCCGAGTTTCGGGCCCGCCAGGGGAACATGTTCTCCACGGCGACCGCCAGCCCGGTGCGCCGCTCCCGCTCGGCGACACCCTCGACGAAGCCGGAGGCGTAGTCGCGCTGCCAGCGGAACGGCGGGTGCACGACCACGACGTCGGCCCCGACCTGGGCGGCGAGGTCGAGGGAGCGGTCGACCTTGCCCCACGGCCGCCAGCCCCACAGCCGCTGGCTGAGCAGCAGCGTGGGGGCGTGCACGGCCCCGATCGGCAGCCCGTGCAGCTGGGACAGCGCGTCCAGCGCGCCGGCCTCCTGGGTGACCGGGTCGGTCCAGACCATCACCTCCACGCCGTCATACCCGAGCCGCTCGGCCAGGTCGAAGGCGTAGGCACAGTTCTCCGGGTAGACCGAGGACGACGACAGCAGCACCGGCAGCGAGGCCGCCGGGGGCGGGGTGAGGGGCGGCTGGCTCATGGCGCCATCCGGTCCAGCCGGCGCAGGATGAAGCCCTCCCGCAGCGCCCACGGGCAGACCTCCAGCTGGTCCACCCCCAGCAGGTCCATCGCCGCCTCGACGACCACCGCGCCGGCCAGCAGCTGCGGGGCGCGCGCCGACGACACCCCGGGCAGGGCGCTCCGGTCGTTGGCACTGAGCGCGGCCAGCCGGGGCACCAGCGCCTGCAGGTCGGGGTGCTTCAGCGTGCGGCGCACGTACGGGCCGTCGCCGCTCGGGGCCGACCCGCACACCCGGGCCAGCGAGCGGATGGTCTTGCTGGTCCCGACGACCCGGTCCGGCTCCCCCACCTTCACCAGCTGCCGGGCCACGCCGCCCACCTCCGCCCGCACCCGGCGGCGCAGCTGGCGCACCTGCTCGCCCGACGGCGGGTCGCCGACCAGCTCCCGGGTGAGCCGGCCCGCTCCCAGCGGCAGGCTCAGCGCGACGTCGGGGTCCTCGTCGAGCCCGGCCGCCAGCTCCAGCGACCCGCCGCCGATGTCGACGACGAGGAGCCGGCCCGCCGACCAGCCGTGCCAGCGGCGGGCCGCCAGGAACGTGAGCCGGGCCTCCTCCTCCCCCTCGAGCACCTCCAGCCGGACACCGGACTCCCCCTCGACGAGGTCGAGCACCTCCTCGGTGTTGCCCGCGTCACGGATCGCGCTGGTGGCGATCCCCAGCAGCGCGGCGGCACCGCGGCTCTCGGCGATCTCGGCGCACTGCCGGACGAACCCGGCCAGGGTGGCCGCGCCCTCCTCGGAGACCCGCTGTTGGTCGGTGAGGTGCTCGGCCAGCCGCAGCGCGATCTTGTGGGAGTGGTCCGGCAGCGGGTGGGCACCGGGGTGGGCGTCCAGGACCAGCAGGTGCACGGTGTTGGAGCCGACGTCGATCACCCCGAGTCGCATGGTCCTCAGGCTAGCCCCCGTCCGCGAGGAGCGTTGAGCCGCGTAACCTGCCGCCGTGGCCGACCTCCCCGAGCCGCTGCCCAGCCCCAACATCTGGCAGCATCCCGACGTCTACGAGCTGGAGAACCAGGGGGTGGACCCCGACGGCGCGATCTGGTCGGCGATGCGTGCCGTGGCCGACTGGCGCGGGCGGCACGTCCTCGACGTCGGGTGCGGAAGCGGCTACCACCTGCCGCTGCTGGCCGAGCAGGCCGGCCGGGTGACCGGCGTCGAGCCGCACCCGCCGCTGGCCGAGCGTGCCCGCGCCCGGGTAGCGGCCCTGCCGCACGTCCAGGTGCTGGCGGGCACCGCCCAGCGGCTGCCGCTGCCGGACCGGTCGGTGGAGGTCGTGCACGCCCGGTGGGCCTACTTCTTCGGGCCCGGCTGCGAGCCGGGGCTGGCCGAGCTGGACCGGGTGGTCGGCCCTGGCGGGACGGCCTTCGTCATCGACAACGACGCGACCCGCTCCACGTTCGCCGGCTGGTTCCGGCGCGCCTGGCCCGACTACGACCCGGTGGCGGTCGAGCGGTTCTGGCGGCGGCAGGGGTGGGAGGTCACCCGCGTGGACATGCGCTGGCAGTTCGCGACCCGCGAGGAGCTGGCGGCCGTGGTGCGGATCGAGTTCCCGCCGGCCGTCGCCGAGCAGGTACTCGCCGAGCACGAGGGCACCGGGGTGGACTACGCCGTCAACCTCTGGCACCGGCGCTACTGACCGCTCGCGGCGCCGGTCACCGGTCACTGTCACCGGCACGCCGTAGGGTTCCCAACCGTGAGCAGCAACAGGGCACGAGCCGGCTACCGCTGCGCGGAGTGCGGCTGGAGCAGCGTCAAGTGGGTGGGCCGCTGCGGGGAGTGCCAGGCGTGGGGCACCGTCGAGGAGGCCGGGGCCGGGCGGGCAGTCGCCGCCGCCCGCACCGCCTCGCTGGCGCCGGTGAGCCCGGCACGCCCGATCGGGCAGATCGACGCCGAGCCGGCCCGGGCCAGGTCCACCGGGGTCGGGGAGTTCGACCGCGTCCTCGGCGGCGGGCTGGTGCCCGGCGGGGTGGTCCTCATGGCCGGCGAGCCCGGGATCGGCAAGTCGACGCTGGCCCTCGACGTCGCCGCCCGCGCCGCCCGCACCGGGGGCAGCGCGCTCTACGTCTCCGGGGAGGAGTCGGCCGCCCAGGTGCGGCTGCGCGCCGAGCGCACCGGCTCGGTGGCCGACCGGCTGCTGCTGGCGGCCGAGACCGACCTGGCCACCGTGCTGGGCCACCTGGAGACCACCCAGCCCGACCTGCTGGTGGTGGACTCGGTGCAGACCATCGCCAGCGCCGAGGTGGACGGTGCCGCCGGCAACGTCTCCCAGGTGCGGGAGGTGGCGGGCGCGCTCATCCGCGCGGCGAAGATGAACGGCACGGCGATGATCCTGGTGGGGCACGTGACCAAGGACGGGTCGGTGGCCGGTCCCCGGGTGCTGGAGCACCTGGTGGACGTGGTGGTGCAGTTCGAGGGCGAGCGCCACTCCCGGTTGCGGCTGGTGCGGGCGGTCAAGAACCGGTTCGGACCCACCGACGAGGTCGGCTGCTTCGACCTGGGCGACGGGGGCATCGTGGGGCTGCCCGACCCCAGCGGGCTGTTCGTGACCAGCCGCGACCGGGCCGTCCCGGGCACCTGCGTGACGGTGACGCTGGAGGGCCGGCGCCCGCTGGTGACCGAGGTGCAGGCGCTGGTCACCCCCACCGGCGCCGGGAGCCCGCGGCGCACCACCAGCGGCCTGGACTCCTCCCGGCTGGCGATGGTGCTGGCGGTGCTCACCCGACGGGCCGGGCTCCCCCAGGTCATCGGGCAGGACTGTTATGCCTCCACGGTCGGCGGGGTGCGGCTGGTGGAGCCGGCCGCCGACCTGGCGCTGGCGCTGGCGATCGCCGGTGCCCACCTGGACCAGCCGCTCCCGCAGGCCATGATCGCCGTCGGTGAGGTGGGCCTGGCCGGTGACCTGCGCCCGGTCGCCGGGCTGCCCCGACGGCTGGCCGAGGCGGCTCGGATCGGCTTCACGCGCGCGGTCGTGCCGGCCGGCTCGCTCACCGAGGGCCGCCCGCCGGAGGGGATGCGGGTCAAGGAGGTGTCCTCGCTGGTGGAGGCGTTGCAGTACCTCATCGGGCGCAGCGGCGACACGCCCCCGCCCGCGCCGTCCGACCCGACCGTGGTGCCGCTGCCCCGGCAGTGACCGGCCCCGGCTGGTTGCGATCCGGTCACGAACCGCGACAGGCCCCCGGCGGCGTGCGCCCGGCTGGCTACACTCACGGCCACCGGACGGCGATCTGTAGGGACGGGGCGGACGATCATGGAGCGCAGCGACGAGGACCTGCTGCGGTCCACCCTGGCCGCGATCGCCCCGGGCACCGAGCTGCGGGACGGCCTGGAGCGGATCCTGCGCGGCCGGACCGGGGCGCTGGTGGTGCTGGGGTTCGACCGCACCGTCGAGGCGCTGTGCACCGGCGGCTTCGAGCTGGACGTCGACTTCTCCGCCACCCGGCTGCGCGAGCTGGCCAAGATGGACGGCGCGGTGGTGCTGGACCGGGACGGCACCCGCATCGTGCGGGCGGCCACGCAGCTGGTGCCCGACCCGAGCATCGAGACCCGGGAGAGCGGCACCCGGCACCGCACCGCCGAGCGCGTGGCCAAGCAGACCGGCTACCCCGTGGTCACGGTGAGCCAGTCGATGTCGATCGTGGCCGTCTACGTCGGCGGGGTGCGGCACGTGCTGGAGGACTCCAGCGAGATCATGTCGCGCGCCAACCAGGCGCTGCAGACCCTGGAGCGCTACAAGAGCAGGCTGGATGAGGTCGCCGGCGCGCTGTCCGCGCTGGAGATCGAGGACATGGTGACCGTGCGCGACGTCGCCGCCGTGCTGCAGCGGCTGGAGATGGTGCGCCGCATCAACAGCGAGATCGCCAACTACACCGTCGAGCTCGGCATCGACGGCCGGCTGCTCAACCTGCAGCTGGAGGAGCTGACCGGCGGCCTGGGCAACGACCGGGAGCTGGTGATCCGCGACTACGTGGACAACAGCCGCGAGCCCCGGGCGGTCGCCGAGATCATGGACTGCCTGGGCTCGCTGTCGGCCACCGACCTGCTGGACCCGGCCGCGGTCGCCCGCTGCCTGGGGTTCACCACGAGCGGCGAGGGGCTGGACTCCTCGGTGAGCCCGCGCGGGTTGCGGCTGCTGTCGCGGGTGCCGCGGCTGCCGGGGGTGGTCATCGAGCGCCTCATCGAGCACTTCGGCTCGCTGCAGAGCCTGCTGTCGGCCGGCGTGGAGGAGCTGCGCGAGGTCGACGGGGTGGGCGACCTGCGTGCCCGGGCGGTGCGGGAGGGGCTGTCGCGGCTGGCCGAGACCAGCATCCTGGAGCGGTACGTGTGACGGCGCCCGCCGCCGCGGGCCCGGCATCCGGCCCTGGCAGCCCGGTGCTGGACTGGTACGCCCGGCACGCGCGCGAGCTGCCGTGGCGAGCCCCTGACTGCACCCCCTGGGGCGTGCTGGTCTCGGAGGTGATGCTGCAGCAGACGCCCGTCGCGCGGGTGCTGCCCGTCTGGCAGGAGTGGCTCGCGCGCTGGCCGGAGCCGGCCGACCTGGCCGCGTCCTCCCCCGGCGAGGCGGTCCGCGCCTGGGGCCGGCTCGGCTACCCCCGGCGCGCGCTGCGGCTGCACGCGGCCGCCACGGAGCTGACCGAGCGGTTCGGTGGCGTGGTCCCGGACGACGAGGTGACGCTGCGGCAGCTCCCCGGCATCGGGGAGTACACCGCGGCCGCCGTGGCCGCGTTCGCCTTCGGCCGTCGGGCCGTGGTGCTGGACACCAACGTGCGCCGGGTGCTGGCCCGCGCCGATGGCGGGCAGCAGTGGCCGGCGGCCTCCCCGACCCGGGCCGAGCGCGACCGCGCCGCCGGGCTGCTCCCGCGGGACGCGGCGACCTCCGCGCGGTGGAACGTCGCGCTCATGGAGCTGGGGGCGTTGGTGTGCACGGCCCGGCGGCCCGAGGGGTGAGGAGCTCGACCACGTCCTCGG
>NZ_WIQI01000066.1 GCF_009602535.1 Ornithinicoccus halotolerans | reverse complement strand
AGTGACCCGTCGGCGAGGCTGGACTCGTTGACGGCGCGTAGCTGCTGCAGTGCCTGGTCGCGGGAGGTGCGGGTGTGCTCGGGTAGGGCGACGTCGATGAGCCGGTCGGTGACCTTGGCCAGGTCGGTGTCGGTGTAGCCGGGGTCGGTGGCCACTCCCAGCAGCAGCCTGACCGCTGAGTCATAGCTGCCGTCCTCGGGCTGGTCGGGGTCACCGGCCCGGGGCAGTGCGGGGCGGACCTTGTCCAGGCACCGCAGCAGGCTGGCGGCCCGCCGGGGTGGTAGCTGCCCGGTGGTGACGGCGTCGCGGACCGGGCCGTGTCCGGGGTTGGTGGCGTGGTTGCAGACCGCGACCAGGTCGGCGACCTCCCGGTTCGAGGCCCACGGCAGCTGCTGGCAGAGCCAGTCATACAGCGACATGCCCTCGTCCAGGTGCAGCCCGCGACCGGCCGCTTCCAGGGCGACCCGGACGGTGACCTGGTCCAGGTCGGTGCGGAGCTGGGCCGCCTCGCCCATCCGGGCCTGCAGCTGCCCGGTCGTGGCACGGGCCAGCTGGCTCGCCTGTGCTTGGCCGCCGCCAACGCCACCCTGGCCCGCGCCAACGGCCCCTGCACCGGTTCAGTCGTCTCGGTCGCCACGAACGACTCCTGACCCGCCCCGGCCTGGCCGGGGCGGTCCAGCAGCAGCATGTCCCCACCGCCGGCATCCCCCTGCCCGCGGCCCCTGCCGGACCCACCACCACGCTCACCTGCGAACACGTGTCCAGCATCCCACCCGGGCCCGACAGTGCCCGCACCCTGGCCACAGCTGGGGACAATCAGTTCGGGCATGGTCCGGTGTGGATGGCCAGCTGGGACGTCGAGGTGGGCACCGGCGCGCTTGAGATACGGCCGACGGCCGAGGCTCACCACCTATCCTGGGAGCATGCCTGACCAGCCCGCGCCGTCGCCGCGGCCTGCCCGCGAGCAGGATCGGCAGCAGGGCGGACAGCAGGATCGGCAGCAGAGGGGAAAGCAGGATCAGCGCCAGCGCCAGCGCCAGCAGCAGGACGGAGACGGCGGCCGGCCACCGGGCAAGAGCCGGCGTCGACCGCGTGGTGGGAGCCGGCGAGGTCCGCGCGACGGTGGCAGCGCCCGCGCGCAGCACGTCGCGGCCCGCCGCGCCCGGGTGCCGGCGCGGATCGACTACCCGGCGCAGTTGCCGGTCGTCGAGCGGAAGGACGACATCGCCGCCGCCATCCGCGACCACCAGGTCGTCGTCGTGGCGGGGGAGACCGGGTCCGGCAAGACCACCCAGATCCCGAAGATCTGCCTTGAGCTCGGTCGCGGCGTGCAGGGCACGATCGGCCACACCCAGCCGCGGCGCATCGCCGCCCGGTCAGTCGCCGAGCGGGTCGCCGAGGAGCTGAAGATGGAGCTCGGGGCGGGCGTCGGCTACCAGGTCCGGTTCACCGACAAGTCCCGCCCCGACACCCTCGTGAAGGTGATGACCGACGGCATCCTGCTGTCGGAGCTGCAGCGGGACCGCGAGCTGCGCCGCTACGACACGATCATCGTCGACGAGGCTCACGAGCGAAGCCTCAACGTCGACTTCCTGCTCGGCTACCTGAAGCGGCTGCTGCCGCGTCGTCCGGACCTGAAGGTCATCATCACCTCGGCGACCATCGACGTGGAGCGGTTCGCCGAGCACTTCGCCACGCCTGACGGCACGCCCGCGCCGGTGGTCGAGGTGTCCGGGCGTACCTATCCGGTGGAGGTGCGGTACCGCCCGTTGGCACGGCCCGGGCCGGTGCAGCCCAACGGCACCCGCACGACCGTCGACGTGGACCAGGTCACCGGCATCGTGGAGGCGGTCGAGGAGCTGTGGACCCAGCCCGAGGCCTCCGACGGGGGACCGCAGGACATCCTGGTGTTCTGCTCGGGGGAGCGGGAGATCCGTGATGCCGCCGACGCCCTGGCCGGGCTGGACCTGCCGAGCACCGAGGTGGTTCCGCTCTACGGGCGGCTGTCGGCAGCCGAGCAGCACCGGGTCTTCGCGCCGCACGGTGGGCGGCGGATCGTGGTTGCGACCAACGTGGCCGAGACCTCGCTGACCGTGCCCGGGATCCGCTACGTGGTGGACTCCGGCACCGCCCGCATCAGCCGCTACAGCCAGCGGCTGAAGGTCCAGCGGTTGCCGATCGAGCCGATCAGCCAGGCGAGTGCGAACCAGCGGGCCGGTCGCTGCGGCCGGCTCGCCGACGGGGTCGCGATCCGGCTCTACTCGGAGGAGGACTACCAGGCCCGACCGGAGTTCACCGACCCCGAGATCCTGCGCACTAACCTGGCCAGCGTCATCCTGCAGATGATCGCGCTGGGGCTGGGGGAGATCAGCGACTTCCCGTTCGTGCAGCCGCCGGACTCCCGGCAGGTGGCCGACGGCGTGCGGCTGCTGACCGAGCTGCGCGCGATCGACCCGACGGCGCCGGCCGACCAGCCGCGGCGTCGGCTCACTCCGGACGGCCGGGCCATCGCCCGGCTGCCGGTCGACCCGAGGCTGGCGCGGATGCTGCTGGAGGCCGACCGGCACGGCGCGCTGCGCGAGGTGCTCCCGATCGTGGCGGCGCTGTCGATCCAGGACCCGCGCGAGCGGCCCAGCGAGAAGCAGACCCAGGCCGACCAGGCGCACGCCCGGTTCCGGGAGGGCGCCGAGGACAGCGACTTCCTGGTGCTGCTCAACCTGTGGCGCTACCTGCGCAACCAGCAGAAGGAGCTGTCCGGCAGCGCGTTCCGCCGGATGTGCCAGCGGGAGTTCCTGCACTACCTGCGGGTGCGGGAGTGGCAGGACCTGCACACCCAGCTGCTCCAGGCGTGCAAGGAGGTGGGCCTGCGCCGCAGCGACAACCCCGCCGGTCCGGACGCCGTCCACCAGAGCCTGCTGGCGGGCCTGCTCTCGCTGGTCGGCCTGCGCGACCCCGAGCGCCGCGACTACCTCGGCGCCCGCGGGGCCCGGTTCCACATCCAGCCCGGCTCGGTGCTGTTCAAGCGCAACCCCGACTGGGTGATGACCGCCGAGCTGGTGGAGACCACCCGGCTGTGGGCGCGGATCAACGCCGTCGTCGACCCGGCCTGGGTGGAGCGGGCCGCCCAGCACCTGGTCAAGCGCTCCTACTCCGAGCCCCGCTGGTCCCGTAGCCGCTCCGCCGCCGTGGCCGACGAGCGCGTCAGCCTCTACGGCGTCCCGCTGGTGGCCGGGCGCACCGTGGCCTACGGCCGGGTCGACCCCGAGGTGTCGCGGGACCTGTTCATCCGGCACGGTCTGGTCGAGGGCGACTGGGAGACCCGGCACGAGTTCTTCCACGCCAACCGGCGGCTGCTGCGCGAGCTCGGTGACCTGGAGGCCCGCGCCAGGCGGCGCGACATCGTGGTCGACGACGAGACGCTGGTGGCCTTCTACGACCAGCGGATCCCCGAGGAGGTGGTCTCCGGGGCCCACTTCGACGCCTGGTGGAAGCAGGCTCGCCGGGAGAACCCCGACCTGCTCACCTTCACCGAGGACACGGTCACCGCGGCCGGCGCCTCCGCGGTGAGCGAGCAGGACTACCCCGGGAGCTGGCGGCAGGGCGATCTCGAGCTGCGGTTGACCTACCAGTTCTCACCCGGCGCCGAGGCCGACGGTGTCACCTGCCACGTGCCGATCGAGGTGCTCAACCAGGTCTCCCCGGAGGGCTTCGAGTGGCAGGTGCCCGGGGTGCGCGAGGAGCTGGTCACCGCCCTCGTGCGGTCACTGCCCAAGGCGGTGCGCCGCAGCTTCGTGCCCGCCCCGGACCACGCCCGCGCCGCGCTGGCCGAGCTGCACGCGCAGGGGCGACCGGAGCCGCATACCGGCGAGCCGCCGCCGGGCCCGCTCGTGGAGGAGCTGGCCGACGTGCTCTCCCACCGCGGGCAGACCCGCGTCGACCCGGAGGACTTCGACCTGGGCCGGGTACCGGACCACCTGCGGGTGACGTTCCGGGTCGAGCGCCGGCAGGGCGGTAGCGGCGGAAGCAAGGGCGGGCGCAAACGCGGCGGCCGCGCCCGTTGGGAGACGCTGGCCGAGGGCAAGGACCTGGCCGCGCTGCAGGCCGAGCTCGCGCCGGCGGTGCGGACCACGATGGCGCGGGCCGGGGCGGCGATCGAGCGGCGCGGGCTCACCGACTGGACCGAGGAGATCGGCCGGCTGCCGGAGACCTTCGAGCAGAAGGTCGGCGGCAGGACGGTGCAGGGCTACCCCGCCCTCGTCGACACCGGCGAGGCGGTGGACCTGCAGGTGCTCGGCACCCCGTCGGAGCGGGACCGGGCGACCCTGCTGGGCATCCGCCGGCTGCTGCTGCTCAACATCACCCCGCCGTGGAAGCGGCTGCTCGCCCTGCTGACCAACGAGCAGAAGCTCGCGCTCGGGCACAACCCGCACGGCTCGGTCCCCGCGCTGCTGGAGGACGCCCTCGCCGCGGCGGTCGACTCCGTGGTCGCCGAGATGCCGGGGGCGACGGTGCGCGACCGGGCCGGGTTCGAGCAGGCGCTGGCGACCGTGCGGCAGCAGTCGGTGCCGCGGGTGCTGGAGATCGTCGAGCACCTGGTGCCGGTCCTCACGACGGCGCGCGAGGTGTCGCTGGCGCTGCAGCGGCTCACCGCCCCGGCGGCTGCCGAGATGGCCGCCGACCTGCGGCAGCAGCTGGACCGCCTGGTCCGGCCCGGCTTCGTCGCCGACACCGGCTACCACCGGCTGCCGCACCTGGTGCGGTACCTGCGGGCGATGGCCGAGCGGCTCGAGAAGGGCCCGCAGGACCTTGCCCGGGACCGGCAGCGGATGGCGGAGGTGCAGGTCGTCGAGGAGGAGCTCGCCGCCTTCCGCGACGGGCTGCCCGCGCACCGCCGCGCCGACCCCGACGTGGTCGATATCGCCTGGCAGGTCCAGGAGCTGCGGGTCTCGCTGTTCGCCCAGCGGCTCGGCACGCCCCGGCCGGTCTCGGCCAAGCGGATCTACACCGCGATGGACCGGGCCGAGGCCGCGACCGCGTCCTGAGGGGAACGCCATAGCCGGTCGAGGCGTTGATCCCTGCTGAAGCCCGGCAGCGGCGGGAGCGCCGCGGGAGCAGGAGGTGCAGCATGGCGACGACGACGGCACGCAGGTTCCGGTGGAAGGCCCTGCTCGGGGTCGCCTCGGCGGCGCGATCGGTGGCCCGCCCCGGCAGTCCTGGTCTGGGGGAGCGGCTGGCGGCACTGCCGCGGCTGGTAGCGGCGGTGCGCCGCGGCGACTACGCCGGCGCCGACCTCAAGCGGCTGCTGCTCATGGCCGGCGCAACCGGCTACGTCGTCTCACCGGTCGACCTCGTGCCGGAAGGGCTCCTCGGCGTGTTCGGCATCGGTGACGACCTGGTGGTGGTGAGCTGGCTGGCGGTCTCGCTGGTCAACCTGACCGATGACTTTCTGGCCTGGGAGCACGAGCACGGCCGTGGGCCGGGGGAGGTCATCGACGGCGAGGCCAGCTGAGGGGCGCTCTCGGCCGACCGCCGTCCCCCTGCGCTAGCGCCGCACGGCGGTGGCATCATCGGAGATTGACCGATCGCCACCGAGGAGGGCTGATGACCAGCAGCAGTGCCCCGGACACGGGCACCGAGGCCAGACGCGGGGCGTTCTCGTCCCGGACCGTGTTCATCCTCGCCGCCATCGGCTCGGCGGTGGGGCTGGGCAACATCTGGCGGTTCCCGTACGTGGCCTACGAGGGCGGTGGCGGGGCGTTCATCCTGCCCTACCTGGTCGCCCTGCTGACCGCTGGCCTGCCGTTCCTGCTGCTCGACTACGCGATGGGCCACCGCCACCGCGGCTCGGCGCCGTTGTCGTTCGCGCGGGCCCGGCGCGCGGCCGAGGGACTGGGCTGGTGGCAGGTGGGGATCTGCTTCGTCATCGCCGTCTACTACGCCGCCGTCATCGCCTGGGCGCTGCGCTACACCGGCTTCTCGGTGACCCAGGCCTGGGGTGAGGACCCGGAGGGCTTCTTCTTCACCGACTTCCTGCAGCTGGGCGACCCGGGTGTGGACATGGTGTTCGTGCCCGGGGTGCTGATCCCGATGCTGGCCGTCTGGCTCGGCCTGGCGGTGGTGATGGCCCTCGGCGTCCAGCGGGGCGTGGGCAAGGTCGCACTGATCTTCATGCCGGTCCTGCTGCTGGTCTTCCTCGCCCTGGTCGTGCAGGCGGTGCTGCTGCCCGGCGCCTCGGTCGGGCTGGAGGCGCTGTTCGCGCCCAACTGGGCCGCGCTGGCCGACCCGGGGGTGTGGGGAGCGGCGTACGGCCAGATCTTCTTCTCGCTCTCCATCGGGTTCGGGATCATGATCACCTACGCCTCCTACGTGGGGCGCGACACCGACATGACCGGGTCGGCGCTGGTCGTCGGGTTCTCCAACTCCGGGTTCGAGCTGCTCGCCGGCATCGGCGTGTTCTCCGCGCTGGGCTTCATGGCGCAGGCCTCCGGCGTGGCCGTCGGTGAGGTCGTGGCCTCGGGGGTGGGGCTGGCGTTCGTGGCGTTCCCGGCGATCATCAGCGAGGCCCCGGCCGGGGCAGTGCTGGGCGTGCTGTTCTTCGGCTCGCTGGTGCTGGCCGGCATCACCTCCCTCATCAGCGTCGTCGAGGTCGTGATCTCGGCGGTGCGCGACAAGTTCGAGCTCAGCCGCGGAGTCGCCACCTCCGTCGTGGTCGTCCCGACCTCGGTGATCAGCCTGCTGATGTTCAGCACCAGCAGCGGGCTGTACGTGCTCGACATCGCCGACCACTTCATCAACCGGTTCGGCATCCTGCTGGTGGCCGTGGTCAGCATGCTGGTGCTGACCTGGGCGCTGCGGCTGCTGCCGACGCTGGCCGACCACCTCAACCGGGTGGGGTCGGTGCGGCTGGGCGTCGGCTGGCGCGCGCTCGTCGGTGTGGTCGCGCCGATCGCTCTCGGGTACGTGCTCGTCGACGCGCTGCTGACCGACCTGCGCCAGCCCTACGAGGACTACCCGGCCTGGATGCTGGGTACCTTCGGGTGGGGCGCGGCCGTCGCCGTGCTCGTGCTCGGCTTCGTGCTGTCGGCGCTGCCGTGGCGGCGGGAGACCCCGCTGACCGTGGCGGCGCTGGACGCCGAGGAGGGCCTCAGACCGCCTGGTGCGGAGGAGGAGGTGACCCGATGAGCGGCGGTGCGATCGCGATGATGGCGCTGGCCATGCTGGTCCTGTGGGGCGGCCTGGCGCTGGCCGTGGTCAACCTGGTGGTGCGCTCGCCCGAGGGCGGTGGTCGGCACCAGACCGGCACGGGGCAGGACGCGGGGAAGGGCGGCCCGGCCGCTCCCCGGAGGGGAGCGCCGTGACCGTCGGCGAGGGTGAGGGGAGGCTGCCCCGGCCGGAGGTGGTGGTCCTCGACGTCAACGAGACGCTGTCGGACATGCGCCCGATGGCGGACCGGTTCGCCGAGGTGGGGGCACCCGGCCACCTGGCCGCGACGTGGTTCGCCTCGGTGCTGCGGGACGGGTTCGCGCTCGCCGCGGCGGGCACCAGCGCCCCGTTCGCGCAGATCGCGCGCGAGATGCTGCGCCAGCAGCTCGCCGCGGCCGACCTCGAGCTGGACCGGGACCTGGACGCCGCGGCCGACCACGTGCTCGACGGGTTCGGCCAGCTGGACGTGCACCCCGACGTGGTGCCGGGCCTGACCGCCCTCGACGAGCTCGGGGTGCGCCTGGTGACCCTCACCAACGGCGCCACGTCGGTCGCCGAGGGGCTGCTGGAGCGCGCCGGCGCGCGCGACCGCATCGAGCGGTTCATGTCAGTGGACGAGGCCGGGCTGTGGAAGCCGGCGCCGGCGTCCTACCACTACGCCCTCGAGCAGTGCGGCGTGACCGCCTCCGAGGCGATGCTGGTCGCGGTGCACCCGTGGGACGTCGACGGTGCGCGGCGGGCCGGGCTGCGGGCCGCGTGGGTGCGCCGGGCCGGCCGCGGGGACGCCCCCTCGCCGTCGTACCCAGGACACTTCGAGGCGCCAGAGCTGACCGTCGAGTCGCTGGTGGAGCTCGCCGACCGGATGCGCGACTGACCCGCCGTGGGACCCCGGGGCCCCGTCACGGCCGCGACCTTCGCGAGGCGGGTCCAGTTCCGCGACGTGCTCTGGTTCGCCGGCGCCCTGGTCGTGCCCGCCGTGGTGGGGGTGGCGGGCCTGCTGGCCGCTGCCGCGCTCGGCGTGCTGGGGCAGCGCGGGTTCCTCATCTGGTTCCTCCCGGTGGCCGCGCTCCTCAGCGGCCTGGCGACGTGGCTGGTGGCCCGCCGCCGAGGGTGGGGCTGGCGCGACCTCGGGCTGGTGCGCGGTCGGCGCTCGCCGTGGCACCTGGCCTGGGAGGTTCCCGTCGCCTGGCTGGTGGCGGTGGTCCCTGCCATCGCGGTAGCCAGCGCCATCGGGCTGCAGCCGTCCGCGCGGTCCGACACCGCCACGCAGGAGGCGATCCGCTTCGGCCCCCCGGCCTCGATGGTGCTGACGGTCCTCGCGGTGGCCGTGGTCGTGCCGCTGCTCGAGGAGGTCGTGTTCCGGCGGATGCTGTACGGCTGGCTCGAGGGCTGGGCGGGCTGGCCGGTGGCAGTCGTCGGCTCGACGCTGTGCTTCGCGGCCGCGCACGGGATCCCCGTCGTCATGGTCATCGTGGGCGCGGTCGGGCTGGCCGCCGCCGTGCTGGTGCGGGTGCACCGCTCGCTCTGGCCGGGGCTGGTGCTGCACAGCGCGAACAACCTGCTGGTCGCCGTGCTGGTGCTGGCCGGCCTCCGTTGACGCTCCCGACCGCGGCCGGTTGCGCGGGCGGGCCGACCGGGTGATGCTGAGGTCCCGACCGACCCGAGGAGGTCACCATGGGCGGACTGGTCAGATCGCGTGACCGCGTCATCGCCGGTGTCTGCGCCGGGCTGGCGCGACGGTTCGGGATGAGCCCGACGACGATGCGGCTCATCTTCGTGCTCAGCATCCTGCTGCCCGGCCCGCAGGTCGTGATCTACCTGGTGCTGTGGTTGATCATGCCGGACGAGCGCAGCCGGCCGTAGCGGCCCGCACTCACCCGGCGGTCAGTCCGCGGCGGCCGACTCGTCCTGCTCGGTGGCGGCGCGCGCCTCCTGCTGCTCCTCGGCGGCTTCCTCGAGCTGCTCGGGCGTGGCCGGCGTGCGGCCCAGCACCTGCGGCAGCTGTGGGGCCTGCTGGCCGAGCACGTGCTCGGCCAGGAACCCGCTGACGACCTGGTACCAGACCTTGGCGTGCTGCGGGGCGAGGATCCAGTGGTTCTCGTGCGGGAAGTACAGGAACCGGTGGGCCGCACGGCCCTGCTCGTCGGCCGGCAGCCCGGAACGGGACAGCAGGTCGTACCACAGCCGCAGCCCCTCGCCGATCGGCACCCGGTAGTCCTTGTCCCCGTGGATGACCAGCATCGGGGTCACGATCTGCTCCACGAACCGGTGCGGGGAGTGCGCCAGTGCCATCTCCTCGGTCATCTCCCGCGCCCAGTAGAAGGCCGCGTCGGTC
This sequence comes from Ornithinicoccus halotolerans, assembly GCF_009602535.1. Lineage (GTDB taxonomy): Bacteria > Actinomycetota > Actinomycetes > Actinomycetales > Dermatophilaceae > Ornithinicoccus > Ornithinicoccus halotolerans. Next base: position 6,338 of record NZ_WIQI01000066.1, on the reverse strand, counting down.
GTGGGCCCGAACTGGTCCAGCGCCCACAGCGAGGCGTGGGTGACGATCGCCTGGAACCGGTCGGTGTGCCCGGCCACCCAGTTGGCCATGTAGCCACCGAAGGAACCACCCATCGCCGCGGTCCGGGTCTCGTCGATGTCGGGCCTGGCCACGGCGCTGTCGGTGATCGCCATCAGGTCGGTGTAGGGCTCCGCGCCCCAGCGGCCCCAGCCGCGCTCGATGAAGTCCTGCCCGTAGCCGGTGGACAGCGCGGGGTCCGGAAGCAGCACGGCGTAGCCCTGGGCCACCATCAGCCACGGGTTCCAGCGCCAGGTCCAGGCGTTCCACGAGCCGAGCGGGCCGCCGTGGATCCACAGCAGCATCGGCACCGGGCCGTCGGCGTCCACGACCTCCCGGTGCGGCAGCGCGAGCCAGCCGCGCACCGGGGTGCCGTCCGCAGTAATGGTCTCGACCTCCTCCAGCCGACCGGGCAGCTCCGGACGGCTGACGGGACCGGGCAGTGCGGTCACCTCGCCGGAGCCGAGGTCGATGCGCACCACCTCGGCGGGGTACTGGTAGCTGCTGCGCACGCCGTAGCCGGTGCGGCCGTCGGGGGAGAGCACCAGCTCGCTGTAGGCGGCGTCGTCCCGCGTCAGCTGCCGGACGTCACCGGTGGCGACGTCGACGGCGAAGACCGGGCAGCGGCCCTGGTCGTCGGCCACGCAGTAGACGGTGGCGCCGTCCGGGCTCCAGGCCTTGGCGTGCGGCCACCGGTCCCAGTCTGGTGCCAGCGCGGTCCGCTCGCCGGTGGCCAGATCGAGCACCATCAGCTGGGGGCGGGTGGCGCGGTCGGGGGTGGACTGCCGCTCCTCGATGATGATCGCGCGGCCGCTGTCGGGACTGACCGGGCCGGGCGCGAAGTCCACGCCGTCCTCGTCCAGCAGCACCTGCCGGGTGCCGGTGGCCAGGTCCACCCGGGCCAACACCTCCCGGCGCTCGGCGCGGCCGACCGGCTGGCTCAGCTGCACCAGGGCGAAGCTGCCGTCAGGAGCGAGCTGGGTCTGCTGGGCGGCCAGCGTGGCGCCGACGTCCGGGGTGACCGAGCGCAGCCGCACCGGTGGCCGGTAGTCCACGGTGGTCGGGTGCGGCGGCAGCGACTCCTCGTCCCGCTCGGCCACGTGCAGCTGCGGCGCGGCCGGGCCCAGGTCGTGGTCCCAGAACCGGACCGGGTAGCCCTCGTGCAGGATCGCGTCGACGTGGCCCTCCTTGCGCACCTTGTGCAGCGCGGCGTGGGAGGTCTCGTCGGTGGCACCGGCCAGCACCGGGGCGGTGACCACGGTGACGTCGGCGTCACGGGCGCACTGCACCCGGCCGACGCCGCCGGGGCGGGTGAGCACCACCCGGGCCTCGCCGCCCTCGGCGGGCTTCTGCCACAGCGCCACGCTGGGCTGGTCGTCGTCCCGGTCGGGGTCGGGCCGCGCGGAGGTGAAGTACAGGTCACCGCGGGCGTTGAAGGCCGCGCCGGACTCGCCCCGGGCGCTGCGGGTGATGCGGTGCGCCGGGCGTTCGCCGGTGGGGTCCAGTCCCCACACCGCGGTGGCGTAGCCGTCACCCTTGCGGCTCATCGTCGCCACGGTGGTCACCAGCCGGGTGCCGTCGGGGCTGATGGCCAACCCCGCCAGACGGGGGTGCGCCACGTACCGGTCAAGGTCGTGGAACACGGTGGAACGAGGCCCCTCAGTCGTCATAAGTTCAACAGGTATCATCCGCGGCCGTCAGCGACATCATCCGAGGGCGGGTTCCTTGCCAAATTGTGACCTGCTGCTGAGCCGGGGTGCGAGGCGGCGGCGACCGGTGGGCCGCGACGGGCGGAAGAATGACCCACCTCAGGACGTTGCACCGGTGAGCACACCACCCGCGTGGAAGGACGGACCGACCCGTGATCGACCCGAGCTCGCTGTACCGGCTGGAGGACGACGCCGCCGCGCAGCCGACGCACACGCCGCTGCTCGTCGTGGCACTGGACGGCTTCATTGACGCCGGGGAGGTGCGTGAGCAGATCTCCGAGCACCTGCTGGAGACGCTCGACGACCGCCACGTCGTGGCCAGCTTCGACGTCGACGAGCTGGTCGACTACCGGGGCCGGCGCCCCGCGATGACGTTCGACCGGGACCACTGGGCCGACTACGCCGACCCCTCGCTGCTGCTCTACCGGATGATCGACCACGCCGGCACCCCCTTCCTGCTGCTGCACGGGGTGGAGCCCGACTACCGCTGGGAGGCCTTCGCCGAGGCGGTCCGGCAGATCTGCCTGGCCTTCGGCGTGCGGCGCATGGTCAGCGCCCATGGCATCCCGATGGCCGTGCCGCACACCCGCCCGGTCGGCATGACCCGGTTCTCCTCCAACCCCGAGGCGCTGGCCGGCCAGGAGGCCTTCTTCGGCCAGGTGCAGGTGCCAGGCAGCGCCGACACGCTGCTGCACGTCCGGCTCGCCGAGGCCGGCGTCGAGACCTACGGCCTGGCCGTGCACGTCCCGCACTACCTGTCCCAGGCCCGCTTCGGCGACGCCGCGGTGTCCGCGCTGGACGCGCTGCTGGCCTACACCGGTCTGGAGGTGCCGACCGCCGACCTGGTCGCCGCGGCCGGACTCAACCGCGCCGAGATCACCAAGGAGGTCGCCGCCTCCACGGAGGTCTCCGAGGTGGTCGGGGAGCTGGAGGAGCGCTACGACCGGTTCCTGGAGGGACAGCGGCGCCGCAGCCTGCTGGCGGCCGAAGTCGCCGACCTGCCCTCCGCCGACGAGATCGGCGCCGAGTTCGAGCAGTTCCTGCGCGAGGCCACCGACGGCGAGGACCGCTCCGGCGACGAGCGCGAGTAGCCGCTACCAGGTCCAGGGGCGCTGCTGCCGCTCGGTGCGGTCGGCGCCGTCGCGTTCGTCGTCATGCCCGCCGTCGCGGCGGCCCTGCTGGTCCTCGTGCCCGGGACCCTCAGGGCCACTCTCCGTGCGCTCCGGCCCGCTGCCGTAGGGCTGCCCCGTGGGGGGTGGCAGCTCGGACAGCGGCCGCGCTTCGGTCCCGCCCGGGTAGCCGCCTGGCTGCGGGTAGCCGCCCGGTTGCGGCGGCGGGCCGTAGGGGTCGGCCGGGCTACCGCCCGGTGCACCCGCGTGGCGGTACGGCCCCGGCGTCCCCGGAGCCGCGTACGGGTCGGTGGCCCAGTGGCCCTGCTGCCCCGGCGGCGCGTACGGGTCGATGCCGGGGTGGGCGGCCGAGTGCCGCTCCGGCGGCCCGTACGGGTAGGGACCCATCGGCGCGACCTGCCCAGACCCTGGCCTTCCGCGTGAGGTGCGCGCGGCCAGCAGTGCCCCCAGGCCGAGCAGCACCGCCACGGCCAGCACGATGATGCCGCTCACCAGGCCCGCGGTGCCGACCAGCCCGGGAGCGACCGTCCGGTCGGCGCGCGGCCCGGCGTAGACGGCCTGGTCGGTGCCCTCGCAGGCCAGCTCGTAGCGGCCGGGCTCCATGCCCTCCGGGCTGCGGGCTACCTCGTAGAACGGCGTACCGGACACGTCCACCGCGAACGTCTCCACGGGCCGCTCGAACGTGTAGCTGGTGCCCCCCTCCTCCGCGGCCCGGCACACTGCCTGCTGTCGGACCGCGTCCTGCCGGGAGTAGACCGACATGCCCTGCTCACCCACGGTGACCGTCTGCCCGGCGTTAAACCCCCGCATGTGCGGCGTGGCCGTCGTCAGCAGCCCGACCACCCCGAGGGTGAGCAGGACGATCCCGAGCGCCGCCAGGCCGGCGGCGACCAGGCCCAGCAGGCGGGCGCTCCGGCCGCGTGCGCTGTCGCTCCCCATGGTCGGTCAACCTACTGCACCGCACCGACCCCTGGCCGCCACGACTCCCGGGTGCACCCTCCGGCCGGCCGGGGCACGATGGAGTCGCAGCACGTGCCGGCAGCAGCCGGCCGCGCCCAGGACGCTGCAGGAGGAGGACGACGACGTGGCCGCGACCGACCGGGAGGGCACCAGCACCCCGAAGGCCCCGACCGAGGAGGGGATGACCGCCCGCACCGCCCAGGGGCTGGTGGACAAGCTGATGGACATCGGCATCGACGGGCTGGGACCGCTGGACTCGGTGCAGCAGGTGGTGGCCGAGGCACTGCGGGAGCACCCTGACCGGGAGCGGGCCATCGACGCGATCTGCAAGAAGCACATCAAGGCGGCCGCGGGCGGCGGGTTCGTCACCGGCGTCGGGGGCCTGTTCACGCTGCCGGTGGCGCTGCCGGCCAACATCGTCGAGTTCTACGTGCTGGCCACCCGCATGGTGGCCAGCGTGGCGACCGTGCGCGGGTACGAGATCACCCGGCCGGAGGTGCGCTCGGCCGTGCTGCTGGCGCTGGTCGGCGCCGACTCCCAGGAGTTGCTGCGCAAGGCCGGCGTCCCCACCGGCGGACGGCTGGCCCAGCTGGCGATGAAGAACCTCCCGCAGACCGCGATCATGATCATCAACAAGGGGGTCGGCTTCCGGATCGCCACCCAGCTGGGCGCCCGCACCCTGGGCCGGCTGGGCCGCGCGGTCCCCCTCGCCGGCGGCGTGATCGGCGCCGGCCTGGACGGCTGGCTGATGAACAAGATCGCCGACCACGCCCGCGAGGAGTTCCCGCCCCGGGCGCTGTCCGCCGGTGAGGACGTGGGCCAGGCCTAGCAGCCCCCCGCCGCCCGGTCGCAGGTCCCCATCGTCCCGGGGCGGTGCGGCGGGTCCCCACCGCCACGGGTCAGCGGCGGGTCTCCACAGCACCGGGTGCCGCGATGGGCGGGCGCCCGCGGCGGGAGCAGCGTGGCCACCATGACGACCACGCCCCGCGCGACGGCCTCCGTCCGCAGCCCTGCCGAGCTGATCACGCTGCTGCCCTACCAGCTGGGCTACCGGCCACGGAGCAGCCTGGTCATGGTGACCATGCACGACCTGCCGGGAGGGGGCGCCACCGTCGGCCCGGTGATGCGCGTCGACCTTCCCGTCGACAGCGAGGAGGCGCCGGCCGACCAGGCGCTGGAGGAGCTCGGCAGGCAGCTGCTGCAGGTGCTGCACTCCCACGGCCTCGGCACCGTGCTGCTGGTCGCGTTCGAGGACGAGGCGGCCGACGAGGACGCCACCGCCACGCTGGCCCACCTGGCGGCCCTGTGCACCGAGACGGGGACGGCCCAGCTGGCAGCGGTGGCCCGGGTGCGGGGGGAGCGGTGGTGTCGGCTCGACGTCGACGGGCAGCCCTCCCCGGAGGCCACCGACCCGGCCTGGCAGCTGCTGCCCGAGCCGGCGGACGTGCCGGCGGTCGCCGAGTTCGTGCTGCTCGGGCGCAGTCCGGTCGCTGACAGGCAGTCGCTGTGCCGGCCACTGGACGAGGACGGTCCGGTGCTCACGCACGCGGCGGTCCGGCGGGCGCTGTCCGGGTCCGGCACGGATACCGGACAGCTGCTCCGGGACGAGCGGGAGGAGCCCGGCCGGGAGCGCGCCGACCGGTGGGCCGCAATCTGGGCGCACGTGCTCCGGGAGGGCCCGGAGGACCTTGACGCCGGCGAGCTGGCGCTGCTCGTCGGGTCGCTGCGCTCGCTGCCGTTCCGCGACGCTCTGCTGTGGTGGCTGACCCCGGGCTCGGCCACCCGGCCCACGACGCACCAACCACGGCCCGAGGTGGTCCGGGTACTCCGGGCGATGCTGCCGGGTGAGCGACCCGCCCTGCCGGCCTTGCTGGAGCGGTTGCACGCGTTGGCGGTGCGGTTCCCGCGGGAGCACCGCGGGCCGGTGCTGGCCGTGCTCGGGGTGGTCGCCTGGTGGCACGGCGAGGGCACGGTCGCCAACATCGCGGTCGAGCGGGCGCTGCGGCAGGAACCGCGGTACGGGCTCGCGCTGCTGCTCGACGTGGCGCTGCAGCGGGCCGTCCCGCCGCCGGGATACCGGCCCGGTCCCGGCTGAGCGGCTCCTACGATGTCGGCGTGATCCGGTACGAGGAGCGCCGCGCCGGCGCCCGCGCCTGGCTGGTGCTGGGCGCACTGTGCGTCCTCAGCTGGCTGCTGTTGTGGTCCTTCGACCCCTCCGCGTGGACGGTCCCCACCCTGGTGGTGGCGGTCCCCGGCGTCCTGGTCGCCGCCGTACTCCTGCTGCTCCGACGCGGCGGCACCGTGCGGCTCACGGACGAGGAGCTGCGCGCCGGAGGGCGCACCGTCGCGCTGGTCGACATCGCCCCGGGCACGGTGACCGCCCCCGGGGCGGCGCTGCGGGGGCGCCGGCCGGACGGCCGGCGTCACCCGCAGCGCCTGAGCGGCCCCGTCGAAGGTCCCCGCCCGGATGACCGCCGCCAGC
>NZ_WIQI01000065.1 GCF_009602535.1 Ornithinicoccus halotolerans | reverse complement strand
CCATGATCGCGTGGGTCTCGCCGGAGCGGACCGTCAGGTCGACGCCCTTCAGGATCTCCTCGGGCCCCTTGTCGGTCACGGCGCCGCCTCCTCGGCACCCGCCAGCAGCTCGCCCGCCCGCACGTGGTGCACCGCGCCGCCGGCGACCAGCGTCTGCGGCACGTCCTCGGCGACAGCGGCGGTGACCAGCACCTGCTCGCAGTCGGCGACGTGGGCCGCCAGCCGCTCGCGGCGGCCCGCGTCCAGCTCGGCGAAGACGTCGTCGAGCACCAGCACCGGGTCGGTCCCCAGGTCGGTGCGCAGCAGCCGGAACGCCGCGAGCCGCAGCGCCAGCGCGAACGACCAGGACTCACCGTGGCTGGCGTAGCCGCGGGCCGGCAGCTCGCCCAGGCTCAGCACCAGGTCGTCGCGGTGCGGCCCGACCAGGCTCACCCCGCGCTCGGTCTCCGCCGTGTGCAGCTCGGCCATCCGCTGCTGGATGAGCTCGACCAGCTCCTCCTGCTCGGGCACCTCACCAGCGGCCAGCCGGTCGGCCGCCTCCTGGCCGAGGCTGCTGGCGTAGGTCGCCCGAGCCTCCTGCGGGGCCTGGCTGACGGCCCGGTAGTCCTCGGTGAGGTAGGGACCGAGGTCGCGCAGCAGCCGCAGCCGCGCGTAGGTCAGCGCCGCGCCGACCTGAGCCAGGTGCAGGTTCCACACCTGCAGCGAGCTGGTCGCGGCCGACCGGGCCTCCTCGAGGCTCTCCCCGGCCGCGAGCGGGGGCCCGCCGCCCTGGCCGCCGCGGCGCCGGCTGCGGGGGTCGCGCCACAGCCCGGTGGTCTGCTTCAGCAGGGCGTTGCGCTGCTTCAGTGCCTTGTCGTAGTCGCTGCGCACCCCGGCCCAGCGCGGCTGCCGGGCCACCAGCAGCTCGTCGAGGAACCGCCGCCGCTCCCCGGGGTCGCCCTTGACCAGCGCCAGGTCCTCGGGGGCGAACAGGACGGTGCGCAGCGTCCCCAGCACGTCCCGGGGGCGGGTCAGCGCCGAGCGGTTCAGCCGGGCCCGGTTGGCCCGACCGGGCACGATCTCCAGCTCGATGAGGGACTCGCGCTCGTCCCGGACCACCGCGCCCCGGACCACCGCACGCTCGGCGCCGTAGCGCACCAGCGGCGCGTCCTGGGCGACCCGGTGGCTGCTCAGCGTGGCCAGGTAGCCCGCCGCCTCGGCCAGGTTGGTCTTGCCCTGGCCGTTGCGTCCCAGCAGCGTGGTCACGCCGGGGGTCAGGGCCAGCTCGGCGTGCCGGTAGTTGCGGAAGTCGGCCAGCGACAGGTGGCGCAGGTGCACGGGCTGCCCTCAGCGGGCGCGGGCAGGCACGCGGACAGGACCGGTCGGCAGCGTCAGGGCCGGTCGACCTCGTCGCTGCCCGAGGTGGGCCCGGCCGCGCTGTCGGTGTCGCCGCTGCCGGAGGAGGGGCCGGCCTCGTCCGCGTGCGCCTCGCGCACGTCGGCGCCCTGCCCGCTCGCGCCGACCGGGCTGCCCTCGTCGCCGGCGGGGACCTCGCCGGCCTCCCGCTCCCGCCGCTGCGCGCCGGAGTGGACGATCTTCTGCCCCTCGGCCAGGTCGTCGTCCAGCATCCGCACGTCGTGGCCGCCGAACTGGCCGCGCAGGGCCGCTACCGCCTGCATCGCCGGGGAGTTCTCCTGCCGGGAGGCGAACCGGGCGAACAGCGCGGCGCTGATGACGTGCATCGGCACTGCGTTCTGCATCGCCTCCTCCACGGTCCAGCGACCCTCGCCGGAGTCGGTGGTGTACTCGCTGATCCCCTCCAGGCCGGGGGTCTCGCCCAGCGCCCGGACCAGGAGGTCCAGCAGCCAGGAGCGCACCACGGTGCCGCGGGTCCAGGCCTGGAAGCAGCCCTTGACGTCGGTGACGATCTCCTTGGCCGTCAGCAGCTCGAAGCCCTCGGCGTAGGCGTGCATCAGGCCGTACTCGATGCCGTTGTGAACCATCTTGGCGTAGTGGCCGGCGCCCACCTCACCGGCGTGGACCCAGCCCTCCTCGCGCGGTCCCTCCGGACGGAGCGCGTCGAAGATGGGCATCGCCATCTCGACGTGCTTCTTCTCCCCGCCGCACATCAGGCCGTAGCCGTTGTCCAGCCCCCAGATCCCGCCGGAGACCCCGCAGTCGACGAAGCCGATCCCCTTCTCGGCGAGCTCGTCGGCGTGCTTGCGGTCGTCGGTGTAGTGGCTGTTGCCGCCCTCGATGACCAGGTCACCCTCACCCAGCGCCTCCCCCAGCGCGTCGATGGTCATGTGGGTGGGCTTGCCGTGGGGCACCATCACCCAAACCACGCGGGGCGGCTCCAGTGCCTGCACCAGCTCGTCGAGCGAGGAGACGTCCCGGTCGGAGTCCTCGGACAGGTCGTAGCCGACAACCTCGTGCCCGGCGCGGCGCAGCCGTTCCCGCATGCTGCCGCCCATCTTGCCGAGACCGACCATTCCCAGTTGCATCAGCGCTGCTCCTTCGGTCGCGAGGGCTCCCGGTCAGGGAAGCGAGGCCTCCCCGGGGACTGTCAGCCGGCGAACCGCACCGGCATCAGCACATAACGGTAGGTCTCGTCGGGCTCGCCGTCGACCGCGGGCTGCCCGGACATCACCGCCGGTCGGGAGGACTGGGTGAAGGCCAGCCGCACGTGGCTGGTCCCCAGCGCGGTCAGTCCGTCCAGCAGGAACTGGGGGTTGAACGCGATCTCGATCTCGGGGCCCTCGAGGGTGGCCTCGATCGCCTCGCTGCCCTGGGCGTCGTCACCGGTGCCGGCCTCGATCGCCAGCTGGCCGTCGGTGAACCGCAACCGGACCGGGGTGTTGCGCTCGGCGACCAGCGCCACCCGGCGCACCGCCTCCACCAGCGCGGCGGTCTCGGCGACGGCGACGGTGTCCACGCTGCTGGGGAAGATCGAGGTGACCTTGGGGTACTCCCCGTCCAGCAGCCGGGTGGTGGCCCGGCGGGAGCCGGCCTCGAAGCCGATCAGCCCCTCTCCGGTGCTCGGGTCGGCCAGGGCCAGGTCGATCGACCCGGCGGCTCCCAGCGCCTTGGCCGTCTCCGACAGGGTGCGGGCCGGGATGAGCGCCACGTGCGAGAGGTCGGTCTGCCCCGGGTTCCAGGTCAGCTCCCGCATCGCCAGCCGGTAGCGGTCGGTGGCCAGCAGCGTCATCTTCTCGCCCTCGATCTCGACCCGGACACCGGTGAGGATGGGCAGCGTGTCGCCCCGGTCCGCGGCGACCGAGACCTGGGAGACCGCCTGCGTGAACACGTCACCGGCGACGGTGCCGCTGGAGGCGGCCGGCGCCGGCAGCGACGGGTAGTCCTCCACCGGCATCTGGATGAGCGCGAACCGGCTGGACCCGCAGGTCAGCTGGACTCTGCTGCCGTCGGTCGCGACCTCGACCGGCCGCGGCGGCAGGTTCCGGGCGATGTCGGCCAGCAGCCGGCCGAGCACCAGCGCGGTGCCGCCCTCGGCGACGTCGGCCTCGACGGTGACGGTGGCCGAGATCTCGTAGTCGAACGCCGACAGCGTCAGCGTCCCCTCCTCCTCCGCCTTCAGCAGCACCCCGGCCAGGACCGGGACGGGCGGTCGGTTGCTCAGACCGCGCACCACCCAGGCGACGGCTTCGGCAAGGACATCGCGCTCAACGCGGAACTTCACTGTCGTGCTGCCCTTCGGGAGGTGTGGGACGTGTGCAGGACGACACTAGCCGCTCGGGCAAGGGGCGCAATGCCTGGGGACGGGGGTCGAGGCACTGGTCATAGGAGAGTTCGTCATCGTCATCGGAGCTGTGGACGCTGTGGATAACTCCGTCCGGAACCGGCTCGCCGCAGGTAGCGGGTCGCGCCCGCCCCGGCAGCGGCTGGGGACAGCCGGTGGACCCGCCGGGGAGGCGGGCCCTCGCGGTGGGGACGAGACTGCGCCGTCCACAAGGTCCGCCCTGGTCAGCCCCCCGTTGTCGACAGCGGGAACCCCGTCTGTCCCCGGGCCGTGCGCAGGGCCGTCCACAGCCCGGTCGGGCACGCCGGTGGCACCGAGAATGACATCGAGGTGACCCGGGGAGGAACGGTGGATGAGGACCCACAGCGTTGTCCACAGGTTGGGGACAAGGTGGGGAGAACCGCAGGTCGAGCGCGCGGCACCGCGACCGGCGCGGTGTGGACCGGTGTGGAGGTCGGGACGGCCGCCCCCGGGCGGCGGCGGGCTCAGGGCCGGGCGGAAGCCTTGCGGATGATCCCGGTGAGCTCGCTGATCTGATCGAACAGCGCCCGCTTCTCCCCGATCAGGCCGCGGATCTTGCGCTCGGCGTGCATGACGGTGGTGTGGTCCCGGCCGCCGAACTCCTGACCGATGCGCGGCAGCGACAGGTCGGTCAGCTCCCGGCAGAGATACATGGCGATCTGCCGGGCGTTGACCAGCACCCGGGAGCGGGAGGTCCCGCACAGGTCGTCGATGCTGACCTGGAAGTAGTCGGCGACCTCGGTCATGATCGTGGTCACCGTGATGTGCCCGCTCTCGGCCGAGGGGATGATGTCCTTCAGCACGTGGCCGGCGACGTCGGTCGTCACCGGCTGACCGGAGAGCGAGGCGAAGGCGGTCACCCGGATGAGGGCGCCCTCCAGCTCGCGGATGTTGGTGGCGATCTTGCTGCCGATCAGCTCCAGCACGTCGTCCTCGAGCCGCATCCCCTCCTGGGCGGCCTTCTTCTTCAGGATCGCGATCCGGGTCTCCAGGTCCGGTGGCTGCACGTCGGTGAGCAACCCCCACTCGAACCTGCTGCGCAGCCGCTCGGCGAAGCCGGACAGCTTCTTCGGCGGCTGGTCGGAGGTGATGACGACCTGCTTCTCGCTGTTGTGGAGAGTGTTGAAGGTGTGGAAGAACTCCTCGACGGTCTGCTCCTTGCCCTGCAGGAACTGGATGTCGTCGACGAGCAGGAAGTCCACGTTGCGGTAGCGGCGCTGGAACGCACCGGCCTTGTCGTCGCGGATGCTGTTGATGAAGTCGTTGGTGAACTCCTCGGAGTTCACGTACCGCACCCGCACGCCGGGGTAGAGGTTGCGCGCGTAGTGGCCGATGGCGTGCAGCAGGTGCGTCTTGCCCAGCCCGGACTCGCCGTAGATGAACAGCGGGTTGTAGGCCCGCGCCGGTGACTCGGCGACCGCCAGCGAGGCCGCGTGGGCGAACCGGTTGGAGGAGCCGGAGACGAAGGTGTCGAAGGTGTACTTCGGGTTCAGTCGCGGGTCGCCGTCCAGTGGCGGCGTGGTCGAGGTCCCCGACGTCACCGCGCTGCGTCCCTCGCCGCGCTGGCCGATCCCGTGCGGGGGGCCGGCGAACCCGGCGACTCCGGAGCCGGGGGGTGCCTCGGCGCCGCTGTCGTCCCGGGCGGGCTCCTCGGGGCCCGGGTCGCCGACGCGCTCGTCGGCGCCGTGGTCCCCGGTCCCCTCGCCCTCGACCTGGCGGCGGAGGTTCTCGTCGACCGTGATCGCCAGCCGGATGTCCCGGTCCAGGTGCTGGGACAGCGCCCGCACCACCGGCTCGCGCAGGCTGGTCTCCAGGGTGTCCTTGGTGTGCTCGTACGGGACGGCCAGCAGCGCGGTCGAGTCGAGCAGCCCGACCAGCCGGGTCAGGCGGAGGAAGGCCCGGTCGCGCGGGGTGACCCCCGCCTCGTTCAGCTCCCCGACGGTGGATCGCCAGATCGCCTCGTAGTCGACGGCGGGCTCAGTCATCGGGGGGTGGTCCTTCTGTCGTCCGGGTAGTGGCGCGGGGGTGGTCGGTCCTTGTCCGAGCATGCCTCCTCGCCCACTCGTCCACAAACTTATCCACAAGGTGTGAATAAGCCGGTGGACAGACGGCCCGAGCGGGGAACGTAACAAGCCGTCCATACCCAGAGCAAGCCCCTGCGTGCCGAGACCTGCTCCGCGCCACCCCTGAATGCGGGTCAGCTCGGCGTGTCGGACCACCTGTGTCGAGGATACGCGGGAGGCTGGTGGGTTACCCGCCGCCAGCGGCCGCGCAGTTTGACCCCCGGTCGGGCCTCCCGTACCGTTGTGCTGACCGTTCGACGGCCGTTTTCGTCTGCCCAGCGGCCTCCACTGTGAGCCACCGGCGCCGGTTCCGGCGCGGATCGGGGCTCGGCTGGCCCTGGGCTGTCGATGGCGGCCGAGGGCGGCCCACGCCTAGTCCCGATGTCCCCCCGATCTCAGTGCGGGCTGCTACAGGCAGCCTCGCGGTAACGGAGTTCGCAGTGAGCAAGCGCACCTTCCAGCCCAACAACCGTCGTCGCGCCCGGACCCACGGGTTTCGGCTGCGGATGCGCACGCGCGCCGGCCGGGCCATCGTCGCCGCTCGGCGCCGCAAGGGCCGCAGCCGCCTGGCGGCCTGAGCGCCACGGCACGCGCCCTCAGGTCCCGGCTGGCCAGCCACCGTATCGACCCGTCGATCCCTGGTCCGCGTCCATGCTGCCGCGCCAGCACCGCCTCACCCGTCCCGCGGAGTTCACCACGGTGCTGCGCGGGGGCCGTGACCTCCGCACCCCGACCCGCAAGGCCGGCACCGCCCTGCTGGTGGTCCACCGCCGCGACACCCTGGAGCCCCACCCCGCGCGGGTGGGCTTCATCGTGTCGGGTGCCGTGGGGAACGCCGTGGTACGGCACCGGGTCACCCGCCGGCTGCGCGCGCTGATGGCCCAGCGGCTGTGCCAGCTCCCGCGGGGGTGCCTGCTCGTGGTCCGGGCGACCCCGGCCGCCGCGCGGGCCTCCTATTCTGAGCTCGCGGCAGAGCTGGACTCGGCGCTGCGGCGGGTGGCTCGCGAGCCGAGCAGGAACCCGGCGTGAGCGAGGAGCGCGCACCGGGGGGACCGGACCTGCGTGAGCGGTCGCTGGGATGGTGGCTGGCGCTCCCGCTGGTCGGGGCGCTGCGGTGCTACCAGCTGCTGGTGTCGCCGCTGCTGGGCCCCACCTGCCGCTACTACCCGTCGTGCTCGGCCTACGCTGTGGAGGCGTTGCAGCGGTTCGGACCGCTGCGCGGCAGCTGGCTGGCGGTCCGGCGGCTGGCGCGCTGCCACCCGTGGAGCGACGGGGGCGTCGACCACGTGCCGGACCGTGACCGCACGACCACTGGTGGCTCGACCGAGACGACCACCCCGACCACGAGGACCTCATGGCCTTCATCGACACCCTGATCTACCCGTTCGAGTGGTTCGTCGCCTCCATCATGGTGGGCTTCGAGTGGCTGTTCACCTCGGCGGGGATGTCGGACACCAACGGGTGGACCTGGGTGCTGTCCATCGTCGGGCTGGTCATCGTGCTGCGGATCCTCCTCGTGCCGCTGTTCGTCCGGCAGATCCACAGCCAGCGGCGGATGCAGCTCATCCAGCCGGAGCTGATGAAGATCCAGGCCAAGTACAAGGGCAAGAAGGACGAGGCGTCGCGCAAGGCGATGACCGAGGAGAGCTTCGCGCTCTACAAGCGGCACGGCACCAACCCGTTCGCCTCGTGCCTGCCGATCCTGCTGCAGATGCCGTTCTTCTTCGCGCTGTTCCGGATGCTCAACACGATCGAGCAGACGGCCTCCGGCTCACGCACCCCGCGGGGCTTCTTCTCGCAGGAGCTGGCAGAGACGATGTTCGAGTCCACCGTCTTCGGTGCCTCGCTCTCGTCGACGTTCCTGCACCACGACGACATGCCAGCGAAGATCCTTGCGGTGGTGCTGATCATTGCCATGTCGGTGACGATGTTCCTGACTCAGCACCAGCTGATGCGCAAGAACATGCCGGCCTCGGCCCTGGACAACCCGATGGCGCGCCAGCAGAAGATGCTGATGTACGCGCTGCCGGGCATCTTCGCCGTCACCGGCGTGAACTTCCCGCTGGGCGTCCTCTTCTACTGGACCACCACCAACCTGTGGACGATGGGCCAGCAGTTCTTCGTGATCCGCACCATGCCGGCGCCGGGGTCACCGGCAGAGAAGGCCCGTCAGGAGCGCCAGCTGCAGCGCGGCAAGCCCGTCGACACGATGGAGCTCTCCAGCGCTGGCACCTCGGAGGGGGAGGACAGCGCCGAGGAGGAGGCCCCGGTCCGGGGGCAGCGCGTGCAGCCCACGGGCAAGAAGCGGGCCAAGTCCCGCACCCGCCGGGGGAGCAACCGACCCAAGGGACGCTGACCGGGCCGACCGGCCCGGGCTGTCCCGGTCCCGCGACCACTCGGTCGCACCAGCGCGACCACCCGGTCGCACGAGCACAGGAGCGTGAGCGCAGATGAGCGAGACCCTCGAGGAGCCGCAGCCGGACCAGCAGCTGCAGCCGGCCGCCGAGGAGGCCTCCCCGGAGCCGGAGCGCGACCCGGCCCGGGCGGAGCTGGAGCGCGAGGGCGAGATCGCCGCGGACTACCTGGAGACGCTGCTGGACATCGCTGACCTCGACGGGGACCTGGAGGTCGACGTCGAGGGTGACCGGGCAGCGGTGGCGATCGTCGACTCCGAGGAGGGCACCGTCCCCCGGAACCTGGTCGGCCCGAGCGCGCAGGTGCTGGAGTCGCTGCAGGAGCTGGCCCGGCTGGCCGTGCAGGCAGAGACCGGTCAGCGCAGCCGACTCATGCTGGACGTGGGCGGCTACCGAGCGGAGCGGAGGGCCAGCCTGGTGTCGTTGGCCCGCCGGATCGCCGAAGAGGTCAAGGAGGCCGGGGAGCGCCGCGAGCTCGAGCCGATGTCGGCGTTCGAGCGGAAGGTCGTGCACGACGAGGTGCTGGCCGCCGGCCTGACCTCCGAGTCCGAAGGTGAGGAGCCGTACCGGCACGTCGTCGTGCTGCCCGCGTCCTGAGCGACACAACGGAGGGTTCCACGTGAAACAGCACCCCCCGCCGGGACCGGAGCAGGAAGCACCGGCCCCGCCCCGCGTGGCGAACGAGGTCTTCGGGGACCGGCTCCCGCTGGCGCGCCGGTTCGCTGAGCTGCTCGCCGGTGACGGCGTCACCCAGGGCGTGATCGGGCCACGGGAGACGCCGCGCCTGTGGGAGCGGCACCTGTTGAACTGCGCCGTGGTCGAGGTGATGTTGCCCCACCGCACCCGGGTCATCGACCTGGGGTCCGGCGCAGGGCTGCCCGGCATCGTGCTGGCCCTTGCCCGGCCGGACCTGGAGCTGTACCTGGTCGAGCCGATGCTCCGGCGCACCAAGTGGCTCTCGCAGGTGGTCGACGAGCTTGGCCTGGGCAATGTGCGCATCCTGCGCGGCCGGGCCCAGGACGTGCGCGGCCAGGTCCGCACACCAGTGGTGACCGCCCGGGCAGTGGCCCGAACCCGGGAGCTGGTGGAGTGGGCGTTCCCGCTCCTGGAGCCGGGCGGACGGCTGCTTGCGCTCAAGGGAGTCAGCGCCGAGGAGGAGCTCGCGGAGGACCGCGCCTCGTTCGCGCCGTGGCCGGTGGACTCGGCCCAGGTGCACCGCCTCGGCGAGGACCTGCTGGAGGAGCCCACCCGGGTGATCGAGGTGGTCGCGAGCTCGGCCGCGCTGCCGGGGTCGCCCGTCCGTGGCCGCCGCGGGGCCAGCCGGCGGGCAGGCCGCTGAGCGGCCGCGTGGAGCGGGACGACCGGGAGTCAGGCAGACGTCAGGAAGGAGACGGCGTGAACGCTGGGACGAGGTCCACCCCTGCCCCGGTGGTCGCGACCGGGCTCGGCTGGCCGGAGGCGGAACCGTCCGGGCCGGCCAGCGCCGCGGCAGGGATCCGCGCAACCGACCTCGGATGGCCCGACGACGACGCGACGGGTGACGCTGCGGACCAGCTGCCGGCCGTTCCACGTGAAACCCAGGCCGCGCAGGCAGCACCCACCACGGGTGCCCCGGCAGCCGCGGAGGAGCAGACGCCGAGGGTTTCACGCGAAACGGGCCCCGCGAAGGCCGATGCGGCCGCCGCCCCTCCCGCGCCGCCGGCGTCCGCCGGGCTCGACAGCCCGCTCGCGTCCAAGCTGCGGGACGAGGCGCGCCGCCGCAAGGAGCTGGCGGCGTTGCCGCTGCCCCGCCCGGCGACGACCCGGGTCATCACCGTCGCGAACCAGAAGGGGGGCGTCGGCAAGACGACCACCACGGTGAACGTCGCAGCGGCGCTGGCCACGCAGGGCTTGCGGGTGCTCGTGGTGGACATGGACCCGCAAGGCAACGCCAGCACGGCCCTCGGGATCTCGCACCAGTCCGGCCAGCACGGCATCTACGACGTCCTCATCGAGGACATGCCCCTCGGTGAGGTGGTGCAGACCAGTCCGACGAGTCCGCGACTGCTCTGCGCGCCTGCGACCATCGACCTGGCCGGCGCCGAGATCGAGCTGGTACCGATGGAGCAGCGGGAGTTCCGGTTGCGCCGGGCCATCCGTGCCTACCTGGAGCAGGGCGGGGACCGGCTGGACTACGTGTTCCTCGACTGTCCGCCGAGCCTGGGGCTGCTCACCGTCAACGCCTTCGTCGCCGCCGCAGAGGTGCTCATCCCGATCCAGTGCGAGTACTACGCGCTGGAAGGGCTCAGCCAGCTGGTGACGAACATCGGGCTGGTGCAAGACCACCTCAACCCGCAGCTGCAGGTGTCCACCATCCTGCTGACGATGCATGACGCCCGGACCAACCTGTCGCGGGAGGTGGCCGCCGAGGTGCGCGAGCACTTCGGCGACAAGGTGCTGCGCACCACGATCCCCCGATCTGTCCGAATCAGCGAGGCGCCGAGCCACGGGGAGACCGTGATCACCTACGATCCGGGAAGCACCGGTGCACTGTGCTACCTGGAGGCAGCGGCCGAGATCGCGAGCCAGGACGACCGCGAGAGGGACCGAGGATGAGTGAACGACGGCGTGGACTGGGTCGCGGGCTGGGAGCACTGATCCCGCCGGCACCCGCGGGCAACGACCGGCCGAGCGACGTGTTCTTTCCCCGGCAGACCGGGTCGGCCCTCGCCGAGGAGGGTGCCGAACCGGCGACAGGCAGCTCCCCGTCGGCCGACGACGGGCACGCGGGGCACGCCGGAGAGGTGACCCCGAGCCGTTTCACGGGAAACGGCGGGCAGTACCCGTCCGACGGCGTGCGGACCGTGGTCGAGGACGTGGGGAGCGCGCCGGAGCTGGCGCCGGTGCCCGGTGCCCGGTTCGCGGAGGTCCCGGTGGACCAGGTGCAGCCCAACCCCCGGCAGCCGCGGCAGGTCTTCGACGAGGACGAGCTCGCCGAGCTGGCCCACAGCATCGGCGAGATCGGCGTGCTCCAGCCCATCGTGGTGCGTCCGGTGACCGACGCCGGAGTCGGCTACGAGCTGGTGATGGGTGAGCGCAGGTGGCGGGCCAGCCAACGCGCCGGTCTGGAGACGGTCCCGGCGATCATCCGTGAGGTCGAGGAAGGCGACCTGCTGCGGGACGCGCTGCTGGAAAATCTGCACCGCAGCCAGCTCAACCCGCTGGAGGAGGCAGCGGCCTACCGGCAGCTGCTGGACGACTTCGGCTGCACCCAGGAGGAGCTGTCCCGCCGGATCGGGCGGTCCCGCCCGCAGATCAGCAACACGCTGCGGCTGCTGCGTCTCCCCCCGCTGGTGCAGCGTCGCGTGGCCAGCGGAGTGCTCAGTGCCGGCCACGCCCGGGCGCTGCTGGCGGTGGAGGACGCTGCCGCCATGGAGAGACTGGCTCAGCGCATCGTGGCCGAGGGACTCTCGGTCCGAACCGTCGAAGAGATCGTCGTGCTGGGCCAGGACGACGACGGCGCTGGGCAGCCGCGGCGTCCCCGCCGCAAGGCCGCCCCCGACCCAGAGCTCGACTCGCTGGCCGACCGGCTGGCTGACCGGCTGGACACCCGGGTCTCGATCGCGATGGGAAGTCGCAAGGGCCGGCTGACCGTGGAGTTCGCCTCCCGGGAGGACCTGGACCGGATCCTGTCCGTGCTGGACGCGGAACACTAGCCGGGCTGACCCGCGCCCGCAGCTGTCCACAGCGAGAGACACGACTCGTCCACAGCGACTGTGGATAACGTGCGAGCAGCCGGCGGGTGAGCATCGAACACGTGATCGAGACCCGTGGCTCGTGTGCCCGGCGTCGCTGCGCGGGCCCGGTCGAGCGCACGACGGGGTGCGACCGGTCTCCCGGTCGCACCCCGTGGTGGTCGCTCCGCGCTGAGGCGGGTGGGCGAGGCGGCGCTCAGCCGAGGTAGGGCTCGAGCTCCCTCAGCAGCTTGGGCTTGGGCAGCGCGCCGACCAGCGTCTTGACGACCTCACCGTTGACGTAGACGTTCATGGTGGGGATGCCGGTGATGCCGTACTTGGCGGTGGTCTGCGGGTTCTCGTCGGTGTTGAGCTTGACGACCTGGATCTTCTCGCCGTGCTCCTCCGAGATCTCCTCCAGGATGGGGGCGACCATCTTGCAAGGGCCGCACCAAGGGGCCCAGAAGTCCACCAGGACCGGCTTGTCGGCCTCGAGGACGTCGGTCTGGAAGTCGCTGTCGGTGGTCTGCTTGGGGGCCATGGGGGTTCCTTCCGGTCGGGCTTCGGACAGGTGCTGCCGGGGCAGCGGCAATCAGAATCAGGAGACGGCGACGGCCTGCGCGGCCGCGGCCTGCGGATCGGGCTCGGCGGCGGCAGCGTCGAGGGAGGCCAGGTACCGCTCGGCGTCCAGCGCCGCCGAGCAGCCGGTCCCCGCGGCGGTGACCGCCTGCCGGTAGGTGTGGTCCACCAGGTCACCGCTGGCGAACACGCCCGGCAGGTTGGTGTGGGTGGTCCGGCCCTCGACGAGCACGTAGCCCTCGGCGTCGGTGTGCACCTGGCCCTGGATGAGCTCGTTGCGGGGGTCGTGGCCGATCGCGATGAACAGGCCGGTCACGGCCAGGCCGCGGGTCTCGCCGGTGCGGGTGTCGCGGAGCGTGAGGCCGCTCAGCTTCTGGTCGCCGTGCAGCGCTGCCACCTCACTGTGCCAGGCGAAGGAGATCTTGGGGTCCGCCTCGGCGCGCTCGGCCATGATCCGGCTGGCGCGCAGCTCGCCGCGACGGTGGATGACGGTCACGCTGCGGGCGAAGCGGGACAGGAACGTCGCCTCCTCCATCGCCGAGTCGCCGCCGCCGACGACCGCGATGTCCTGGTCGCGGAAGAAGGCGCCGTCGCAGGTGGCGCACCAGGAGACGCCGTGCCCGCTGAGCCGCTGCTCGTCCGGCAGGCCGAGCTCGCGGTAGGCCGAGCCCATCGCCAGGATCACGGCCCGCGCGCGGTGGCTCCTTCCGGAGCCGTCGGTCACCGTCTTGACCGGGCCGGTGAGGTCGACGGCGGTGACGTCGTCGCGGACCATCTCGGCGCCGAACCGCTCAGCCTGGCCGCGCATCTGCAGCATCAGCTCCGGGCCCATGATGCCGTTCTCGAACCCGGGGTAGTTCTCGACGTCGGTGGTGTTCATCAGCGCGCCACCGGCGGTCACCGAGCCCTCGAAGACCAGCGGGGCCAGGTTGGCGCGGGCGGCGTAGACGGCGGCGGTGTAGCCGGCGGGGCCGGAGCCGATGATGATGACCTCGCGCAGCGGGCCAGTGGTCTGGGCCTGGTCAGCGGTGCTCACCTGGTGTGCTCCCTCGGGTCGGGCGGAGGTTGGTCCCGGTGGGCACGGGACCTCGTCTGCTGAACCGATCCTACGGGCGGGTTTGTTCCCGGCCGGTCACGGGCCAGGGACCTGCCGGCGTCCGGTCAGCCGTGGTCCAGCGGGACCGGGCCGTGCAGCACCTCGGCCAGCTCCTCCTCCAGGCAGCCGGCGTCGACCACCCAGGCCTCCTCGGCCTGCTGCGCCTGGGGGAGCAGCAGCACGACGGCCTCCTGCTGCTGCCAGCGGGCCGGGTAGGCGCTGGGGCCGATGTCCTCCGGCTCGGCCAGCCGGCCGGCGGCCGCGCACCCGGCGGCGACCTCGCTGCCCCACGGGGAGGGCCCCGGGTCCCCCGCGTACCACTCGCGCAGCAGCTGCTCGACGTCGTCGGCGGTCCGGTCGCCGAGGTCGATGACCCCACCGTCCTCAGCGGCGGAGCCGACCAGGTCCTCGCCACCGCCGCCGGCGCTCTCGTCCTGGTCGGCCATCGGCGTCAGCTCCGCAGCGTCCTCCTCGATCGCGGCGCCCGCGTCAGCACCGTCCTCGGCGGCCTCCCGCTGGGCGGTGCCTCCGACCGAGGCGGTGAGGTCGGCGACCGGCGGGCCCCCCAGGAACTGCGTCGAGACCACCATGGCGCCGGCCGCCACGGCGGCGGCGGCGCCGACCCACGGTGCCCACCGGGGAACGCCGCGCCGGACTTGCTCCCGCTGCTCACGGCGGGACATGAAGTCGGTTGCCGCGGCTCGGGCCGCAGCGTCGCCACCCAGTGGGCCGCGGTACTCCTGCTCCCGCTGCAGGCTCTGCTGGATCCGCAACACCACGTGCTCGGGCATCGGCCCCGGGTCCGGCAGCGAGGAGAGCAGTGCCCGGACCCCCGTGGGGTCGGGCTCCTCCGCAGGGTGCTCGGCACCGTGCTGGCGGCTGCTGCTCACCGAGATCCTCCAGGGCGGTGGTTGGGGTCGGGCGCGAGCCGGGCGGGCTCACAGGGGTAGGACGAGTGGCCCGTGCCTTGGGTTCCCGCGGACGGTCCGTCGCCCGGCGGTCGCGGTGTCACCGTCACCGTGCTCCCTCCAGGCCGAGCAGCCGGGCCATCGCGGCCCGGCCGCGGCTGCACCGGGACTTCACCGTGCCCTCGGCGACGTTGAGCACGACGGCGGCCTCGGCGACGCTGAGGCCCTGCATGTCGACCAGCACCAGGGCCAGCCGCTGCGGCTCCGGCAGCGCGGCCAGCGCCTCCCGGACGTCCAGCCGCACCTCGACGGCACTGTGGTGGTCGCGGGGGTCGGCCGGCTCCACGTCGTCCAGGTCGGTGGTGGGCCGCTGCCGGCGTAGCCGGTCCAGGCAGGCGTTGACGACCACCCGGTGCAGCCAGGTGCTCACCTTGGCGTCACCGCGGAAGGACCCGGCGCGGCGGAAGGCGTTGAGGAAGCCGTCCTGGACGGCGTCGGCGGCCAGCTCGGGGTCACGGGTGGTGCGCAGCGCCACCGCCCACATCCGGTCCCGGTGCCGGCGGAAGATCTCCCCGAACGCGCTGCCGTCATCACCCTCGACGTGACGCGCCAGCAGCTCCTCGTCGGTGAGCTCCGACAGTGGTCCGGTCACGACCCTCCGCGGACCGTGACCTCGGAGACGTGCACGATCTCGCCGCCGGGGCCGTCCCAGGCCCGGTCGAACCAGATCACCACGTAGCGGCCGGTCACCGGCTCGTCGGCGGTGACCGTCCAGGTGCCGGAGGCCTGGTCGGCACTGCCGATGGTGGTGCCCTCCCGGTCCGCGCTGTCACCGACGATGACCTCGGCACCGTAGTCGCCCTGCGGGAAGGTGACCTCCACCTCCTGCACCGGCTGGGACTGGCCCAGGTCGATCGCCAGGCCGACGCCGCTCTTCAGGTTGCCCCACCCCGAGGAGAGGTAGGTGTGGGAGTTCCACGAGGTGCTGGGGTCGCCGTCGATGACCTGGCCGACGATGTCGTTGCGCTCGTCGCCGTCACCCTCCGGGTCATAGCTGGTGACACCGGCCAGGTCCAGCGGCTCCCCGGGCTCCGCAGTCTGCTCGTCCTCGCCCTGCGGGGCGGTGGTCTGCTGACCCCCGTCCTGCTGCTGGCCGTCCTGACCACCGGTGGGCCCGGCGGTGGGGGCCGGGCCAGCCTCCGGGTCCTCGGACCCGCCGTCGCCGCTGAACAGGCCGCTGAAGGCGCCGAAGGCGAGCACCACGGCGACCGCGACCACGGCCAGCAGCACCAGCAGCACGAGCCCCGTCTGTCGGGGCGCGGGACGGTCGCGGTCCTCCGGTGGCACCGCCGGCGCACCGTAGGCGGTGTGCGGCTCCTCGTCCGGCTCCTCGTCGTGACCCAGCCCGGTGGCCTCGTCGGTGTCGCGGTCGTGCCAGGTGCCGCCCGCCGTGGCTGAAGCCGGAGAGCCTGCAGCCGGGTGGCGCGTTCAAGATCCGGGGGGCGACCACCAAGGTC
>NZ_WIQI01000064.1 GCF_009602535.1 Ornithinicoccus halotolerans | reverse complement strand
CCGGGACCGCCGCGCGCGGCGCCCCGCCGATGGCACGCGCGGTCGGCTCCTGCACCGGTAGCGGCTCGGCCGCCCCCTCGTGCAGCCGCCGCAGCGCCTGCAGCACCAGCTGCTTGTCGGTGGTGGGCCAGAACGGCGGTAGCGAGCGCTGCAGGAAGCCGGCGTAGCGAGCGGTCATCATCCGGGAGTCCAGGAAGGCCACGACCCCTCGGTCGTCGCCGCGGCGCACCAGCCGGCCCGAGCCCTGGGCGAGCCGGAGCGCGGCGTGGGTCGCCGAGACGGCCATGAACCCGTTGCCGCCCATCCGGCCGATCGCCTCGGTGCGCGCCGAGGCGAGCGGGTCGTCCGGACGCGGGAACGGGATGCGGTCGATGAGCACCAGCTGGCAGGAGCTGCCGGGCACGTCGACGCCCTGCCACAGCGAGAGCGTGCCGAACAGGCACGTGGCGGCGTCGGCGGCGAACCGCCGGACCAGGGTGGACATCTGGTCCTCGCCCTGGCACAGCACCTCGATGCCGCTGTCGTCGCCCAGCCGCTCGCGCAGCCGTGCGGCGGCGGTCTCGGCGGCGCGCCGGGAGGAGAACAGCCCCAGCGTGCGGCCGCCGGCGGCACGCACCAGCTCCTCGATCTCGGCGTGGACCTCCTCGGCGGGACCCTCCCGGCCCGGGGGCGGCAGGTGCCGGGCGACGTAGGCGATGGCCTGGCTGGGGTAGTCGAACGGCGAGCCGACGTCCAGGCCAGACCAGCGCGGCGCCTGCTCGCCCCGCAGGCCGAGGGTGCCGGCGATGGCCTCGAACGTCCCGCCGAGCTCCAGGGTCGCCGAGGTGAGCACCACGGTGCGCCCGGCGAACACCTTGTCGCGCACCATCGCCGCGACGCTCATCGGCGCGACCCGCAGCACCGCCCCGCGGCGCTGGTCGTGGGTCACCCACATCACGTCCAGCTCCCGCTCCTCCAGGACCCGGTCGGCGACGTCGAACACCTCGTCGACCGCGGCCCGGGCCACCTGCCGGCCACCGTCGGCGGAGGCCTCCTTGTCGGGCTTCAGCTCGCTCTGCAGCGCCCGGGCGGCGTCGCGCACCCCCGCCAGCGCCAGCGCGAGCCGGTCCGGCACGGCTCGCAGCCGGCCCTCCGGCAGCTCCTCCAGCGCCTGCTGCAGCGGCTCGGCGGTCTCGGTGAGCCGCCCGGCATCGGCCAGCCGGCCCACCCGGCGGCCGGCCGCGGTCACGGTGCCGGCGGCCAGCTCGTCGGTGACGGTCGAGGTGACCCGGTCGGTCAGCTCGTGCGCCTCATCGACCACCAGCAGGTCGTGCTCGGGCAGCAGCTGCCGCCCCTCGAAGGCGTCGATCGCCATGAAGCTGTGGTTGGTGACGACGACGTCGACGTCCCGGGCGGCCTCGCGGGACAGCTCGACGAAGCACTCCCCGACCAGGGGGCAGCTCTGCCCGAGGCACTCCTGGGCGGTGACCGAGACCTGCCGCCAGGCGCGGCTGCTCACCCCGGGCACCAGCTCGTCCCGGTCGCCGGACTCGGTCAGCTCGGCCCACTCCCGCAGCCGGGACACCTCCGCGCCGAGCCGGGACAGCTCACCGTCGACCTGCCCCACCGAGAGCAGCGAGTCCTCGTCCTCCTCGGGGAACCCGCCCACCAGCTTGTGCTGGCACAGGTAGTTGGAGCGGCCCTTGAGCAGGGCGTACGTGGGGCGCCGTCCCAGCAGCGGGGCGAGCGCGTCGGCCACCCGGGGCAGGTCCCGGTCCACAATCTGGGCCTGCAGCGCCAGCGTGGCGGTGGCCACCACCGCCGGCTTCCCGGTGGCGACCGCGTGGGCGACCGCGGGCACCAGGTAGGCCAGCGACTTGCCGGTGCCGGTGCCGGCCTGCACCAGCAGGTGCTCCTCGTCCTCGACCGCGTCGCGGACCGCCTCGGCCATCTGCACCTGGCCGGGGCGCTCGGTGCCGCCCACGGCCTCGACCGCCGCCTGCAGCAGCCTCGTCAGGTCCGGCGGTGTGGGCATGGCCCCCACCCTAGGACGCCGGCTGCTCGCTGCTGCAGGATCGTCCACACGCCGGGTCGTGCCGGTAGCGGCCCCCGCCGGGTCATCCCGCGCGGCCCGGGCGGCGCGGCGCATCATAGGGGCAGACACGCTGGTGCCAGGGACAAGGAGGTGCGGTGCAGGGCCGGAAGGTGGACCGCATCAAGGCCGACGCCGAGGCCGCGGCCGCCAGCAGCGCCTCGACGGCGTGCATGTTGGCGTTGCCGCCGCGGTAGTCGCTCACCTCCTGGAAGGTCCGGTCGGCCCGGTCCAGGTGCATCCCGGGCCCGTCCTCCCAGAACCGGTCCAGCGCCCCGAGCGCGTCCTCCAGGAGGGCAGCGGCGCCCGGCAGGCTCGCGACGGTGGCGGTCGCGGTGGCGAGGACGACGAACGCGTGCGGATAGGCGGCCTTGCCGTCATCGTGCTCCTCCCCGGGGCCGACCGAGGCGAGCCAGCCGCCGTGCCGGGGGTCCCGCAGCGGCCCGGCCAGCCCAGCCAGGCAGGCCTCGGCGACCGGCCGGGCGCCGGGGACACCGGCCAGGTGTCCCAGGGCGTAGGCGTGGACCATGCGGGCGGTGATGAAGGTCTGCACCGGCCGGCCGGTGTCGGGCTCCCCGTGGTCGTCGAGGTACCAGGCGCCGCCGTCCGGGTGCGGCGCCCGGCGTGCGAACCACAGCTGGCGGTGGGCCTGCTCCGCCAGCCAGGACCGGTGCACCGGGGACTCGACCCAGGGGGAGTCCGTGGGGTCCACGGGCAGCTGCGCGCGGGTACCGGTCAGCTGCCGCGCGCCCAGCAGAGGCAGAACGGGTGGCCCGCGGGGTCGGCGTACACCTGGAACCCCTGCTCGGTGCTGGTGTCGGCGGTCTGCAGGACACGGGCACCTGCCGCGACCGCCTCGTCGTGAGCGGCGTCGGGGTCGTCCACGTACAGGTCGAGGTGCACCTGCTGGGGGAGCCCGTCCGGCCATTCCGGGGGCACGTGCTCGGGCGCCAGCTGCACGGCGATCCGCGGGCCTTGCTCGGAGCTGACGGTGTGCCAGTCGTCGTCGGCCTCGACGGTGCCTCCGAGCAGGCGCGCCCAGAACGAGCTGACCTCGGCCAGGTTGGCGGCGTCGAGCACGACGACCGATCGGGTGATCCGCATGCCCCCACGGTGCCACGCCCGGCCAGGACCGGGACGGTGTTGGCGGCTTCTGGCCACTGTCGGGAAGACGCCATCGCCGCCGGGCGGTGGGCCGGGGCTCGTGGCCGGTCGCCGCCGCGGCGGGTGCCGTAGGGTCGCACCAGCCGCGGGCGCCGCCGCTGGGCGAACCGCGGTCGAGTCGAGGAGGGGTCCGTGACCGAGCGGAGCAGGACCGCACCGGTGACCCGGGCGGGGGGCGGGGTCGGGAGGGCACCCGACGTCGCGGTCGTCGGCACCGGCGTCGTCGGCGCCAGCCTCGGCTACCACCTGGTCGCCGCGGGGGCCGCGGTGACGCTCTACGACGACGCCCGGCCGGGCCGGGCCACCGACGCCGGGGCGGGCATCGTGGGGCCGGTGGGGGCGCGCCAGCGCTCCGAGGAGGAGCAGGCGCTCGCGATGGCCGCGGCCGGCTACTACCCGTCCCTGGTGGAGCAGCTCACCGGCCACCATCCCCGGCTGGACTTCCGGGTGGTGGGACAGCTGGTGCTCGCCCTCGACGAGGAGGAGGCCGAACGGCTCCCGGACCTCCACGCACGGGCGCGGCAGGTCACCGGCCGCTGGGGTACCGCCGGCGTCGGCGAGCCCGAGTGCTGGAGCGGGGCGCGGGTGCGGGAGCGGTTCCCGGCGCTGCGGACCGCCCACGGAGCGGTCTGGCTGCCCGACGTCGCGGCGGTCGACGGACGCTCGCTCCGGCATGCGCTGCTGCAGGCGGCACTGACGGGCGGGGCCCGCCTGCTCCGGCGGGCGGTGACGGTGCAGCCGGCCGAGGCGCCCGGGGGGCGGGGCTGGTCGCTGCGGGTAGCCGGTGAGCGGGAACCGGCCCGGCACGACGCGGTGGTGCTGGCCGCCGGCGCGTGGACCGGTGAGCTCGCCGCCGCGGTCGGGGTGGCGGTGCCGGTCGTGCCGCAGAAGGGGCAGCTGGTGCACCTGCGGCTCCCGGGCGGCAGCGCG
The DNA here is from genome assembly GCF_009602535.1 of Ornithinicoccus halotolerans. Lineage (GTDB taxonomy): Bacteria > Actinomycetota > Actinomycetes > Actinomycetales > Dermatophilaceae > Ornithinicoccus > Ornithinicoccus halotolerans. The sequence goes on along the minus strand of NZ_WIQI01000064.1, from coordinate 12,280 downwards.
CTGCCGGCGGTGACGACGATGCGGGGCCATTACCTGCTGTCCTTCACCGGGGACCGGGTGGTGGTGGGGGCCACCCGCGAGGACGGCAGCGGCTTCGACACCACGCTCACCGCCGGCGGCGTGCACACCGTGCTCGAGCAGGGGCTCAGCATCGTCCCGGAGCTGGCGGGCGCGGAGCTCCTCGAGGCGCGGGTCGGCGTGCGGCCGCTCGCCGAGTCCGGCGGCCCGCCCGTGCTCGGACCGGCACCCGGGATGCCGGGGCTGTGGCTGGCCACCGGGATGGGGCCGCAGGGGCTGACGCTGGGGCCCTACGCCGGCAAGCTGCTCGCCGAGGAGGTGCTCGATGCCTACGGACACCCCGGTGCTGGCGACCCTGGTGGTCGGTGACCGCACCTTCCGGGTGTGCCGGGCGACGCGGGACGACGTGCCCGGCATCGTGGCGCTGCTGCGGGACGACGTGCTCGGTTCCGGGCGGGAGGGCGCGCCCGAGAGTCGCTACCTCGCCGCGTTCGAGGCGGTCGATGCCGACCCGGCGCACACCCTGGTGGTGGTGCGGGAGCAGGGCGCGGGCGCCGACCCGCCGGCCCTCCTGGCCACCCTGCAGCTGACGCTGCTGCCCGGCCTGTCCCGCGGTGGTGCCACTCGGTTGCAGGTGGAGGGGGTGCGGGTCGCCGACGCGGCCCGCGGCAGCGGCCTGGGGACGGCGCTGCTGGAGTGGGTCGCGGCCTACGGCCGGGAGCGCGGCGCCGTCCTGGCCCAGCTGACCACCGACCGGGCCCGCACCGAGGCCCGTCGGTTCTACGAGCGGCTGGGCTGGGTGGCCAGTCACGACGGTATGAAGCTGACGCTGTGACCGGGCGCTAGCCTGGGCCGGGTGGGATGGGAGCGGCTTGCGGCGTCGGCCGGATACGTGCTGCGCGGCAACGACCTCGGAACCATGACGACCGCCGCACCGGCCCTCTACCCGCACCAGTGGAGCTGGGACGCTGCCTTCGTCTCGGTCGGCCTCGCGACGGTGAGCGTGCCCCGCGCGGTGACCGAGCTGGACACCCTGCTGGCCGCCCAGTGGGGCACCGGAATGGTCCCGCACATCGTCTTCTCCGCGGACGACGAGGGCTACTTCCCCGGGCCGCAGCGGTGGGGGACGCAGGCGGTGGCCGCCGCGCCGGAGGGCGTGCGCACCTCCGGGATCTGCCAGCCCCCGGTGCACGCCATCGCGGCGTGGCAGCTGCTGGAAACCGGCCGGAGGCTGGGAGGCCAGGACCGTCGGGTCGCCGAGGAGTTCTGCGGCCGGGCCTGGCCCCGGTTGCTGGCCTGGCACCGCTGGCTGGCCACGGCCCGCGACCCGGAGGGCACCGGTCGGGTCACCATCCACCACGGCTGGGAGTCGGGGATGGACAACTCCCCGCGGTGGGACGGCCCCTACGCCCGCGTCGAGGTCGGCCCGGACCTGCCCCCCTACACCCGCCGGGACACCCAGGTCGTCGCGGACGCCAGCCAGCGGCCCAGCGACCGCGAGTACGACCGCTACCTCTGGCTGATCGAGGAGATGCGGCGGGTGAGCTACGACGACGCCCGGGTGCGCGAGGCGGTCAGCTTCGCCGCGGAGGACGTGCTGCTCAGCGCGATCCTCGCGCTGGCCAGCGACGTGCTGGCCGACCTCGGCGAGCAGACGGCACAGCGCGCTGGGGAGGTGGCCGAGATGAGGGCGCTGGCCGACCGGTGCCGCGGCGGGGTGGCCGCGTCCATCGACCCGGCCACCGGCCTGGCCCGGGACCGCGACCTGCGCACCGGGGAGTGGCTGGCCACCGAGACGCTGGCGGGGTTCGCGCCGCTGCTGTGCGGGGCCGGTGACCACGACCAGCAGCGCCATCTGCTCGCGCTGCTGGACGGGCCGCGCTGGTGCGGCCATCCCGCCCTGGCGGCGGCGGTGCCACCGAGCACGTCTCCGGAGTCGGCTGACTTCCGGCCGCGGGAGTACTGGCGCGGCCCGCAGTGGCCGGTGACCAGCTGGCTGTTCTCGTGGGCCTTCGCCCACCACGGCTGGGTGGACCGTGCGGCCGCGCTGCGCGAGGAGTCGCTGCGCCAGCTCTCCGACGGCCGGTTCGGGGAGTACTACGAGCCGTTCACCGGGGAGGCGCTGGGCAGCGAGCACCAGTCCTGGACCGCCGCAGTCACCCTGGACTGGCTCTGCTGGCCCGAGTCCTGACCGCATCCCTGCGGTGGCACCGATGAGTCCAGCCGTGTCCAGGGGTCGGCCGCAGTGGGCGCCCGGACGGGACGCCCGGTAGTCCTGGTCGACGACGCCCGCGCCACCGCCACCCGCATGGACGAGGCGGCTGCGCCTGGGTGGCGCCCCGGGAGGGCCGCGACGGTTCGCTGTTCGCCACCGCGCAGGACCCGGACAGCGACGACGTGCAGGTCATCCAGCTCAGCGAGGCGGCCAAGCGGCAGCTGCCGGGCTGACCCGGTGGTCGCGGTGCGGCACCCGTAACCCCGGGGCAACACGGGAAGGCGCTGGGCGTAACACGCGCGCCGTAGCGTCCTGGCCAGGTCCTGGAGCCGAAGCGCCCGGGCCCAGCGACTGGCCGGCGCCGCCGGCCCCTGGTGAAGGAGGCAGGCATGACCGAACGCACCTCCCGACCGACACCCGTCGCGGCAACGTCGCCGCACGCGGCGGCGGCGGTGAACAGAGCCGCGGCGTGGCCCCGGCACGACTCCGGTGAGTGCTGGGGTGACCCCCGCTTCCGCCGCCCGCTGCGGGCGGCAGCAGCCGCGTCGCTGTCCAAGTCCACCCGGGGAGCGACCCCCCGGCGCTGAGCGCCGGGGGCCCCGGGCCGGTGGCGACGTACCTGCTCCGTGGCGGGGAGGTGGGTCGTCGCCCGCACCGGGCCGGACCCCGGCCGGGCACGTGTGCTGCCCGGCCGGGGCGCCGGTCGTCCCCGTGGCGTGGGAGCCGGCGCGCTGGCCTCCGTCCGGGCGTGGACGGTCTCGATCAGCCCTGGGACCGGATCAGCAGGAAGACCAGGACCAGGAACACCGACAGCCCGATGAGGGTGACCCAGTTCTTGACCCGTCTGCCACCGCGTGCCACCGCACGGAGGGTGACGCTGTCGGGCGAGCCCGGCTTGTAGCGGCACGGCACCTGCTGGCCCACGCGGGCGCGGATCCACTGCACGGGGTAGCTGTCGATGGTGCGAGCGGGGACGTCTCCCTCGGGGGTGTGCGTCGTGCCGAGGGCCTGGTGGTGAGCGCCCGGCGCGTCACCGGCCGCGTGTCGAAGCAGTGTGGTCCGTTCCACCGTGAACGTCCCCTCGGTCCAGGAGACTCGTCGCTCGGTGTGGACCAGGAGCAGCAGCGGGAGGGCCGCCATCCCCAGGAAGAACCACTCGACCGGCACGACCGTCACTCCTGGGGGCGGAACGAGGCCAGCACGTCGGTCACCGGCGAGTCGTCGAACCGTTCTACCTCGTCGTAGGCCGCGGCCCAGAACGAACCGTCCGGTGTCTCGACCAGGAGCTGGTAGGTCCGGTGCACAGCCGGTGGGTTGGCCTCCGGGTCGTCGTAGGTGATGAGCGCGGCGTCGTCGGCGCCGGGCCAGTCGACCCGGTAGAACGTCGGGTCCAGCCCCGCGGCGTCGAGGTCCTCGGCGGCCAGCGGCAGGCTCTCCTCGACGGTGCCGGCGGAGGGGTCGAACGTCCGGACGAAGAAGCCGCGGTTCTCGGTTGACGGGTCGGTGTAGTGGTACTCGGTCTGGGAGGAGGAGTCCTGCCAGCCCTCCGGGATCGCCACGGAGAAGCCGCCCTGCTGGACCACCTCAGTGCCCTCCGGCCGCTCCTCTCCCGGGGAGAGGGGGGCGGGCCCGCTCTCGATCGGAGGCTGCTCACCGTCGCCCTGGGCCTCCCCGGCGCCGCTGCCCGGCTCCGTGGTCCTGTCCTCGGCGGCGTCCCCCTCGGCCGGGGCGCTCGCCGGTGGGGTGTCGGCCTCCTCCGTGTCGGGTGCGTCCTCGGAGCAGGCCGGGAGCAGCAGCGCGACCGTCAGCCCGAGGGCCACCGTGCCGTGCCACCGGCGCAGTCGTGTGGGAGACATCCGGGTCACCATATCTGTCGTGCGTGGGACGAGGGGGGCGCTGGGCGGCTACGGAGAGGTCAGGGCCGGCAGCAGGCCGGTGCCGACCAGGACCAGCAGGGCTCCGGCCACCAGCCCCCTTGCCGGGATGCTGGCCCCGGTGCGACCATCAGCAGATGGCAAAGATACTTTACTGTCGGGACGCCGGCTTCGACTGCGACGCGGTCGTGCACGGCGACAGCGAGCAGGACGTCCTGGATCAGGTGGGTCCGCACGTGGAGCAGGTGCACGGCCAGCGACTGGACACCGCGACGGCCGACCAGCTCCGTCCGCTCATCCGCAGCGAGGGGTGACTGTGCGCGGGACGCGCGCCGACGACTCTGGGGTCCACCAGCCCTGGCGCGGCTGACTCCCGCCCCCCTCGGCTGAGCGCTACCCGCTGCTGCGCACGACGGCGGCCACAGTGGCGCGCGCCCCCTCCTCGTGCAGCGAGGCGAGGAGCTGTGCGTAGACCGCGGTGAACCGGTCCTGCTCGGCGAGGTCCCCGAACAGCTCGCGGTCGCGGAGGAAGGCCAGCGGGTCCTCGTGCTGCCGGGCCGCCGCGGCCATCACCCGGTCCCGGAGCCGGTCGACCACCTCGATCGGCTCCCCCTGCTCGTCGGTGCCCTCGGCGTAGCGCGTCCACGCCGCGACCACCAGCGCCGCGCGCTCGATGGGCCCCTGCCGGTCCAGCTGGTGGCGCACCACCGGCAGCAGCCACTTGGGGATCCGGTCGCTGCTCTCGGCGCACAGCCGGGCCAGGGTGTCCCGCACCTCGGGGTTGGCGAACCGCTCGATGAGGGTGTGCCGGTAGTCGGCCAGGTCGGTGCCGGGCACGGCCGGGAGCGTCGGGGTGGCCTCCTGCTCCATGTAGCCGAGCAGGAAGTCGACGAACAGCGGGTCCTGGCAGACCTCGTGGGCGTAGCGGTACCCCGCCAGGTACCCCAGGTAGCACAGCGCCTGATGGCTGGCGTTGAGCAGGCGCAGCTTCATCAGCTCGTAGGGCTCGACGTCGTCGACGACCTGCACGCCGACCCGCTCCAGTGCCGGCCGGCCGGTCGGGAAGCGGTCCTCCAGCACCCACTGCGTGAACGGCTCGCAGACCACGGGCCAGCCGTCGGCCACGCCGTGTTCCTGGGCGAGCCGCTCGGTGTCCTCCGGCGCGGTGACCGGGGTGATCCGGTCCACCATCGCGTTGGGGAAGGCCACGTGCTCCTGCATCCAGTCGGCCAGCTCCGGGTCGGCGAGCCGGGCGAAGCTGATCATCATCCGGCGCGCGACGTCGCCGTTGCCCGGCAGGTTGTCGCAGGACATGACCGTGAACGGGGCGGTGCCGGCCTCCCGGCGGGCGCGCAGCGCCGCGACGACGAAACCGAAGGCGGTGCTCGGGGCGGCGCCGGGGTGCAGGTCGGCCCGCAGCCCGGGGGCGTCGGCCTGCAGCTCCCCCGTGGCCTGGTTGACCAGGTAACCGCCCTCGGTGATGGTCAGCGAGACGATCTTGGTGGCCGGGTCGGTCATCGCGTCCAGCACCGCCTGCGGGTCGCTCGGGGCGTGCAGCACCTCGACGAGGGAACCGATCACCCGGGCCTCGCGACGGCCGTCGGGGTGTTTGACCACGAGCGTGTACAGGCCGTCCTGGCCGCGCAGCGTGCTGATGATGCGGTCGTCGTGGGGCAGCACCCCGACGCCACAGATGCCCCAGCCCAGCCCCTCCCGGTCGCCCTCGTCGGCCGCGAGCGTCAGCAGCCGGTCCAGGTACATCGCCTGGTGGGCCCGGTGGAAGCCGCCCACCCCCAGGTGGACGATGCCGCGACCGACCGCCGACCGGTCGTAGCGGGGGACGGGCACCCCGCTCGGCAGGTCGGCGAGCGTCCCCGCCCGTAGCGGCACGGGGGCCGTGGCCTGGGTGGTGTCCGGCTCGGTCACCGGACCGCCCCCATCGACAGCCCCTGGACCAGCTTGTCCTGGGCGGCGAACCCGGCGGCCAGGACCGGCAGCGACACCGCGAACGAGGCGGCGCAGACCTGGGCCAGGAACAGCCCCTGGCTGGTCACGAACCCGGTCAGGAACACCGGCGCGGTGCTGGCGACGGTGCTGGTGAGGACCCGTGCGAACAGCAGCTCGTTCCAGCTGAAGATGAAGCAGATCAGCCCGGCTGCCGCGATGCCCGGCATGATGACCGGGGCGATCACCTCGCGCAGGGTGCGGCTCAGGCTGGCGCCGTCGACCTGGGCGGCCTCCAGCATCTCGACGGGCACCTCCGCGAGGAAGCTGCGCAGCATCCAGATCGCGATCGGCAGGTTCATCGCGGTGTAGAGCAGGATGAGCAGCCATACCGTGTCCAGCAGCCCGGTCACCTGGGCGAACAGGTAGATCGGCAGCAGCCCGGCCACCAGCGGCAGCATCTTGGTGGACAGCAGGAAGAACAGCACGTCGCTCCACTTGCGCACCGGCCGGATCGACAGCGCGTACGCGGCCGGCAGGGCCAGCACCAGCACCAGCGCCGTGGAGAGCACGCTGGCGGTGACCGAGTTCAGCAGTGGCGGCCACGGTCCCGAGTCGAGGAAGGAGCGGTAGCCCTCCAGGCTCAGCGGTGCCAGCAGGCTGGGCGGGTTGGTCGCGGCGTCGGTCTCGCTGTGGAAGCTGGTGAGCACCATCCACAGCACCGGCGCGACGAAGATCAGGCCTACCAGCCAGGCGGCGACGGTCAGCAGCGTGCCGCTACGGGTGCGGGTGGTCATCGGCTCTCCTCCTTGAACAGGCTCAGCACCGTCCGCAGCGCCAGCATCGCGATGAGGATGGTGCCCAGCAGCGTGACGACCCCGGCGGCCGAGGCCCGGCCGTAGTCCTGGGCGGTGTAGAACGTCTGGTAGATGAAGTAGGGCAGGTTGGCGGTGCCCAGCCCGCCAGAGGTGATCGTGAAGACGTGGTCGAAGTTCTGCACCACGTAAATGGCACCCAGCAGCGCCGACAGCTCCAGGTAGGGGCGCAGGTGCGGGAGCGTCATGTGCGTGAAGATCTGCCACGCGCCCGCGCCGTCGATCCGTGCGGCCTCGACGACGTCCATCGGGCGGGACTGCAGGCCGGCCAGCAGGATGAGCATCATGAACGGCGTCCACTGCCAGACCAGCGCCGTGATGATGGCCGGCAGCGGGAAGCTGCTGATCCAGTCCGGCTGCGGGGCGTCGGATCCGAACAGCATCGTCAGCAGCCCGTTGAACAGACCGTACTCGGGGTTGTAGAGCGCGTGCTTCCACAGCAGCGCGGCCGCGACCGGCACGATGAGGAACGGCGTGATCATCATCGTCCGCACCACCCCCCGGCCCCGGAAGCGGCGGTCGAGGAGCAGCGCGATCCCCAGCCCGAGCAGCAGGCTGACCAGCACCACCGACGCGGTGAGCAGCACGGTCACCACGACCGCTTCCCGGGTGTTGGTGTCGGTGACCACCCGGGCGAAGTTGTCGAAGCCGGTGAAGCCGCGCTCGTCGGGGTAGTAGGCGTTCCAGTTCATCAGCGAGATGACCACCGATGTCGCGAACGGCAGCTGGGTCATCACGATGACGAAGATGAGCGCGGGGAGCAGCGGCGCCCGGCGGGCCCAGGCGCCGGCCTGGCGCATCGCGCCCTGGGACCCCATGCCCTCGGGCGTGCGGCCCTCGACGGTGGTGATCCGGCTGCCGCGCGGGGTCACCTTGGTGGCGGGTGCGGTCATGATCCCTCCCGGGACAGGTAGCGCTCGGCGACGTCGGAGGCGAGCCGCTGCCCCCGGGCCAGCGCGTCCTCCACGCTGGTCCGGCCGGCGATCGCCGAGCTGATCTCCTGGCTGACCTGGGTGCCCAGGTCGGGGAACTCGGGGATGCCGACGAACTGCACCCCCAGCGCCGGCCGGGGCTGGACCCCGGGGTCGGCGGGGTCGGCGGACTCGATCGCCTGCCGGGTGGGCTGGGCGAACGAGCCGGCGACCTCGAGGTACTCCTCGTTCTCGTACGTGGAGGCCCGCTTGCCGGCGGGTACGCGGGACCAGCCCAGCTCTTCCCCGACCAGCTGCTCGTACTCCTTGCCGGAGGCCCAGGAGACGAACTCCCAGGCGGCGTCCTTGTTCCTGCTCGCCTCCTGGATGCCCCACGCCCAGGCGTACAGCCAACCGGCGCTGTCGGTCTCGACCACGGGCGCGGGGGCGTAGCCGATCTTGCCCTTGACGGGTGAGCCCTCGGCCTCCAGGCTCCCGGCGGCCGAGGTGGCGTCGTACCACATCGCCGCATCGCCCTGGGTGAGGTTGTTGAGGCACTCGGTGAAGCCCGACTGCGGGGCACCGGCCTGGCCGTGCTGGCGCACCAGGTCGACGTAGAAGCGCACCGCCTCGGTGAACTCGGGACTGTCCACGCGGGCCTGCCAGTCCTCGGTGAACCAGGTCCCGCCGAAGGTGTTGACCACGGTGGTGAGCGGGGCGATGACCTGCCCCCAGCCCGGCTGGCCCCGCAGGCAGATGCCGGCCATGCCCGGCTCGGCACCGTCCAGCGCGGCGGCGATCTCGGCGACCTCCGGCCAGGTCGGGTTCTCCGGCATGGTGAGCCCCTCGGCCTCCACCAGGTCGCGGCGGTACATCAGGAAGCTGGACTCGCCGTAGAACGGCTGCCCGTAGACCTGGCCCTCGTGCGAGAGCGAGGTCTCCATCGGGTCGAGGATGTCGTCCTGGTCGAAGCCCGGGTCCTCGGCGAGGAACTCGTCCATCGGCGTGATCCACTCGGCCCCGGCGTAGATGGGGATCTCGAAGTTGCTCAGCGACGCGACGTCGTACTGGCCGGCCTGGCTGGAGAACTCCTGGCTGATCTTGTCGCGGACGTCGTTCTCGGGCAGCACCGTGAAGTTCACCCGGATACCCGTCTCGGCCGTGAAGTGCTCGGCGGTGAGCTGCTGCAGGTCCACCATCTGCGGGTTGTTGACCATCAGCACCGAGATGCTGTCCTCGGTGGAGGCGCCGAAGGCGCCACCGCCCCAGCCGGCCCACCCACCGGAGCAGCCGCTGAGTCCCAGCAGCAGCGTTCCCGCGGCCGCCAGCGTCGCGGCTCGATGTGGCTGTCGCATCTGTCCTCCCGAGGCCGCCGGGCGGCTCGCTCGTCGTTGAGTCGCTCAAATGAGCATTGGAGTGCACATATGAGTAAACTGGGTGTGGTACCGGCTGTCAAGGGCCCCCGCGCCGCCTACAGTGGACGGCCAACGTGGAGAGGAGGGGGCGTGGACGCGAGCGGTCATGCCGAGCAGCCCGGCCGCACCCGGCTGGGCCCGGACGAGCTGGTGCGCACCGCGACGGTGGCGCGGCACCACTACCTGCTCGGCCGGTCCAAGGTGGAGATCGCCGAGGACCTCGGCATCAGCCGCTTCAAGGTGGCCCGGATGCTGGACGCCGCGCGCGAGGCCGGCCTGGTGCGGATCTCCATCGGTCAGGTCGACGGCCTGGACCTGGACGCCTCGGCGCGGCTGACCGACACCTTCGGGCTGCGGCACTGCGCGGTGGTGGCGAGCGGTGCGGGTGCCGACCCGGAGGTGCTGGCCGCCCTCGGCGGGACGGCGGCGCGGCTGCTGGCCGACGTGCTCGCTCCTGGTGACGTGCTCGGGCTGCCGTGGAGCCGGGCAGTCCTGGCGATGGCCCAGCGGCTGGACCGGCTGCCCCGTGTGCGGGTGGTGCAGCTGACCGGCGCGCTGGAGCAGCCCGGCCACGACGCGACCGCGGTCGACATCGTGCGCAGCGCGGCGCGGGCCAGCGGGGGACCGGCCTCGATCTTCCACGCCCCGTTCGCGCTGGAGGACGCCGAGGCGGCGGCGGCGCTGCGGGCCGATCGGACGGTGGCCACGGGGCTGGAGCAGGCCGGTACCGTCACCCACGCCGCGGTGGGAGTGGGTGCCTGGGCGGCGGGGATGTCCACCATCCACGACGTGGCCACCGCCGAGGAGCGCCGGCGGCTCGCCGGGCTGGGCGTGGTCGGTGAGATCGCGGGGGTGCCCTTCGACGCCGACGGCCAGCCGGTGCGGGACCCGATGACCGACCGGCTGATCACGCTGTCCGGGGAGCAGCTGCAGGGGATCGGAGAGGTGATGGCGCTGGCCTACGGCGCGGCGAAGGCGGGGGCGGTGCGCGCCGCGCTGCGCGGCGGGCTGGTCACCTCCCTGGTCGTCGACGCCGCGCTCGCGGCCCGGCTGGAGGGCGACGACGGCGCGGCCGTCACGGTGCCGCGATGACGAAGCCGATGCCGGCGGCCCCGACGGCGATCGTGAGCGCGGTCAGCAGTATCGGCCCCACCGGGTCCGCGGTCAGCCGCTCGGCGCGGATGCCGTGCACCCCCCGCCGGGCCCGGCGCCGCTGGGTGAGCGCGACCAGCAGCGCGGCCCCCGTGGTCACGACCGGCAGCACCAGCAGCCCCGGTCCGTAGTGCGGGCTCCAGCGCAGGAACACCGCGGTCACCACGAGCAGCGCCAGCCAGGTGCGCGACCAGGCCATGGTGGTGCGCTCCGGCTGGGCGCCGCGGTCCAGGTCGACCGCGGTCTCGATGGGTCGGGGCCGGAAGGGCCGCGGCAGCAGCCGCGGCCGGGGTGAAGGGGGCCAGGGCACGACGCCGCTACCCGCGCAGGATGTAGTAGCCCACCACCACGGCCCCGAGGGCACCGCCGAGGCCCAGGACGGGGGCGATCAGCGGCACCGGGATCGGCTGGTGCTCGCGGGCGGCCCGCTCGACGCCGACCCACCGCACGAAGGCGCCACCGCTGACCAGCATCCCCAGCGCGATGAGCATGACCGCCACCGCCTTCCGGGCGGGTTCGTCGAAGACGTCGACGGCGAACGCCTCCAGCGCGATGCCGCCGGCCAGCAGCGCCATGGCGGTGCGGATCCAGGCCAGGAAGGTGCGCTCGTTGGCCAGCGTCACCCGCGGGTCGGGCTCCTCGCCGCCGGGGAGCAGCAGCCGGGCCAGCCGGCCGCGGCCGTCGACGGGCGGCTGCTCACCCTCGGGGGGGCCGGGGCTGGCGCGCTGCTGGCTCACCTGGCCCACGGTAGCGGCGCCGGCGCGGGTCAGCGCTCGGCGCGGCCCTCCCCGGCCGACCGTCCGCCTCGACCTCGCCGGCCAGCTGCTCGGGCTGGGTGGCCGGTCGCTGCGGCTCCGGTCAGTCCCCGGTCAGCAGCTTGTCGGTCACCTGGACCAGCCGGTGCGCCTGGTGGTGCAGCGCCTTGACGGTGGCCTCGTCGAGCTCGTCGGAGTTCTGCGGGCCGGTGGTGTGGGAGGTGCCGTAGGGGTTGCCCTCCTCGAACTTGACCGGGTCGGTGTAGCCCGGCGGGACCAGGATGCCGCCGAAGTGCACCGCGAACCGCAACATCACCTGCAGCGTCGCCTCCTGGCCGCCGTGCTCGGTCATCGAGGAGGTGAAGCAGGTGTAGGTCTTGTCCTGCAGCTTGCCCTCGCCCCACAGCCCGCCGAGGGAGTCGATGAAGGTCTGGAACTGGCTGGCGACGCTGGAGTAGCGCGTGGGCGATCCGAAGATCACCGCGTCGGCCCAGTCGACGTCCTCCGGAGCGGCCTCGGGGAGGTCCTTGGTGGCCTCGTAGTTGGCTGTCCAGGCCGGGTTGTCGGCGAACTGCTCCGGGGGCACCGTCTCGCGCACGTGCCGCACCCGGACCTCGGCACCGGCTTCTTCGGCGCCCTTGCGCAGCTCCTCGGCCATCCGGGTGCCGTGGCCGGTGCTGGAGTAGTAGACGATCGCGACCTTGGTCATGGGTCCTCCTCATCCGAAGGCCGTCGGGGTTCACCCTCCACCGTAGAGCGTTCAACTGCTGCGCGCAGACCGGCAGGCACATCCGGCCGCCCCGGGCGATACTGGCCGCATGGGACGACTGCTGCGCTACCTCCCGCTCGCGATGGCTGCCTGGCGCTGGTGGCAGCGCCGTCGTCGCTCCCGTACCGGCCCGCCGCGGCGGCACTGACCGCGCACCGAGCCGCTACCGTCCCGCCTCAGCCGAGCGCCGCGCCCTGCCAGACCGCGTCGAACGGTGCGCTGGAGACGAGCCGGCCGCGGATGCCGGCGGTGGTGAACTGCTTGGCGGCGCGCGCGGCCGCCAGTGAGGTGGGCCGGCAGGCGTTCCGGCGCTCGGGCGCGCACGTCACCCTCATCGGCGGTGAGCCCGACG
>NZ_WIQI01000063.1 GCF_009602535.1 Ornithinicoccus halotolerans | reverse complement strand
GGCGCGGGCCGCGGCCGCTGCGTGCTCCTGCTCCGCCGCCTCGGCCCGCTCCAGCGTCCGTAGCGCCTCCTCGGCCCGACCAGCGCGTGCCATGGCCTCGTCGAGCCCCGCGGTCAGCTCGGCGCGCCGCGCCTGGGCGGCCGCAAGCCGGGTCGACAGCTCCTCGTGGCGGTCGCTCATCTGCTCGACCTCGTGGACCGCCCGGTGCCGGTCGACCGCGGCGTCACGGGCGTGCTGGGCGGCCCGCACGGCCTCCTTCAGCTCCCGCGCCGGCCGGCCGGTCGGGGTGAAGTAGCGCTGGTGCTCGGTCTCGACGGTGCTGAGCAGGTCCTCGCCCTGGTCGCTGTGCAGGTCGGCGCCGGCGGCGGCATCGAGGGCCCGGGTCAGGGCGTCGCTGTCGCACAGCCCGCCCACCAGCGGGCCGCCCGACTGCAGGAAGCGCAGGGCGTCCCACAGCTGCCGGTCCAGTCCCTGCTCCAGCAGGGCGTCGAACCGTTGCTGTGCGGCGTCGCCGGCCAGCAGCTCGCGGGTCGGCGCCAACAGCTGCAGCTCGGTGCGCGGCTGGCGCAGCCACTGCTTGCTGAAGCGCACCCGGTGCCCCGCCAGCGTCAGCTCGGCCTCCACGGAGGGGCCCACGTCGCGCCCTACCGGCTGCAGGGCCCGGACCCGGGCAGCCTTGGAGGTGGCGCGTGCCCGGGGGTCCAGCAGCAGGTCGAGGGCCTCGACGACCGTACTCTTGCCGACCTCGTTGGGGCCTTCGAGGACCACGACCCCGGCATCGGGCAGGTTTAGCTCGCACGCGCGGATGCCCTTGACGTCGCGCAGCGTGATCCGGTGGATCCTCATGTGCTCTCCCGCGCCACGGTGAGCCGGTAGAGCAGCGCCAGCGCGTCCCGGGCGCTGGTCGCGTCCTCCGGGCCGTCCCAGGACGGTTCCCAGTCCAGCAGCGCCGCCGAGCTCTGTGCGCCGTCGGCACGGTCGGTCGTCCCGGGAGGCTGCAGCTGGCCGGCCCCGGCGCTGCTGTCGGCGATCTCGGCAGCGGCGCCGGCGACGAAGCCCGACAGGCCCCAGCCGGGCATGGCCGTCAGGTCCGGGCGCAGCCGCAGGTCGCCGGCCCGGTCCCAGGTGTGCAGCGCGGCGAACAGCTGCCCGTGCCGCTCCAGCACCTCGCCCAGCCGCTGGTGGGCGGGCAGGTCGAGCACCCCGCGCAGCACCAGCCGCACCACGGCGCGGTCCTTGTCGACCCGCCGGTCCAGGTCGGCGTCGAGGGTCTCGACGTCGCGCCCGTCGAGCAGCTCACGCTCCACCACCTCGAACCGCCACCTCCCCACCTGGTGCCCGGCGACACGCACCGGCTCGGGTGCGCCCGGGTCGACGTCGACGACCAGGACCTCACCCGGCCGCCGCTCCCGGAAGTCGGTCACCTCCGGGGTGCCGGAGTACCAGATGGCACCGCTGTCCCCGACCGGCGTGACGGAGTGGCGGTCCCCCAGCGCCAGGTAGTGCAGCCGGCCGCTGGCGAGCGCCTGCTCCACGGTGCCGGTGTTGATGGTGGCGTGGTTGCTGTCGGCGTGGTCGGGCAGGATGCGGTCCACTGGCCCGTGTGCCACCCCGATCCGCACTCCCTCGGCGGGCGGCAGGTCGGCCAGCGCCCGCGCCACGAGGTCCTCCCCCGGCCGCTTGGAGGGCCACGGCGCCGCCAGCAGCTCGACGCTGTCGGCGACCGGCCACGGCCCGGGCCGGTCCAGCACGTGCACATGGCCCGGGCACTCCCGCTCCCACAGCCGGGTGCGGTAGACCGAGCCCGCCCCGAGCGGGTCGTGGTTGCCCGGGAGCAGGTAGACCGGCACCGGGAACTCCTTCAGCGCCTCGAACAGCCGGCGCAGCGTGCCCGTCGCCACCTGCGGGGACTCGAGCACGTCCCCGGCGACCACGACGAACTCGCAACCCTGCTCGCCGGCCACGACACCGAGGGCACGCACGGCCGCTACCCGGGCGTCGGCGTAGCGGCCCTGGGCCTCCCCCCGCAGCCAGCGACGGGTGAGCCCCAGCTGCCAGTCGGCCGTGTGCAGGAACCTCACCATGGCCACACCGTAGGAGACGGCTCCGACACCGGCCGGCAGCCCGCGCCGGGAGGCCGTCGATGCGGGCGATGCCGGCGTGGCGCGGGACGCTCATACAATGGGGCGCATGTCTTCCTGCGACGGCGACGGCTGTAGTACCGAGCCGGGCGCGCCCCGGCTCCCGCTGTTCTCTGCCCCCCAGGTGGCCTCGTGCTGATCGCCGGCGGCCTGGCCGTCATCCTGCTGCTCACCCTCGCGACGGGCTACTTCGTGGCCCAGGAGTTCGCCTACGTCACCGTGGACCGCGGCCGGCTCAACGGCCTGGCCAGGGAGGGCTCGGCCGCCGCCGAGCGGGCGCTCAAGGTCACCTCCCGGCTGTCGTTCACCCTCTCCGGCGCCCAGTTCGGCATCACGCTGACCGCGCTGCTGGTCGGCTTCGCCGGCGAGCCGCTGCTCGGTCGCGGGCTCACCGAGGTGCTGGGCGTCACCGAGCTGTCCCGCGGCGCCCGCGTGGCGCTGTCGATGACCGCGACGCTGCTGTTCAGCACCGTGCTGCAGATGGTGCTCGGCGAGCTGGGCCCCAAAAACCTGGCCATCGCGCGGCCGCTGCCGCTGGCGCTGGCGCTGTCCCGCTCCACGCTGATCTACCTGACGGTGACCGGCCCGGTGATCGCGATCTTCGACAAGGCCTCCAACCGGCTGCTGCGGGCGGTGGGGATCGAGCCCGTGGAGGAGCTGCCGCAGGGGGCCACGCCGGAGGACTTCTCGCGCATCATCGCCGAGTCCCACACCGAGGGCCTGCTGGACGAGGACCTGTCGGGACTGTTACGGCGCGGTCTCGCCTTCCGCGGCCATGTGGCGGAGGAGGTGATGACCCCGCGCATCGACGTGGAGACGGTGCAGGCCGACGAGCCGGCCTCGCGGGTGCTGGAGCTGCTGGAGACCGGCCACTCCCGGTTCCCGGTCACCGGCCGCGACACCGACGACATCGTGGGGGTCATCGGCCTGCACGAGCTGTTGGAGGTGCCTCCGGAGGAGCGGGAGCGCACACCGGTGCGGGACCTGGCCAGCCCGGCGCTCATCCTCCCCGAGAGCCTGCCGCTGCCGCGGGTGCTGGAGCAGCTGCGCCGCCAGCACCGCCAGCTGGCGGTCGTGGTCGACGAGCACGGCGGCTTCGCCGGCGTCATCACCTTCGAGGACGTCGCCGAGGAGGTGGTCGGTGAGATCTGGGACGAGCAGGACCCGGACCACACCGAGTTCGAGCAGCGGCCGGACGGGGCGTGGGAGCTGCCCGCGAGGCTGCGGCTGGACGAGGTGGCAGCCACCACCGGCATCGGGCTGCCCGAGGACGAGGACTACGACACCCTCTCCGGGCTGGTCCTGGACCGGCTGGAGCGCATCGCCGAGGCGGGAGACCGGGTCGAGGTGGTCTGGGAGGACCGCGACAGCCACGGGGACGCCGAGGTGCGCAGCGTGCACATCGACGTGCTGACCACCCACCGGCACGTGCCGGAGACGGTCGCCGTGCACCCTCCGTCGGCCAGACCAGGGGTGCTGGAGCGGGACGGCAACGGCAACGGCAACGGCAACGGCAACGGCAACGCTGACACCGAGGGCGGTGAGCACCGGTGAGCATCGGCGCCGCCCTGCTGCTGTCGCTCCTGCTGCTGCTGTTGAACGCCTTCTTCGTGGCCGGCGAGTTCGCCATCGTCGCTGCCAAGCGGCACCGGCTCGAGGAGCACGCCGCCGAGGGGAGCCGCGCGGCCCGTTCCGCAGTAGCCGCCCACCGAGAGCTGTCGCTGATGCTCGCCGGCGCCCAGCTGGGCATCACCGTCTGCACGCTGGGGCTGGGCGCGCTCGCCGAGCCGGCGGTGGCCTCGCTGCTGACGCCGGCGATCGAGCTGTCCGGGTTGAGCCACCACCTGTCCCACGTCATCGCCGTGGTGCTGGCGGTCGCGCTGGTGGTGTTCCTGCACATGGTCGTGGGCGAGATGGCCCCTAAGTCGTGGGCGATCTCCCACCCGGAGCCGTCCGCGCTGCTGCTCGCGCTGCCCTTCCGCGGGTTCACCTGGGCGGTGCGCCCGCTGCTGTGGCTGTTCAACGAGCTGGCGAACCTGCTGCTACGCGCCTGCGGGGTCGACCCCGTGGAGACGGTGAGCAGCACCCGGGGGCCGGCGGACCTGCAGCTGCTGGTCATCCAGTCCCGGGAGCACGGCGTGCTGACCGAGTCCGACCACCAGATGCTCACCGGCGCGCTGCGGCTGGAGTCGGAGACGGTCGCCAGCGTCACCCACCCGCCGCAGGACGCGGTCACCGTGCCGGTGACCGCCACGGTCGCCGACGTGGAGGAACGGTGCCGCGAGAGCGGCCGCTCCCGGCTGTTCGTGCTCGACGAGAACGGCAACACCGTCGGCCTGGTGCACGTGCGCGACGCGGTCCGGGCCGCCGCCTCCGGGCGCTCCCACCTCCGGCTGCAGGAGGCGCCCGAGCTGCTGCAGGAGGCCGTGACCATCCCGGCCGGCCTGCCGCTCATCGACGCCGTGACCTTCATGCGGCAGCAGCGCGCCCAGCTGGCCCTGGTCACTGGCCCGCGGGACGAGACGGTCGGGATCACCTCTCTGGAGGACATCCTCGAGCAGATCCTCGGCGAGTTCGAGGACGAGACCGACCGGGACGACACCGGCCGGGTGGCACAGCGGCCCTGACGCCCCGGCGCCGAGGCCCTGCGACGTCGGGGGCGCGTCGGTCCCGGGGCCGGAGGGCCGTGACAGCCGAACAGGGCCCCTCCCGCGGCGCGGGAGGGGCCCTGTCGACGAGATCCGGGCGTTCGGCTCAGCCGACGCGGCCGTAGCCGCTCACGCCGCTGAACATGGCGCGCTTGCTGACCGAGAGGCCGGAGCGGCCGGCGTCGTACACCATGCCGTCCCCGGCGTAGATGCCGACGTGGTGGGCGGGGTAGCCCCAGAAGACCAGGTCCCCGACCTGCGGGTCGCTCACCGGGGTGGCGGCGGCCTGCTGGGCGGCGGCGGTGCGGGGCAGCGAGATGCCGAGCTGGGCGTAGACGTAGGAGGTGAAGCCCGAGCAGTCGAAGCCGGACGGGCTGCTACCGGCCCACTGGTAGGGCGAGCCCACCAGCGAGGCGGCCACGGACAGCACACCACCGGTCGGGGCGGCAGCCGTGCTGCTGGACTCCGAGCTGCTCGGCGCCTCCTCGCGGCTCTCGGTCCGGCTGGCGCTGGTCTCCGACCGCTCCTCGGTCGAGGAGGTCGTGGTCGACTCCTCCTCGTACTCCGGCTCCGAGTCGTACTCCGGCTCCGGCTCGTACTCCGGCTCGGGCTCGGGCTCGTACTCCGGCTCGGGCTCGGGCTCGGGCTCGGGCTCCGGCTCCGGCGGCGGGGCGATGCCCTCGAAGCCGCTGACGCCGAAGGCCAGTCCCTCCTCCGGGACGTCCTCGGGGGCGGGGGCAGGGGCGGCGACGACGGGGCGGTCGCTCGGCTCGGGCACGGCGGGCAGGTCCACGCCGAGGAGGTTGCCGATCGAGCCCTCGGCCGAGGCGCTCTCGCCGGACACCGCCGCTACCCCGTCCACGACGCCACGCGGTGCCGCGCTGGCGGGAAGGACCGCGGTAGCGAGCAGGCCACCGGAGGCGGCTGCGACGGCGCCGACCTTGGCGGAAGCGGTGAGGGACAGCCCGGAGGCCGTGAGGCGGCTTGGCGCGCGGTGACGCCCAGAAGTGCGGTTCGACACAGAAATACCTCTCCATGGCCTACGGGGTGAGCTGTCGGGCTCGGGCTGGAGTGGCCCGGGTCGCCACTGGCGACCTTCGCCCCGAGGAGCCGGCTGGCGGCTCCGCTGGCGGTTCCCCCGCTCCTGTCTGCGCGGCTATCGTGCGGCTCCCACCTCGGTGACAGGACTCGGCGGCCGGGTGGGGGCTCCTCCGGGAGGATGAGCCACGTTGGAGCGTACACAAGCCCCTGGCAAATGTCACGTTTCGGTAAACCTCGGGTGTAGACGAGCCGTCGCACTTCACCGGGAGAGGCCGCTGACCTGCATCTTCGCTCAGGTGGGACGGGGCGGAAAGGGGTTGCCTGTGAGCGACCTCACATCACGAAACGGCATCCCCGGACATCGCCGCCCGGAGTCCGGCCGGGGTCGGCAGCCCGTTCAGAGCGGCTCGGCGAAGAGGTGCTCGGCCACCTCCTTGGGCAGCGACACCCCCTGCCCGCTCTCGCCGGTCGCGAGCACCCGGTCGCCGTCCAGACTGAGCGTCACCGTGCGGCCGGGGAGCACGCCGGTCTCCACCAGCAGGGCCACGACGTCGGGGTCCACCTGGGCCGGCTCGCCGATGCGGACCACCCGCACCTGCCGCTGCTGCTGCCCGGTGAGGGTCAGCAGGTGCCGGCCGGCGCCCGGCCGGGGCTCGCCCTCGAAGCCGTCGCTGGGGACGCCCTGGCCGGCCTCCCGGTCCTCGTCTCGGGACAGCTCCAGCTCGGCGAGCCCGGGGATGGGGTTGCCGTAGGGCGACTCCTCCGGGGTCGAGATGAGCCGGACGATGCGCTCCTCGACGCGGTCGCTCATCACGTGCTCCCAGCGGCAGGCCTCGTCGTGCACGTAGGCCAGCTCCATCCCGATGACGTCGACCAGCAGCCGCTCGGCCAGCCGGTGCTTGCGCATCACCCGGGTCGCCGTGCGGCGCCCCAGGTCGGTCAGCTCCAGGTGCCGGTCACCGGCGAGTGTCAGCAGGCCGTCGCGCTCCATGCGCGCCACCGTCTGCGACACCGTGGGGCCGGAGTGGCCGAGCCGCTCGGCGATGCGGGCGCGCATCGGGACGACCCCGTCCTCCTCCAGCTCGAAGATGCTCTTGAGGTACATCTCCGTGGTGTCGATCAGGTCAGTCACCGTGCCAGCCCTCCTGCCGCGTGTCGAGCAGCCAGTCTAGGGACCGGCGGGGACGCTTCGCGCCCTCCGGGTCCGCGGGACGCCCCCGCAACACTGGTGAGGGGGCGCCATACGATGGGGCCACAGCCGTCCCCGACGCAGGAGCCCGCCCATGCCCCCGTCCACCTCCGGTTCCGACCGGGCCGCCCGTATCGCCCAGGCCAAGAAGCAGGCCGCCAAGGGCAGCCGCCGGCCCTCCGGCATCTGGGTGGCGCTGCTCGGCGTGCTGGTGCTCATCGCGGGCCTCGTCGGGTGGGCGATCTGGGACTCGGTCGCCAACCGGCCGGACCTGAGCGCGGTGCAGACCTATGAGGACCTGTCGCGCACCCACGTCAGCACGCCGCCGGAGTACGAGCAGACTCCCCCGGTGGGCGGTGACCACCACGACGTCTGGCTCAACTGCGGCATCTACACCGGACCGGTGCCCGACCACCACGCGGCGCACTCCCTGGAGCACGGCGCGGTGTGGCTGACCTACCAGCCCGACCTGCCGCAGGACCAGGTGGAGGAGCTCACCGACCTCGCAGACCAGGACTTCATGATCCTGTCGCCGTACGAGGGCCAGGAGTCACCGGTCATGGCGACCGCATGGGGCCACCAGCTCGGGGTGGACTCGGCCTCGGACCCCCGCCTGGAGGAGTTCATCCAGCAGTACAAGCAGGGTCCGCAGACCCCGGAGCCCGGCGCGGCCTGCACCGGCGGGACGTCGGAGGACCTGGTCGGTGGCTGAGCCCGACCCCAGGCCGGCTATCGGCGGGTCCGGGCGGCTGCTGCCGCTCTCCCTCACCGCGCTGGCCGCCCTGCTGGCGGGTGTGCTGCTCGGCTGGCTGGTGTTCGCCCCGCACCACCCGGACGGCGACAGCCCGGAGGCCGGTTTCGCCAGGGACATGTCCGAGCACCACGCACAGGCCGTCGAGATGTCCCTGCTGACGCTGCAGCGGGCCGACTCGCGTGACGTCGCCGCGCTCGCCTACGACATCGCGACCAGCCAGCAGAACCAGCTCGGCCAGATGGAGGCCTGGCTGCGCGTGTGGGACCTGCCGACCGCCCGCTCCGGCGCGCGCATGGAGTGGATGGCCGAGCACGAGGCCCACGCGGCCCACGCCGAGCCGGAAGGCGACGCGCCCATGCCCGGGATGGCCACCAGCGAGGAGATGCAACAGCTGCGCGAGGCCGACGGCCGGGAGGCCGAGATCCTCTTCTTGCAGCTGATGATCACCCACCACGAGTCGGGCGTGACGATGGCCCAGGCCGCCTACGACCTGTCCGCCGAGGCCGAGGTGAGCCGCATCGCGCTGGCGATGGTCCGGGCGCAGGAGTCGGAGATCGCGGCGATGACGGCGATGCTGGAGGAGCGGGGCGCCGAGCGCCCGGAGTCGATCACCACCGAGAGCGGAGCGGACGGCGGCCACGGCGACCACCGCTGAGCGCCACGTCAAGGCTGCAGCCGCTGCACCTGCCACACCCCCGGCGTGGCCAGCGTGCCCGGCACGCCGCTGTCCCTGGTGAGCCGGAGCCGGTCGTGGAGCCGGTTGGGCCGGCCGGCCCAGAACTCCACCTCCGTGACAATGATCCGCACGCCGCCCCACTGGGCGGGGACGGGGACGTCGTCGTCCCGGCCGTGGTCGGGGAACCGCGCGGCGTAGGCGGCGAACGCCTCCTCCAGCTCCGCCCGGCCCGCGACCGGCGCGGACTGGGCCGAGGCCCAGGCGCTGACCCGCGACCCCCACGGCCGGCGGGCGAAGTAGCGCTCGATCTCCCCGCGGGGGACCTGCTGGGTGGGCCCGCGGAAGCGGACCGCGCGGTACATCGCCGGCCACGTCATCGTCGCCGCCGCGAACGGCACCCGCGCCAGCTGGCGGCCCTTGGCGGACTGCAGGTTGGTGACGAAGCCGGGGCCCTGCTCGGTGAGCAACCGCATCAGCACCGTCCGCACGTCCGGTCGGCCCTGCTCGTCGACGGTCGCCAGCGCCATCGCGTACGGCTCCGGCACGTCACCGCGGTCGGCCTGCCGCCGCACCGCCTCCTCCAGCCAGTGGACCAGCTGCTCGTAGGGCGTGGGCGCCAGCTGCTGCTCCCCCAGTCCTGGGCCGGCATAGTCCACCCGGCTCTGCCGGAGGCTGTCCTCGGGTTCGGCCATGCCTCGATTATCCGCCTCGCTTACCCTGGAGGGGCACACCGGCCCGCCGTCGGTCAGTTCGGTGGGCACCTGATGAGCACGCACGGGAGGCACAGCTGTGGCAGCCAAGGGCAGGGCCCTGACCGCGCTGGTCAAGTACGGCCCGGTGGTCTACACCGCGGCGCAGCGCTACGGCCCCACCGTGGTGCAGCAACTACGCCACAGCCCCGCCGAGGCGGTGCTGAACCGCCGGGTGCGCGGTAGCGGCCACCGCCGGCGGGCGCTGCAGCACGCCGGGACCGTCGTCGACGGCTCGGTGCAGCAGGTGTTCCACCTCAGCGAGCCCTACTGGGTGGTGTTCTCCGGGGAGGAACCGGTCGGCGTCCACCCGCACACCGCGGTGCCCTACGAGCGGCTGCTGCGCAACGCCGACTCGGCCAACCGGGTCCGCCCCGAGGAGGCGGCCCGGACCGTGCAGGTGCGCCTCCCCCGCCGCCGCGGCGGCCGGGGCGGGCAGCCGCCGCAGCCACCGCAGCCGCCTCAGCGGCCGACTGCGTAGCCCTGCATACCGCGCGGGTTGGCCCCGGCGGTGAGGACCCCGCTGCGGGGGTCCCGCGCGACCGCGCACATCCGGCCCAGCGACCACGGCCCCTGCCGCACCACCTGGTGACCGAGGCCCTCCAGGCCGGTGAGCAGGTCCTGGCCGAACCGGTCCTCGGCGACCATCACGCCCGGCTCCATGCCCCGCGGGTAGAACGACCCGGGGAAGCTGGTGGTGTGGAACATCGGCGCGTCGATCGCCTGCTGCAGCGGCTCGCCGTGCACGAGGTGCCGCAGCAGGAACAGCGTCTGCCACTGGTCCTGCTGGTCACCGCCGGGCGAGCCACAGGCCAGCACCGGATGCCCGTCGCGCAGCACCAGCGTGGGGGTCAGCGTGGTGCGTGGCCGCCGGCCCGGCACCAGGCTGGACGGGAGGCCCTCCTCCAGCCAGGTCATCTGCAGCCGGCTGCCGAGCGCGAGCCCCAGCTCCGGGATCGTCGGTGAGGACTGCAGCCAGCCACCACTCGGGGTGGCCGAGACCATGTTGCCCCAGCGGTCGACGACGTCGATGTGGCAGGTGTCACCCCGGGTGGCCCCGTCGCGGCGCACCGTCGGCTCCCCCGCCGCCGGGTCGGCGGTCGCGACCGGCTCCCCCCGCCCCAGCGCCTGCGCGGCCAGTCGCGGCTGCCGGCCGCCCGGTCGGCCGGGGCGCAGCTCGGTGCTGGCTCGCGGCCCCACCAGCCTCGCCCGCCCGGCGAGGTAGTCGCCGGCGAGCAGGTCCTCGAGGGGCACCGGGTCGCCTCCGCTGTCGCCGTACCACGCCTCCCGGTCGGCCATCGCCAGCTTCCATGCCTCGACGACGGCGTGGACGCCGGTGACGGTGCCCGGGTCGAGCGCCTCCCGGTCGTCGGCGGCGAGGTGTTCCAGGGTGCCGAGCACCTCCAGCAGCGCCGGCCCCTGCCCCCACGGGCCGGTCTTGGCGATGGTGTGGCCGTAAAACTCTCGGGTGACGGCCGGCTCCCACCGGGACTGGTACCCGGCCATGTCGGCCGCGGTGAGCACGCCGGGCAGCACCTGCCCGTCGGAGTGGCGGAACGGCCGCCGGCAGAAGGCCTCGACGGCCGCTGCCACGAAGCCCTGCGCCCACGCCTGCCGGGCAGCCTCCACCTGACGCTCCCGGCTGCCGCCGGCGGCCTCGCCCTCGCGGACCAGCCGGGCGAGGGTGTCGGCCCAGGCCGGGTTGCGGAACAGCTCGCCCGCCGGCGGCGCGGCGCCCCCGGGCAGCCACAGCTCGCTCGAGGTGGGCCAGTGCTGCTCGAACAGCGGCCGCACCCGCTCCACGACGGCCGTGACGGCCGGCAGCAGCGGGTGACCGTGGCGCGCGTAGTGCTCGGCGGGGGCGGCGACCTCTGCCAGCCCCATCGTGCCGTGGTCCCGCAGCATCACCAGCCACGCTTCGAACGCGCCGGGCACGGCGGTGGCCAGCGGACCGGAGCCGGGCACCCGGGTCATCCCCTGGGAGTGGAAGTGCTCGATGGTGGCCCCGGCCGGGGCCGGCCCCTGCCCGCACAGCACCTTGGGTGTGGGGTCGCTGGCGGTCGCGACGACGGCGGGCATGTCGCCGCCGGGGCCGTTCAGGTGGGGCTCGACGACCTGCAGCACCAGCCCGCCGGCGACCGCGGCGTCGAAGGCGTTGCCGCCGCGCTCCAGCATCCCCATCGCGGCCTGCGAGGCCAGCCAGTGGGTCGTGGACACCATGCCCAGGGTTCCCTGCAGCGTCGGTCGCGTGGTGAAGGTCGTCATCGGACTCCTCGGGGGTCGGTGTGGCGGGCGGTCTCAGACCAGCGTGGCCAGGGCGGCGATCGCGATCAGCAGCAGCAGCGCTCCGACCACGACCAGCCGGCGGGTACGGGCGTCCATCAGACCGCCCGCTCCGGCACCGGCTCCACCGGGCCCCGCTCCAGGACCAGGAGGCGGCCCTGCTCGCGAGCCACCCGTACCCGCAGGTTGTCGGTGCGCATCACCCAGGTGACGGCGGCCAGCACCGCGCCACCCACGGTGATGGTGGCGATCAGGATGGTCCACCGGGCGCCGAACTGCTCGCCGATCCAGCCGATCACCGGCGCCCCGACGGGTGTGCCGCCCATGAAGACCATCATGTAGAGCGAGAGCACCCGACCCCGCACCGCCGGGTCCACCGACAGCTGCACCAGCGCGTTGGCGGTCACCATGACGGTGAGGGCGGACAGGCCCGTCGGCACCAGCATGACGGCATAGAACCAGAAGCTGGGCGCCAGGCCGACCAGCAGCGAGCAGGCCGCGAAGGACGCGAGGGCGCCGAACAGGTAGCGCAGCCGTGGCCGGTCCCGCTTGGCCGCCAGCAGCGCCCCACCGAGGGAGCCGACGGCCATGACCGAGCCGGTGACGCCGAAGTCGGTGACTTCGCGGCCGAACACCTCGGTGATCATCAGCGCGTTGGTCATCTGGAAGTTCATGCCGAAGGTGCCGTGCACGAAGGCCAGCATCATGATCATGATGATGTCGGGTCGGTGTCGCACGTAGGCGACGCCCTCCCGGATCCGGCCCTTGCCTCGGCTGCGGGGAGCCGGGGTCAGCTGCCGGGGGTCCATGGCCAGCAGCGCGACGAGCACCGCCACGAACGTCGCAGCGTTGACCAGGAAGGTCGGACCGGTCCCGAAGACGGCGATCAGCAGTCCCGCCGTGGCCGGCCCGAGCAGCCGGCCGGTGTGGAAGGAGGCGCTGTTGAGGCCGACGGCGTTGGTGAGCCGCTCCCGGGGCACCATCTCGGAGACGAAGGACTGCCGGGCCGGGGCGTCGAGGGCGGCACCGGTGCCCTGCACGAACGCCAGCACGTACATGTGCCACAGCTCCACGGCACCGGTGATCACGAGCACACCCATCGCCACCGCGGTCAGTGCCATCAGCGACTGGGTCAGCATCATCACCCGCCGCTTGGGGAAGGCGTCGCTGAGCACCCCGCCGAGCGGGGAGAGCAGCAGCATCGGCAGGAACTGCAGCCCCGTCACCACGCCGAGGGCGCGGGCGGAGTGGTCGGTGAGCTCGGTCAGCACCACCCAGTCCTGGGCGACGCGCCCCATCCAGGTGCCGGTGTTGGAGATGACCGCCCCGGTGGCGTAGATCCGGTAGTTCTTGACCCGCAGCGCCCCGAACATTGCGCTCACGGACGTACCACCTGGTTCAGCAGGTCGGTGGCCCGTCGCAGCAGCACCCGGTCCTCGACGTCCAGGTCCTCCAGCCGCGCGGTCATCCAGGCGTCCCGCTCGGCGCGCACGCGGGCCAGCACCGCGACCCCCTCGTCGGTGAGCGCCAGCCGCACCAACCGGCCGTCCCGCGGGTCCTCCGAGCGGCTCACCAGCCCGGCCTCCGCCAGACCCGCGACCGCCTTGCTCATGCTCGGCGCGCTGACCCGCTCGATCGCCGCGAGCTCCCCCACCGTCCGTGCTGCCTCGTCCAGCCGTGCCAGCACGCTGAACTGGTGCGGGGCCACGGCGTCGGAGGACTCGAAGCGCACCCGGCGGGAGACCCGCATGCAGGCGATGCGCAGGTCGTGCGCCAGCCGCGCGATCTCGGCGTCGGGGGGGCCGGGCGCAGCCGATCCGTCCGTCGGTGTCCTGCTCATCCACACTCCCCTTCGGTCGTCCGTTACCCTAACTCATTAGATTGCCTAACTATTCCGGCCGGGTCGGGACGACCGACGGGCTGGCCCGTTAGGTTGTCCCCAGGAGGTGCGGCACGTGGGTGATGGCACGGGGACGGAGCGGCCCGCCGACCGGGCCGCGGGGCGGCCGGCGCCGCGGGAGGTGGTCCCGCCGGCGGTCGCGGTGAGCAGCCGCGCCGTCGCGGCGTGGGGCACGGCGCTGTGGGCGGTCGCGCTGGCCGTGGTGCTCCTGGTGCCGGACCTGCGGGTCGGCGCACGCTCCTGGTGGCCGTGGGTGCCGGCGTGCGGTATGGCGCTGGGGTTGCTGGGGTGGGCCTACCTGGCCCGGGGCCGAGGCAACGCAGCCGAGGCCGAGTGAGCGGCCGCCGGCCGCGTCAGTGCGGGAGGATCTCCAGCTGCTGGTCGTCCAGCACCGGTGGTTCCAGCGGCTCGGGCTCGGGTCGGCGCACGTCGGCCTCGCTGTGGGCCCCGCAGCCGTGGTTGACGGCGACCACGGAGCCGTCGCTGGGTGACCAGGCGTTGGCGCAGACGCCGAACAACCGGCGCAGCGCCCCGGCCATCGGCAGGAAGTAGCCGCAGCTCGCGCACGGCGCCGGGGCCTTGCGGGCCACGTCGGCGTGCGGGCCGTGCTCACCGTCGTACCAGCGCTGCGCCGCGGCCTCCCGGCCCTCGGCCGACAGCACGCGCGGACGGCCCAGCCCGAGCTCCCAGAGCGCCAGCTGGTCGACCTCCTCGTCGCCGGTCGCCTCGAAACCCGGCTGCAGCAGCGGGTCGTCGGCCTGGTAGGGCGTGACGTCACCCGGGCCGACGTCGCCGGGGGCGAGCCGCTCGGCGTAGGGCACCCACTCCGGGGACAGCAGCGCGTCGTCGCCGGGCACCAGGTGGGTCTCGCACACGGTCGCGCGGCGGGCGCGCGGCGCGCGGGCGAGGGTGACCGCCCAGCGCCAGCCGGGGTAACCGGCGGCGGTGCAGTCGAAGTAGTGGGTGGCCAGCCGCTCGGCCTCCATCCTGGCCGCGACGTGCTCGCCCACGGTTCCCGCCTCGGCGACGTCGTCCAGCGCCCCTCGCGCCAGGTCGGCCGCGGCCAGCAGGATGCTGTCGGGCTTGGCGGCGGCCATCAGGTCCCCGCCTCGAACTGGTCGGCGACCGCCCGCAGCGACTTGGCCAGCGCCGCCGAGACCCGGGCGTCCGGGTAGTGGCCGCGCCGCATCGTGCCGGAGGCCTGGTCCAGCAGGGTGATCAGGTCCTCCACCACGACGACCATGTCCTCGGCGGGCTTGCGGTCGCGCAGCGCCAGCCGCCGGGCGACCGATGGTGCGGGGTCGAGCAGCCGCACGTGCAGCGCCTGCGCCCCGCGACGGCCCTGCGCGACGTCGAACTCCACCTTGGCGCCGCGGCGGAGCGCGGGGACGCCCTCGGGCAGCGCGCTGGCGTGGACGTAGACGTCCTCGCCCTCGTCGCTGGACAGGAAGCCGAAGCCCTTGTCCTCGTTGTAGAACCTGACCTTGCCCGTGGGCACTGCGCACCTCTTGGTCGTGATCGGGGGGTGGGCATGGGCCGGCGGGCCCACCGGTCAAGGCTAACGCCTCCGGTGGACCCGCCGTACGCCCCGGGCGCCGTGCTGTTGCGCCCCAAACCGTGCTGAGCCGTCAGCGCACGGGCTCGGCGTCCGGCACGGTGCTGGCGCGCCCGGCGCCGACCACCTCGCCCGGCATCGGCTCCGTGGGCTGGCCCAGCCCGAGTAGCTCGTAGGCGCTCTCCCGGTGCTCGGAGAGGTCCACGCCCCGCTCCTCGTCCTCCGGCGCGACCCGGAAGCCCATCGTCTTGGTGATCGCCAGCGCGATCAGCAGCGTCAGCACCGCGGTGAACACCACCGTGAAGACCGTCGCCACCAGCTGGGCCCACAGCTGGCCCAGACCGCCGCCGTAGAAGAGGCCGGCGGTGCCCGCGGCGTCGGGGGTCATGAACAGGCCGATCGCCACGGTGCCGACCAGGCCGGCCACCAGGTGCACGCCCACCACGTCCAGCGCGTCGTCATAGCCGAAGTGCCACTTCAGGCCCACCGCCAGCGCGGCGGCCACGCCCGCGAGCACGCCGATCGCGATCGCGCCCAGCGGGCTCACGTTCGCGCAGGCCGGGGTGATGGCGACCAGGCCGGCGACGACGCCGGACGCGGCGCCGACCGAGGTGGGGCGCCCGTCGCGGATCCGCTCGGTGAACATCCAGGCCAGCATCGCGGCGGCCGGGGCGACCAGGGTGTTGACCCAGATCAGGCCGGCCTCGCCGGTCTCGGTGGCGGCGCCGCCGTTGAACCCGAACCAGCCGAACCACAGCATCGCCGCACCGAGCATCACCAGCGGCACGTTGTGCGGCTTGTGGAAGCCCCGGGCCCAGCCGGCGCGGCGGCCGATGACGTAGACCAGCACCAGCGCCGCGACACCGGCGTTGATGTGGACGACCAGCCCGCCGGCGTAGTCGATGGCCTCTCCGACGGTCGAGCCGATGAGGCCGTCCGCGCTGAGCAGGCCGCCACCCCAGACCATGAAGGCCAGCGGGCAGTAGACCAGGGTGACCCAGACCGGGACGAACACCGACCAGGAGCCGAACTTGGTGCGGTCTGCGACGGCACCGGAGATCAGCGCGACGGTGAGGATCGCGAAGGTGGCCCCGAAGCCGGCGCCGATCAGGTCACCACCGGCAAGGCCCTGCATCCCGAGGTCGGCGAGCGGGTTGCCGACGAGGCCGCCGAGAAGCGCCTCACCCCCGGACATCGAGTAGCCCCACAGCGCCCAGATCACGCCGGCGAGCCCGATCGACACGAAGCTCATCATCATCATGTTGAGGGCGGCCTTGGCGCGGGCCATGCCGCCGTAGAAGAACGCGAGGCCGGGTGTCATGAGCAGCACCAGGGCCGCGCACAGCATCATCCAGACGTCGGCTGCTGTCAGCTCCATCTCAGTCTCTCCAGGGTCGGGCGCGCCCGGGGCGCACCGGTTGGCGGGTATGACACGGACTGGCCCGTGTCGTGCCCCGAGTCTGCGGCTGCGGTGTTTCGCCACGCGGGCGTCGGTGTTACCGCCGTGTTAACGCTCGGGCCGCCTTGGCGCACCGGGTCAGCCGCGCCAGCCACCACCGCTCCGCCTCGCCGGTGACCCGCCACGGGCCGGGGTCGGGGCCGGGTGCCACGGCGGCGGCGCGTGCGGCCGCGACCGTCAGCCGGCCGCCCTCCGGTCGCAGCGGGGGCACCGCCACGTCCCCGGCCAGCAGCGCCGCGGTCCCCAGCCCGCTGGCGCGCGCGGG
>NZ_WIQI01000062.1 GCF_009602535.1 Ornithinicoccus halotolerans | reverse complement strand
CGCCGCCGGGGTCGCCGAGCGCGACGGTGACCACGTCGGGCTGGCGGTCGCCGCGCTGTCCCCTGGCCTGCCGGTCGACCTGGGCGAGCCGCACCCGCACGTCCGGCTGCTGGAGCTGCACGGGCGGCGGGACCGCGATGCGCTCGTGCTGGCCCGGACCGTGCTCGCCTGGGCAGCCGCCCAGGGTGCCCATGAGGTGGAGCTGGCGCCGGACCCGGCTGCGCCCACCGCGGTCCTCGACGCCCTCGGCGCCGTCGTCCGGGAGCACCGGATGACCACGCTGCCGGTCCCGCGCGGCTAGCCCGGGGGAAGATCCCCGGGCCGGCGGGGGTTGGCAGCGACATGGACGAGACGACACAGCAGCAGGAGCAGAGCCAGGACCACGGGGGCGGCGAGCGCATCCTCCCGGCGATCGGATGGGTGCGCGAGCAGCTGGAGAAGATCGAGAAGGCCGGCACCACTGACGCCGCCCAGGTGATGGACCGCCCGGTCGTCGTGGTGACCATGCGGGGCGCCCGCTCCGGTCGCCGCCGCCCGGTGCCGCTGATGCGGGTCGAGCACGGTGGCGACTACCTGGCCGTGGCCAGCAAGGGCGGCGCGCCGAAGGACCCGGTGTGGGTGCGCAACATCGAGGCCCACCCGGAGGTGGAGGTGCAGGACGGCACCGAGCGCCACCCCCGCACCGCCCGGCGGCTGTCCGGTGAGGAGCGCCAGCGCTGGTGGGAGCGGGCCGTCGCCGCCTACCCGCCGTACGCCGACTACCAGGAGCGCACCGACCGGGAGATCCCGCTCTACCTGCTGGAGCGGTGAGCACCGGCCATCGGCCGCCGGTGAGCTAGCCGAACGCCCTCGGTGGCGCTGCTGGCCGGCCGGAGCGCTCGGACCACCTGGACGCCGGCGTAGCCGAACAGCAGCGCCGCGGCGAGGAAGACACCGGTCCGCTTCTGCTCCACGTTGAGCAGCCTGGACAGGTGGCCCGCGTAGGGCACGTGGTAGCGCACCGTGCCGCGGACCTGCTGTGCGCCGACCGGCTCGGGGTCGGCGGCGGCGTTCGCGTCGCCCTGGGTGACGAACACGGTGGTGCCGTCGGCCCTGGTGCCCGCGGAGACGACGCGGTGGGTGACCAGCGTCGGGTCGTCCGGGTGGGGCATGAAGGTGATCACGTCGCCGGTGCCGATGCCGGTCAGGTCCGCCTCGCCGTGGAGGCGCTCGACCACCACCAGGCTGCCGGTGGGGATGGTCGGCTCCATGGAGCCGGACAGGACGGTCAGCGGGACCCACCCGGTGAGCCGCGGGATGAGGATCACCACCAGGAGCAGCACGGCCATCAACGCGGCCACCGCCCAGGTAGCGACCTGCAGCGCGATCCTGGTCATGCCGTGCGCACCGCGCCGCAGCTGACGCCGACCGGAATGAGCAGGCTGAGGACCTGCTTGAGCTCGATCTCGAACGTCGCCCGCACGGGTCCGGTCCCGACCGCCGGGTGCGCGACGACGCGGAACCACGTGCTGGTGGCGAGCCCCACCAGCTGGCTCGCGCTGACGCTCGCCGAGCGGGCGTCACCCGCCACCCTGGTGACGAGCTGCCACTGCCCACCGGACAGCCGCTCGACGGTCCAGCGGTCGACCGCGGGGCTGGCTTGTGCGCTGCTGACGCCGGAGTCCGGCCAGGCCCACCTGAGGGTGCCCGCTCCGACCACGGCGCCCTGGCACACCTTGGCTGCCTCGAGCTGTCCACCACCGGGGTGGGTGGGTCGAGGGAACGGAATGTGGTGCCGGGTGGTCACCGCCCCCGAGCCGGCCCAGTTCGGGGCCGCGGCCGAGGTCTGGCCGGCGGTGGTGCTGACGTCGACCGTGCTGCCGGCGTGGGCCAGCAGCAGCTGGCGCTGGTCAGCCGCGGCCACGGCCAGCGTCACGTCCCGGCGCTGCCCCGGTGCCACGGTCACATCCTGCACCGCCGAGCCGCCGGCGGTGTACTGCACCGACAGCCCGGCCACCGGTGTGCCCGCGCGGGTCGCGCTGCCCTGGAGGTGCACGCTGCCCTGCAGCCGCGTCGACTCGTTGACCAGCCTGACCGTGGTCGAGCCGGGCACCGAGGTGACTGCCTGGTCCGCGGTCAGCGAGAGCCCCAGGTTGTCGTTGGCCACGGTCCCCAGCGCGATGTCCTGGGTGTCGGACCACCGGGCCTGGGTGCCTCCGGCGGTCGGTGCCAGCAGCGGGACCCCGGCCAGGGCGCCCACGAGGAGGAGGGGGAGGGCCAGACGTCGGAGTAGCCGGGTCATCTGTCTGCTCCTCTCATCCTCGTGGGCGCGGGCCGGGGTCGGGCGTCACTCAGGGAGCGGGGGTGGGCTCGACCTGCTGCAGCGTCAGCGTGAGGCTGCCGAGGTCCAGGACCTCGGTCTGGCTGTCGTTGCCGGACGCGGTGGGCAGCGACACGGTGACGCTCAGGTCGTGGGCGATGCCGCTGTCGGCCTCGGTGAGGACCTGGCTGCCGCCGGGCAGGGAGGGGGTCACGGCCCAGTGCGCACCGCTGCCGGCGAGCTCCCCCTTCAGGGTGGCCTGCAGGTTGTCGCCGACGATCGTGGGCGTCACCTCCGCCTCGAAGACCACCGTGTCACCGGGCACCATCCGGTACGTCGCGATGTCCGCGATGGGCGTTCCGTTCGCCTCCGTCCAGGTGCCGGCGGTGGTGTCCAGGGAGAGGCTGCCGTTGCTGATGGTGCCGGCGGAGACGACCTCCTGGTCCGACCAGAGGGCGAAGGTGCCGCCGGCGCCGGCGAGCAGGACGACGCCCAGGCCGGTGGCGACCAGTGCCTTGGCGGCGCTGCGGGTGGAGCGCGGGGTGGTGTTCGTAGACATCGGCGACGAGCCTCTCGTGAGTAGGTGGGCGGGGGTGGGGCGTCGGCCGCTGGAGCGCGGTGTCGGTCCCCCTGGACAGGCCACCCTCGGTGCTGCTGTCTTGACTGAAAGATAGCGTCTCTTGACCAAATCCGGAAGGTCCCTTGAGGAAATCTGCAAACTTTCTGGATGTTGCTCTCGTCACATCGCAAGGCCGCCGCTGAGGGCGCGGCACCCCGGGGCGGGCCTGGCCCGGACCGTAGGATGAGGCCCATGGCGCACGAGGAC
Organism: Ornithinicoccus halotolerans; assembly: GCF_009602535.1. Taxonomy (GTDB): domain Bacteria; phylum Actinomycetota; class Actinomycetes; order Actinomycetales; family Dermatophilaceae; genus Ornithinicoccus; species Ornithinicoccus halotolerans. The sequence goes on along the minus strand of NZ_WIQI01000062.1, from coordinate 13,509 downwards.
GACCCCTCCCTGGAGGACGCGTCGTCGTTCGCGGGGGTGGCAGACGGCTTCGAGCGGCTGTGGACGCCGCACCGGATGGCCTACGTGCAGGCCGACCGGGCCACCCGGGAGGGCGCCGACGGCTGCCCGTTCTGCGCCGCACCCGGCAAGGACGACGCCGAGGGGCTGGTGGTCCACCGGGGCCGCACCTGCTACGCGGTCCTCAACCTGTTCCCGTACAACCCCGGTCACCTGCTGATCTGCCCCTACCGGCACGTCGCGCTCTACCTCGACCTCACCGCGGAGGAGACGGCCGAGTTCACGGCCCTGACCCGTGATGCGCTGCGGGCGCTGGGCGCGGCCTCGGCGCCAGGCGGGTTCAACATCGGGATGAACCAGGGTGACGTCGCCGGTGCCGGGGTCTCGGCGCACCTGCACCAGCACGTGGTGCCGCGGTGGGGCGGGGACATGAACTTCCTACCGGTCGTGGCGCAGACCAAGGCGCTCCCGGCACTGCTGGAAGACACCCGGCGGCAGCTGGTCGCGGCCTGGCCGGACGGGACGTAGCGGGCGTGCTCAACCGGTTCGCGCGTGCGCTGTTCACGCGCCTGCTCACCCCGGTCGCCCGGCTGCTGCTGGCCCGTGGCGTCAGCCCCGATGCCGTCACGATGGTGGGCACCCTCGGGGTGGCGGTGTCGGCGCTCCTGCTCTTCCCGCGGGGGGAGCTGCTGTGGGGGACGCTGGCGATCACCGCGTTCGTCTTCACCGACCTGCTGGACGGCACCATGGCCCGGCTGTCGGGCCACACCAGCCGCTGGGGGGCGTTCCTGGACTCCACGATGGACCGGCTCGGCGACGGGGCGGTCCTGGGTGCGCTGGTGCTGTACTTCACCGGCGTCGGCGACAGCGACCTCGGCGCGGCGCTGGCGCTGGCCTGCCTGGTGCTCGGGTTCCTCACCAGCTACGCCCGCGCCCGGGCGGAGGGGCTGGGAATGACCTGCACGGTCGGCATCGCCGAGCGCGCCGACCGCCTCGTCGTCGTCCTCGTCACCACCGGCCTGGTGGGCTTCGGGCTGCCGCAGCAGGTGCTCGTGGCCGTGCTGGGGCTGCTGGCCATCGCCTCCCTGGTCACCGTGGTCCAGCGGGTGCTGGTCGTCCGTGACCAGGCGCTCGGCGCGGACGGGCAGCCATGACCCCCGCGGCTGCCGCGACGCCGGCGGACCGGGCCGCGTCCCTGGCGGTGCGCGTCGGGCTCCGGATGGCCCGGCTGCTCCCGGAGCGAGCCACCTACCGGGCCGCCCGGTGGGCCGCCGACCGGGTCCACCGGCGGGACGGGCAGGAGGTGCAGCAGCTGCGCCGCACCTACGCCGCCGTCCGGCCGGAGCTGGACGCGGCCGCGCTGGAGGAGCTGGTGCGGGCCGGGCTGCGCTCCTACGCCCGCTACTGGGTGGACGTGTTCCGGCTGCCCGCGCTGGGCCCGGCCGACCTGGCCGCGCGGGTCCGGACGGTGGGGGACGCCGCGCCCCGGGGCGACCTGGCGGAGGGCCGCGGCGTCGTCCTCTTCCTGGGCCACCTCGGCAACTGGGACACCTGCGGGGCGTGGGCGACCCACCACTTCGCCCCGGTGACGACCGTGGCCGAGCGGCTGCACCCGGCCTCGGTCTACGAGGCCTTCCTGCGCCACCGGCGCTCGCTCGGGATGACCATCTACCCGCTGGGCGAGCCCGGGCTGCTGGGCATCCTGGCGCGCGCGGCGCGAGCGGGTGAGTGCGTACCGCTCCTGGCGGACCGCGACCTGACCGGTGACGGAGTCGTGGTGCGGCTGTGCGGTCAGCCGGTGCGGATGGCTCGCGGGCCCGCGGCGATCGCGCTGGCCACCGGCACGGCGCTGTACCCGGTCTCGGTCCACTACGAGCCGGGACCGTCCGGCCGTGACGGCCCGCACCGGGTGGTGATCGACTTCGGTCCCCGCGCCGAGCTGACCGACGGCGGGACGGGGGACCGCGCCGAGCAGCTGCAGGCGCTGACCCAGCAGTGCGCCGACCACCTCGGCCGCACCGTCGCCGCCCACACCGAGGACTGGCACGTGCTGCAGCCGGTCCTGCTGGCGCAGACCGAGGGGGACCGGTGCGGGTAGGCCTGGTCAGCCCGTACTCCTTCGACGTGCCGGGGGGCGTGCAGCTGCACGTGCGGGACCTGGCCGAGCACCTGCTCGGCCGCGGCCACGAGGTGAGCGTGCTGGCGCCCTCGGACCCCGGCACCCCACTGCCGCCCTACCTGGTCAGCGCCGGCCCCGCCGTCCCGGTCCGCTACAACGGGTCGGTGGCCCGGGTGGCGTTCGGGCCGGCGGTCTCCGCCCGCGTCGGCGAGTGGCTGCAGGACGGCTGCTTCGACGTCGTCCACATCCACGAGCCGGCCACCCCGAGCGTCTCGGTGCTGGCGCTGTGGGCGGTCCGAGGACCGGTCGTGGCGACCTTCCACAGCGCCACGCTGCGGTCCCGGGCACTGCGGGCGGCGCAACCGGTGCTGCGGCCGAGCCTGGAGAAGCTGTCCGCCCGGATCGCGGTGTCCGAGGCGGCGCGGGCCACCGTGCAGGCCCACCTGGGCCACGACACCCTCGTGATCCCCAACGGCGTCTACGTCGAGCGGTTCGCCCGCGACCTCGGCACGGCGAACCGCGGGGGGTTCGCCAGCCCGGACCGGCCGACGGTCACCTTCCTGGGCCGGTTCGAGGAGCCTCGCAAGGGGCTGGAGGTGCTCACCGCCGCGATCCCGTGGCTGCGGGCCCGGCACCCGGACGTGGAAGTCCTCATCGCCGGGCCCGGTGACGTCGACGAGGCCGTGCAACGGCTCGGACCGGACGCGCTCGACTGCTGTCGCTTCCTCGGTCCGCTCAGCCACCAGGAGAAGGTCGCCCTGCTCACGGAGACTGACGTCTACGTCGCGCCCAACACCGGTGGGGAGAGCTTCGGCATCATCCTCATCGAGGCGATGAGCGCCGGTGCCGCCGTCGTGGCCAGTGACCTGCCTGCCTTCGACGCCGTGCTGGGCGGCGGCCGCTACGGGATGACCTTCCCCGTCGGCGACCCCGAGGGGCTGGCCACCATGCCGTGGTCGGCGGTCACGGTGAGCGAGACCCCGGCCGGGAGCGACTCGGCGAGGTCCTCGAGCGCGGCGTCGACCTCCTCGAGTGCCTGCGTCCACTGCCAGGAGCCCGGGCCGTGCTCGTGCCCGGCCCGGTCCACCTCCCCCAGGTGCACGTACACCAGGGCCGGGGTGCCCCGCCGCAGCACCGCCAGCGCGGCGGCGACCTTCTCCCCGGGGGTGTCGGCGGCGGCGTGCTCCCAGCCGCGCAGCGCCGCCTCGGTGAGCCCCGAGCCGGCGTAGCCACCGGGGGCGACCTGGGTCGCGACCACCCCGCTGCCGGCCAGCCGCTCCCCCACCGTCCGGTGCGGCTGCCACGCCCGCGGGTCCGGACCCTCGTGCCAGGACAGGTGGTTCAGCAGCCGGTCCTGCCCGGGCATCCGGGCCAGCCAGCCGACCAGACCGTGCCGGCCGGGCGGGAGGCCGGTGCCCAGCGTCGCGATGCTGGTGGCCGTGGTGGAGGGGAAGCCGCAGCGCAGCCCGGCCGCCAGCGGCGGCATCCCGGTCAGGAACGGCGCGTGCCCACCGGCCCGGGCGAGCTGCTCGGCGCCCAGGCCGTCCACCAGCACCAGCACCGCCGACCGCGCCGGCGGCAGCGACCAGCCGGGCGGGTCCCCCTCCCCGTCCTGCTGCCGCAGGGTCACGCCCAGGCTGGCCGCCAGGCTGGGCAGCACCGCACCCAGACCACCGTCGTAGACCGGTGGCAGCAGCTCGTCACCGGGGTCGGGCACCACGTCGTCGCCGGCGCGCGGCACGGGCCCCGTCACGGGTCAGCGGCCGAGGCGGGCGGACAGCTGCTCGGAGAACTCGAGGGCACGGCCGACCGCCTCCGGCCCCTCGGTGTCGGCGCTGATCCGCAGCGCGATGTCGTCGGAGGCGACGGTGCCCTCGTAGCCGTGGTCGCCCTCGCAGTTGGGGTCCGAGCAGGCGGCGGGCACCAGGTCCACCCGGGAGACCGCGCCCCAGCCGAGGGTGAGGGTGACCGCGCGCCCGGTCAGCTCGCCGGTGAACCGCTCCGGGTCCGGCAGCACGTGGGTGAGCATGACACCCCGCACGGCACGCAGCGGCACCGTCTCGGTCGTCGCCGTGGCCACGTGCTGGCGCTCGACGTCCCCGGACTCGTGGTCGTCGGCGTGGGCGATCACCAGCCGGCCCTCGGTGAGGACCAGCACCGTCAGGTGACGCCGCACCGCCTGCTCGTCGAACGTCGTCTCCTGGTGCACCAGGTGCGCGACGACCGTGTCAGGACCGACGGCGGTGGCCACGATGTCGCTCACCACGGCCGGGAGGTACCCGGCCCGCTCGATGTCCTGCTGCAGGTCGGCCGGCAGCGTGCCGGTGCTCTGGCGTCGAGGCATGGGCCCATCCTTGCACCCGCGGGCGCGCGCGGGCCGCTACACCTCGGCGGGGGTCAGTGCCCGCCGGGCGGTGTCGGCCCGTCCGGGCGCGGGTGCGACCCGGATCTCGGCGCCCAGCACCGCCACCCCCTCCTGGTGGGCCATCACCGGGTTTAGGTCGAGCGCCTCCACGTCCGGGCAGTCGTCGGCCAGCACCGACACCCGCGCCACCAGGTCGTACAGCGCGCCGTGGTCGACCGGCCGCGCGCCGCGGTAGCCGTCCAGCAACGGCGCGGCCCGCACCGAGGCGACCATCTCGGCCACGTCGACGTCGGTCAGCGGCGGGAACCGGTGGGTGACGTCCCCGAGCAGGTCGACCGGGAGCCCCGCCACGCCGAAGCCGACGACCGGCCCGAACAGCGGGTCCTCGGCCGTGGTCAGCTGCACCGGCACCCCCGGTGACGCCATCGGCTGCACCGCGATGCCGGTCGCGCCGGTGCCGCGCAGCACCGAGGACAGCGAGCGGAAGGCGGTGCCCACCGCGGCCGGGCTGTCCAGGTCCGGGCGCACCCACCGCTGTCCCGGCTGGTGGCGGACCATGGGGTCGGTGGCCTTGAGGATCACCGGCAGCCCCAGCTCCTGCGCCGCCTGCTGGGCCTCCTCCGCCGAGCCCACCTGCCGGCTGGGCCACAGCCGCACCCCGTAGCAGCCGAGCAGCTCGGTCGCCTCCGCCTCGGTGAGGTCGCGGCCGCCCGGGGCCTCGTGCAGCACCCGCTCGAGCAGCTCCCGGGCCCGCTGCCGCTCCAGCCCGGAGGGACGCACCCGCTGGCCGCGTGGCCGCTGCCGCCACTGGGCGTACCGGGTCGCCGCCGCCAGCGCCCGCACCGCGTCCTCCGGCAGCGCGTACGTCGGCAGGTCCCCGCCGGGCACCACCCCTCGCATCCCGAGGAAGTTGGCCACGCACGTCTTGTCGTGCCGGCCGGCCGCCTCGGCCACCGCGCGCACCACGGCGGTGTCGTCGGTCAGCACCGGGGGCACGAAGCTGGCCACGACCGAGTCGGTCGCCGGGTCGGCCAGCACCCGCTCCACCGCGGCGGCGAACTCCCCCGCGCCGGCGGTGGCGGGGACCGCGACCGGGCTGTCGTCGGCGACCTCCAGGTCCCACGAGACGCACGCGTCGGCGGTGAGCGACCCCAGCGCGGCGGCGTTGGTGACGATGCCGACCCGGGTGCCCGCCGGCAGCGGCTGGTGCACCACCAGCTGGGCGATGTCGAAGAGCTGGTGGGCGTTCTCGGCCCGGATCACCCCGGACTGGCGCAGCATCTCGGCGAACGCCTCCGGCCGCTCCCGGGTGACCCGCACCGTGTGCCCCGGCGGCACCCCGTAGCGGCTCACCCCGGACTTGACGACGATCACCGGCTTGACCTCGGCGAGCTGGCGGGCGATCCGGGAGAACTTGCGCGGGTTGCCCATCGACTCCAGGTAGAGCCCGACGGCCATGGTCGAGGGGTCGTCGATCCAGTACTGCATCAGGTCGTTGCCGGAGATGTCGACGCGGTTGCCGGCCGAGGCGAACGTGGAGATGCCCAGCCCGCGCCGCTCGGCCGAGGCCAGCACCGCGATCCCCAGCGCCCCGGACTGGGCGAACAGCCCGAGCCTGCCGTGCGGGGGCAGCCGCGGGGAGAGCGAGGCGTTGAGGCTGACCTCGGGGTCCAGGTTGATCAGGCCGAAGGAGTTGGGACCCAGTACCCGCATGCCCCGGTCGCGGGCGGTCCGCAGCAGCGCCCGCTGCCGCTCCACCCCCTCGGGGCCGTCCTCGGCGAACCCGGCGGAGACCACGCTCACCGCCTGCACCCCCGCGTCGGCGCACTCGCGCACCACGTCGAGCACCGCCTCGGCGGGGACCGCGATGACGGCCAGGTCGACCGGCTCCTCGATGTCGGAGACCCTCGGGTAGGCGCGGACCCCGTCGATCGTCGCGCCGGAGGCGTTGACCGGGTAGAGCCGTCCGGTGAACCCGCCGTCGCGGATGTGCCGGTAGAGCGCCTGGCCCACCGTGTTCTCGCTGCGGCTGGCGCCGACCACCGCGACCCCCCGCGGGGTGAGCACGTGGTGCATGCTGACCGCCTCGGCCCGGTGCTCCCGGGAGAGCCGGACCGCGTCGGAGGCCTCGGTCGGCTCGATGTCGAACGACACGGCGATGACGCCGTCGTCGAACTCGTGGGTGATCTCATACCCGGCGTCGGCGAACACCCCGATCATCCGGCGGTTCTGCGGCAGCACGTCGGCGACGAACCGCCGCACCCCCGCCTCCCGGCCGATGTCGGCCAGGTGCTCCAGCAGCACCGACCCGATCCCGCGGCCGGCGTAACGGTCGGCCACGTTGAAGGCCACCTCGGCCGTGGTGAGGTCGTCCTCGGGGAGCCGGTCGTAGCGGCCGATCCCGGCGATCTCACCGCGGATGGTGACCACCAGCGCCACCCGCTCGTCGTAGTCGACGTGGGTGAACCGGTGGACATCGCGGTCGGACAGCCGCCGGATCGGCGCGAAGAACCGCAGGTAGACCGACTCCTCGCTCTGCAGGGCGTGGAAGGCGTGGATCCGCTCCGCGTCGGCCGGCACGATCGGGCGCACGTGCGCGACCGAGCCATCGGTGAGGACCACGTCGGCCTCCCACTCGTGCGGGTACCCCGGCGGCAGGTCGTCCCGGTCGGTCATGGGTCCCAGCATTCCAGAGCCGGGCCGGCCGGGGGCGGACGGTCAGGGCTGCAGCTCGACCCGCTGCCAGCGCTGCCCGCCGTCGTCGGAGGCCCAGTAGCCGCCGGGCTCGGCGGCGTCCGGCCGGGCCAGGGCGACCAGGGTGCCGTCCCGCAGCGCCGCCACGTCGGCCACCTCGCCGGACGGCAGCGGCAGCGGCTCGGCCGCCTGCTGCCAGGTGCGGCCGCCGTCGCTGCTGGTCCGGCTCTGCTCCCCGGTCAGCAGCGCCACCCGGCCGGAGCCGGCCGCGGCCAGGTGCACCGGGCCGGGCGGCTGGCCGTCGTCCTGCTGCAGCGGGGCCATCACCTCCGGGGAGGCCGCCCCCCAGGTGCGCCCGCCGAGCTGGGAGCTGACCACCAGCAGCGGGACCTCGCCCGCTCCCGGGCAGGCGGTCAGCACGAACCCGGACTGGTCGGGGGCACCGGCCAGTGCCTGGGCGGGGCCACCGCACTCCATGGGCAGCGCCAGCGGCTCGGCCCGGCCGCCCTGCCAGCGCCACGACCCGGACTCCGACGCCGGCTCCGCGCCGCCCGGCGGGTCGGCCGGCGCGTGCAGGTACACCTCGTCCCCCGCGGCGCGCAGCACCGGGTCGGGCACCTGCTCCTCGGTGGACAGCACCGGGGTGAGCACCAGCTCGACGCCACCGGCCGGGCCGGTGAGCAGGGACAGCCCGCCGCAGCCGCCGTCCGTGCAGTCGGTCCCGGTCGCGGCGACGTGCACGGTGTCGCCCCGGACGAGAACGTCGTGGACGAGCAGGTCCACCAGCGGCAGCCGCTGCCAGGTCGACCCGCCGTCGGTGGTGACGTGCAGCGCCTCCCCGCCCCAGGCGTAGCCGGTGTCCGCGTCGGCGAACTCCACGCCGGTCACGGCGGCGGCGTCCTCGGCGGGCCGGGCGCCCTCGGCGCCCTCGGTGTCCTGCTCGTCGACCCCGGCTGCGGGGCCCTCCGCCGCTCGTAGCGGCCCGAGGTCGGCCACCGCCTCCCACGGCCCGGTCGCGTCGGGCGCCCGCAGCAGCACCGGGCCGCTCGACCCGGGCGAGGCCTCCCCGCCGGATCCGACGGCGGTCATCCCGCCTTGCCGGTCCTGGCTGACCGCGGTGACCACCAGCTCTGCCAGCGGTGCCGGGCCCGCCTCGCCCGCCGCTACCGGCTCGGGCAGCTCGCCCGGGTCCAGCGGCTCCGTCGGGCCGGGGGCCGCGGTGGTCCCCGCCTCCTCGGACGGGTCCGCGAGCATGCTGGCGCTCTCCTCGGCCTCCTCGGTGGCGACCGGCGGCGCGCCGCCCTGCTGCGCGGTCGGGGTGGGGTCGGGGTTCAGGTGCGGCCAGACCGCGTAGGCGCCCACTGCCAGCGCGGCAGCCGCGACCGTCAGGCCCGCGGCCGACGTGCGCCGGGCGGACCGGCCGCGGCGGCGGTGCTCGTCGCGGATGCGGCGCCAGGTGAGCTCGTCCGGTGTCAGCTCCGGGACGCGCTCGCGGTGGGCGGCGAAGAACGACGCCACCTCGTCCCCGGGCTCGTTCCCGTCCCCACGGGCCGACCCGCGGTCGGGGTAGCGGCCGTCCCGGGGAGTCATCGCGCCTCCTCCAGCGCGCGGGCGAGCCGGGCGCGGGCGTCGTACAGGTCCCGCTTGACGGTGCCCTCGGCCTTGCCGATCTGGCGGGCCACCTGGGCCACCGACAGGTCGGCGAAGTAGTGCAGCAGCACCGCGGTGCGCAGCCGCTCGGGCAGGCCCTCCACCGCCTCGCGCACGCTCATCACCTCCGCGTGGTCCGGGCCGGGCGCCGCGGTGTCGGCGCCCCGCCCCTCGGGCCGGCCGGCGACGTACCGCTCGTAGGCGGCGGCCTCGCGCCCGTGCCGGCGCCAGTGGTCGCGGACCAGGTTGGCGACCGTGGTGTACAGCCACGGCCGCGGGTCGTCGACCTCGCCCCAGTGCCGCATCAGCCGCACGAACGCCTCCACTGCCAGGTCGTGCCCGAGGTCGCGGTCAGAGACGAGGGTGCCCGCCCAGCCGGCGAGCCGGCCGAAGTGCGCCCGGTAGACCTCCCTGACCTCTGCCTCGACGTCGTCGGCGCGGGAGGTCGCCACGGCACCTCCTGTCCACGGTCGCGGCACGGCCAACGTCGTCATACCCCTGCCGACGCCTGAGCGCGCCGACGGGTTGGTCCATGATGCTCGCATGGAGTTCGCCGAGGTGGTCCGACGTCGCCGGATGGTGCGCAACTTCGACCCCGACCGGCCGGTGCCGCCGGCGGTGATCGACCGGGCGCTGTCGCACGCGGTGCGGGCGCCCAGCGCCGGCTTCAGCCAGGGCTGGGACTTCGTGGTGCTGACCCGGACGCAGGACCGGAAGGCGTTCTGGCAGGCCACCACCGACCAGAGCCAGCCGCCGGACAGCTGGCTGCGCGGCGTGCGCCGCGCCCCGTGCCTGATCGTCTGCTGCTCGGACAAGGGCGCCTACCTGCGCCGCTACGCCGAGCCGGACAAGGGCTGGACCGACGAGGACGAGGCCCGCTGGCCGGTGCCGTACTGGGACGTCGACACCGGCATGGCCGCGCTGCTGATGCTGCTGACGGCCGTCGACGAGGGGCTGGGCGGCCTGTTCTACGGGGTGCAGCCCGGCGAGGTCCCCGCAGTGAGGGAGGCGCTCGGCATCCCCGAGGACCGGCGGATCGTGGGCGTCGTGGCGCTCGGCTACCGCCAGCCGGACCGGCCCAGCCCGAGCCTGCGGCGGGGCCGGCGGCAGCCGGAGCAGGTCGCCCACGACGGGCGGTTCGGGGTGCCCTGGCAGCGGGAGCAGCAGGGGACCCGGTAGCGGCCCGCGCGGGCCGCTACCGGGTCTCGCTGGCCTCCCGCCGCACCGGCTGGGCTACCCCTGCCGGTCGGCGTTGGCGTGGATGGCGTCGCGCACGTACTGGGCCATGCCGGGGCGGATGTCCTCGTAGGTCTTGGTGAACCGCGGGTCGCTGACGTACAGGTCACCCAGGTGCCGGTGGAACTCCGCCGTCAGGTCGTAGAACCACCGGTCGATGTGGGCCCGCGCCGCCTCGGCGGCGTCCATCGCCGCCTCGCTGGTCGGTGGCTCGCCGGCGGCCATCGCGGCCACGAACGCCTCGTTGACCCGGTCGCCCTCGGCCTTGATCTGCTCCCAGTCGGCCTTGGTGTAGCGGCGCGTGCGGTCCTGCGACTGCCGCCAGGCGTCGGTGTCGCCCCAGCGCTCCTGCGCCTCCTGGGCGTACTCCTCGCTGAAGGCCTCGCCGAACAGCTCGCGCTGCTCCTCCGGGGTCAGGTTGACTCCAGTCATCTCTCTCTCCAGTGCTCGGTCGATGGCTGTGACGAGCTCGTGGAGCTCCTCCAGCCGGGACGTGACCGCGTCCCGCTGCCGGCGCAGGTGACGCACGACGGCGTCGGCATCCTGCTGCTCGTCCTCGAGCAGCGCGGCGATGTCGTCCAGCGCCATCCCGAGCCGGCGGTAGACCACGACGTGCTGCAGCCGGGTGAGGTCCTCCCGGGTGTAGAGCCGGTAGCCGGCGCGGCTGCGCTCGGTCGGGCGGACCAGGCCGAGCTCGTCGTAGTGGTGCAGGGTGCGCACCGTCACGCCCAGGCGGTCGGACACCTGGCCGACGGTGAGCAGCACCTCTTCCGTGCCGGCCACCTCGTCGGTGGTCACCGTGGGCCTGCCCGTGGTCGCCACGGGCCTGCCGGTGGTGACCCCCGGCTGCTGGTGCGGTTCTGCGGTCATGGCGTCCACCGTCCTGCCTCACGTCGCGGGAGGGTCAACCCATTTCTGGGCCTGCCGCACGCCCGCACCGCTGTGACGCTAGCAGCGGGGTGAGCAGCTCAGCACTCACCCACCTCGCTCACCGCTACCACGCCCGGGACCGTGAGCAACTGAGCAGAGACCCGCCTCGCTCACGCCGCTACCCCTGCCGCTCCGGGAAGTGCCGGCGCCACTCGTCCCGCATCGGTGGGACCCGCATGCCGCAGTCGGCCATCGCCAGCCGGACCCGGCGCAGCGTCTCCTCCGGTGTCCGGAAGATGTCGCTCGCCGTCAGCACCACCACCCGCCAGCCCCAGCGGTCCAGCTCCTCGCGCCGCCGGATGTCGCCCTGCCACTGCCGCGTGCTCTCGGCGTGGTGCCGGCCGTCGTACTCGATGGCGAGCCTGGCCCGCACGTAGGCCAGGTCGAGCCTTCGGAGCAGGACCCCGTCCTCGTCGGCGAGGGCGTGGTTCAGGACCGGCTCTGGCAGGCCGGACAGCACCAGGAGCAGCCGGGCACGTGTCTCCATCGGCGACTCGGCACCGGCCCTCACCAGTGCCGCCGCCCGGTGGGCCAGCCGACGGTTCCGTCCCCGCCAGGTAGCGGCCGCCGCACGCAGCTCGTCGGGAGTGGTCGCCCCTGCCTGCACGAGGGAGTCACCGAGGATCACCAGGTCGACGAACCGCAGCCGCGCCGACAGGTCCAGGAACGTCTCCGCCGGGGTGGTGACCGGGACCCCGCTGCGCACCACTGCCCTGCGGGCACCGGCGTGCACCCGCACCCCCTCCCGCCTCGCGCGCCGGGTGCCAGGCGGGACGGTCAGATGCACCTCGTCCACCGGCGGCACCGCTGCTCCCCAGATCCGGGCGGCCGTCTCGTGGCTCGCGACCGCGTGCTCCCCCACGACCAGACGGGCCGCCCGCACCAGCACGACCACGTCGACCGTCGCGCCTCTCGGCGCGTACACGTTCCGCAGCAGCCGCTGGAACCGCGGCCCGCGCAGCTCGCGCCAGGAGTGGCCGGCTGCCAGCCCCTGCCGCCAGGTGAAGAGCTCGACCTCGCCGCCTCGCGCCATCCGGGCAGCATGGCCGAGCCCGGACCTCCAGGCCGGTCGCCGTCCACAGGTCACCAGCGGCGCACTCGCGCGCTTCACCCGGGTCGGTGAGTGACCCACCACTCGTCCGCCTTGTTGACCGGAACCGGCCGGAGCCACGTCAACAGGACGCCACTGGAGCGCCTCGCTCACCACCGGCGTGAGCGATCGACCACGTGCACGCCTCGGTGACCGGTAGCGGGCCGCTCGCCGTACCGTGGGCGGCGACGACGACGTCGGCGACGGCAGGAGTGAGGATGACGACGACGGGGACGGCGCCCAGCGACTCCACGCCCGCGGTCCTGGCCCGGGACTGGGTCACCGACCGGCTGGAGGACCTGCTGGCCGACATCGCCCTGCTGGTGGGGCTGGAGACCCCCAGCCTGCGGCCGGACCTCCTCGGCCCCGGCCTGGACGCGATCCACGAGTGGCTGCGGCAGCGCCTCGGGGAACCGGCCACGACCGCCCGGCACGACGGCGGTGCGCGCGGGGACGTGCTGGACCTAACCTGGCCCGGGACCGGACCGGGCACGGTACTGGCGCTGTGCCACTACGACACCGTGTGGCCGGAGGGAACCCTCGCGGAGTGGCCGCTGACCCGGGACGGTGACGTGCTGTCGGGCCCGGGCGTGATCGACATGAAGGCCGGCATCGCCCAGGTGGCGTGGGCGCTGCTGGCGCTGCGGGCGCTGGGGCAGCCGCACCCCACGGTCCGGGTGATGCTCACCCCCGACGAGGAGGTCGGCAGCGTGGTCGGCCGGCCCCACCTGGAGCGGGCCGCCGCCGAGTGCGACCTGACCGTCATCACCGAGCCCAGCGGCGAGGGCCACGTCAAGGTACGCCGCAAGGGCATGGTGTTCGCCGACGTGCGGCTGACCGGGGTGGAGTCGCACGCGGGCCTGGACCCGTTCGCCGGTGCCTCGGCGGTGCACGAGCTGGCCCGGCTGATCCCCCGGATCTGCTCACTGGCCGACCACGACCGCGGCACCACCGTCAACGTCGGCGCCGTGGGCGGCGGCACCGGGCGCAACGTCGTCGCCGGGCGGGCCTGGTGCGAGGTGGACGTGCGGGTGCAGGACCCCGAGGAGGCCGACCGCGTCGCCACCGCCCTGGCGGCGCTGGCACCCGAGGACGACCGGGTCGGCCTGGAGATGCTGGTCGACCGCAACCGCCCGCCGATGAACCCCGGCCCCGCCACCGAGGGCTACCTCGCGCTCGCCCAGCAGGTAGCGGCCGAGCTGGGCCACCGCATCGCTGGCATCGCCGTCGGCGGTGCCAGCGACGGCAACTTCATCGCCGCACTGGGGCTGCCGGTGCTGGACGGGGTCGGCGGCATCGGCGGCGGCCCCCACTCGCGGCGAGAGCACGTGCTGGTGTCCGGGCTCCCCCGGCAGACCGCGCTGCTGGCCGGGCTGCTGGCCCGGTGCGCGCACGGCCCGCCCGCGG
>NZ_WIQI01000061.1 GCF_009602535.1 Ornithinicoccus halotolerans | reverse complement strand
CGTCGGGCAGGGCGGTCCCGAAGGCCGCGCTGAGGCTCCGCAGCCCGTCGGCGGCCAGCGCCCCGAGCGCGATCCCGAGCGCGGAGCCCACGACCCCGACGACCAGCGCCTCACCGAGCACGGACCTGCTCACCTGGCCGGAGGTCGCTCCAGCGGCGCGCAGCAGGGCGATCTCGCGGCGCCGCTGGTTGGTGACGATCGCGAAGGTGTTGGCGATCAGCATCGCGCCGACGAGCAGGGCCGCCGCTGACATGGCGGTGAGCACCAGACCGAGGGAGCCGATCTGCTCCTGCGCGGCGGAGGCGCTGGCTGCCGCGGAGTCCTGCGCGGAGGCGACCGCATACCGCTCGCCGAGCGCCGAGCGCAGCCCGGCGAGGACCTCCTCGACCGACGCGCCGTCCGCGGTCGTGACCAGCAGCTCGGAGTAGCCGCCGGACAGCCCCAGCATGTGTTGCGCCTCCGCCAGCGGGACCAGTGCCACGGTGGCGCCCGGCATCCCGTCCTCGTCGGCGAAGCCGACCAGCCCGACGACGCGGAGGGCGGTGCGCCGGTCGGTGAGGACCGCGACGGTGTCCCCGGGCTCGACACCGGCGGTGCGGGCGGTGGCGACATCGATGGCCACCTCGCCGGTGCGCTCCGGCGCACGTCCCTCGCGCACGGTGAACGCGCCGAACGGCTCGGGCGAGTAGGAGGACAGGAGGGAGGGCCCCGTGGGGACGACCGCCTCGCCGTCCACCTCGAGCACGCCCTGCCCGTCGGCCACCGGACGGACATCGCCCACCCCGGGCGCCTGAGCCACCCGCTCAACGAGGTTTGAAGGCAACGGGTCCCGCTCGACCTCGACGCCCATGGCAGAGTCGAAGGCGGCAGCGTCGCGGACCGTGATGTCGACACCCGCGGAGGCGGCCCGGAACTGGTCGTCGAGCAGCCGCTCGGAGGTGTCGGTCAGCATCAGGCTGCCGGAGATGAAGGTCACCGACAGGACGACCGCGAGCAGCGTGAGGGCGAACCGGCCGCGGTGGGCCAGCAGGTTGCGCAGTGTCAGGTGCCACATGACGCTCACCGCCCTGCCTGCGGCGCGGGCTGCTGGAGCCCGGCCATCCGGGTCATGACAGCCGGGACGGTGGGCTCGGTCAGGTCGCCGACGACGCGGCCGTCGGCGAGGAAGACGACCCGGTTCGCGTACGACGCCGCCGTGGCGTCGTGGGTGACCATGACGACGGTCTGCCCGAACTCACGCGCAGCTCGTCGCAGAAAGGCCAGCAAGGCGTGCCCGTGGTGGGAGTCGAGGTTGCCGGTCGGCTCGTCGGCGAACACGATCTCCGGCCGGGTGACCAGCGCCCGGGCGACGGCCACCCGCTGCTGCTGGCCGCCCGACAGCTCGCTGGGCCGGTGAGCGAGGCGGTCGCCCAGACCCAGCGTCGCGACGAGCTCGTCGAGCCAGGCAGGGTCGGCCGACCGTCCGGCGAGCCGAAGCGGCAGGGTGATGTTCTCCCGCGCCGTCAGCGAGGGCACGAGGTTGAAGCTCTGAAAGACGAAGCCGATGCGCTGCCGTCGCAGTAGCGTGCGCTCCTTCTCGGAGAGCTCGGTCACCTCGGTGCCACCCAGCCGGATGGAGCCCTCGTCGACCGTGTCGAGGCCGGCCATCGTCTGCATGAGGGTGGACTTGCCCGAGCCCGAGGGCCCCATGACGGCCGTCAGCTCCCCGGTGGGGATGACGAGGCTGGCGCCCGCCAGGGCGCGGACCTCGGTGGTGCCGCGTCCGTAGATCTTGACGACACCGGTGGCGGTCGCCGCGGGAGGTGCGGATCGCACGCCGTCCGCGACGGTCGCGGCGGTGCTGGTGAGTGGTGTGCTGGTCATGGTTCCTGCCTTCTGCGTCGGATTCAGTGGAGGGGGACGGTGCTGTGGCCGGCGCGTGACACGGCGGCATCGACGTCGGTGAGGTCGACGGGCCGGTCGGCAACGACCGTGACGGTGCACGCCACCTGGTCCACGGCGACCGAGCGGACGCCGGGGAGCTGGCGCACGGACGCCTGGACGGCGTCCAGACAGTGGCCGCAGACGGCGCCGGCCACGCGGATGGTGGCGGCGCCGACGAAGATCCGCGGGGTGGACGACATCACGGGTACTCCTCGATGTGGGCGGTGTGCTGGTCCTTCGAGACTCCCCGTCCGGGCCCTGCCGTCGCGCCGGTGAAATCACCGGGATTCGCACACCTGCCCCTCCTCACCAGCGCCGGAGCGTCCCCATATGCTTCGTCGCGTGATCGTCGGACGGAGCGCCGAGCGGGCGAGGCTGGCCACGGTCCTGGACGCGGCGCGACGTGGCGAAGGGGCCGCGATCCTGGTGCAGGGGGAGCCGGGAGCCGGCAAGTCGGTGCTCCTGGCCGACGCGGCAAGGTCAGCCACCGACATGCGCGTCATGAGGGTGCGCGGGGTGGAGTCCGAGTCACCGCTGCCGTTCGCGGCGCTGCACCGGCTGCTGCGGCCGCTGCTGCGCGAGCTCCCGACCCTGCCGCCACGCCAGGCGAGTGCGCTGGGTCACGCGCTGGGCCTGAGCGACGAGCCCGACTCCGGTGCGACCGACCGGTTCCTGGTGTACCTCGCGGTCCTGACCCTGCTGTCCGACACCGCGACCACGGTGCCCACCCTCGTCGTGGTGGATGACCTGCACTGGGTGGATGCCGCGTCGAGGGAAGCCCTCCTGTTCGTGGCGCGCCGGACGGAGGGGGAGCGGCTGGCCCTGCTGCTGGCCGCGCGCGAGGACCATCTCGCCGAGCCGGTGGACCTACCGACGCTCGCCGTGACCGGACTGGACCCGGCAGGGACGCGCACGCTGCTCGGAAGCCTCGCCGGCGTCGAGGTCTCGCCGGACGTGGCCGACCGGCTGCATGCCGGCACGGGCGGCAACGCCCTCGCCCTCGCCGAGCTGGCAGTCAGCCTGGGCGCCGACGTACTGGCAGGCGTCACGCCGGTGCCGAGCCTGCTCCCGCTGACCAAGGGTGTGGAAGCGGGGTTCCTGGACAGGTACCACCGCTTGGACCCGGGGGCCCGCACGGTCCTGCTCGTCGCCGCCACCGACGACTCCGGTGACCTTGGCCTCGTGCGTGATGCGGCCCGCCGTCTCGGCGCTGCAGCCGAGTCGTTCGACGCCGTGGAGCGTTCCGGGCTGCTTCGGCGGGACGGCACGCGGGTGGAGCTGCGGCACCCGCTGGTGCGGTCTGCCATCTACGCCGGTGCGACGACGTCGGAGCGCCGCCAGGCGCACGCCGCCCTGGCCGCCCAGCTGCCTCCCCAGGACGCTGACCGCCGCGCCTGGCACCTGGCCGCCGCGGCCGACCACCCGGACGAGACGGTCGTGGCCGAGCTGGAGGCATCGGCCCGGCGCTCGGTCGCCGTCGGCGGTCATGAGGCCGCCTCCGCTGCCTGGGAACGTGCCGCCGAGCTCACGCTCGAGCCGGCCGACCGTGGCCGACGGCTGTACGAAGCCGCGGCCGAGGCGTGGACCGCCGGGCGGCCCGACCGCGCGGCGAGCCTCGCCGACGGCGCGCTGCTGTCCCTGGACGAACCGCTCCAGCGCGCCGACGCTGCGCTGCTGCGCGCCCGTATCGAGTGGAACACCGGGTCGGTGGGGCTGGCGCACCGGCGCCTGCTCGACGAGGCGGCAACAGTCGCACCTCACGACGCCGCCCGAGCGCGGGGGATGGCCATGTTCGCGGCCTCGCTGCAGGCGATGGTGCCCATCGAGCCCTACACGGACCCGCTCAGCCTGGTCGGCGAGCCGACAACCGCCAGGGAGCGATGCGTGGGGGAGGTACTCAAGGCGTTCGTCCACATCTCTCAGCACCAGTGGCGGGAGGCAGCCGAAGCGGTCGCGGCCGCCGAGACGGACGTGGACGACGCAGAGGTGGCGCTCGACGGTCCGCTGCCGAACCTCGCCCTGGCCGCCATGCACCTCGCCGTCGACGACGTCGCCCTACGGCTGCACGAGCGCCTGCTGGATGTGGCCCGCGAGCAGGGCTCCCTGATCATGATCCTCTACGCCCTGACCCGCAGAGGTGGTGTGGACGCCGTCCTGGGGAGGTGGGACGAGCTCGCGGCCGGTGCCCGGGAGGCGCTCGACCTGGCGCAGGCGACTGGACGTCCGGCCCTGGCCGCCATGCCCCGGGCGTGGCTGGCGCTGTCGAGCGCACTGCGCGGTGACGCCGACGCGCCCGATCGCCTGGCCGACCTGGAACGGACGGTCGCCGAGGGGCCGCTCGGGTCGACCGCGGCATCGGTCAGGGACCAGGTGCTGTGGACCCGGGCCGTGCTGGCGGACTCGCCGGCAACGGCAGTGCATCACTACCAGCGGATGGCGCACGGGTTCGCCGAGCGGCTCGTTGCCCTGGACCGGGTCGAGACGGCCGTCGCGGCCGGCCGGCAGGACCTCGCCCACCAGTGGCTGGAGCAGCTCGCCGCCTACGCCCACGGGACGGGCTCCCCGTGGGCGGGCGCCGTCGTGGAGCACGGCCGGGCGCTGCTGGGTGAGCCTGCGGAGGGCGTCGAGGCTCACTTCGCCCGGGCGCTGACCCTGCACGCACAGTCAGCACGACGGGTCGACGCCGCCCGCACGCACCTTGCCTACGGAGAGTGGCTTCGTCGGCGACGGCGACGGGTGGACGCCCGGCCCCATCTTCGGGCAGCCCTGCAGACGTTCGAGGACGTCGGTTCTCGACGCTGGGCCGAGCGCGCTGCTGAGGAGCTGCGCGCGTCCGGGGAACGCGTCAGCAGAGGGCGTCCCGAGGAGGGGTCAGCACCGCGCCTGACCCCGACCGAGCTCAGAGTGGCGACGCTGGTGGCGCAGGGGCTGCCCACGCGAGAGGTGGCGGCCACGTTGTTCGTCAGCCCCCGCACCGTTGACTTCCACCTGCGCAACGTGTTCACGAAGCTCGGCATCACCTCGCGGGCCGAGCTGGCGCACGTGCCGCTCGGCTGAGCCCGGGCGGGCCCCGTCGGTCACCCGCTTGACGACCTGCCCAACCAGTACAACTAGTTGCCGTGCCTCGGGTGCGGGTCGCAGAGCGGCGTCCCCGGGAGGCCCTCGACCTCTTCGGTCATCTCCATGTGCAGGAAGGCGGCGGCGGCACCTGGTCCGCTCCTGGCGAGCTCGGGCATGACCGTGCCGGGGCTTCCGAACTCCGCCGGCAACTCCCCCCGGGCCCATACGGCCCACGACTGACCGTAACGCTCGCAAGAGCCGTGGTAGACGTCCGGGGCGCCCGTGGCGGCGGGACCCGCGACGGACACCGGAATCGCCAGTGCGGCAATCATGGCTACGCGTGGGACACGCATGGTGCCCTCCTCCATGTCGGTGTGACTTGGGACACAACGACCTTACCCAGCGTCCTCCGGGCGGTGAAGACCCTTCGGGGGTCGGACGCTGGGAGCCACCCCCTTGCTGTGGGCCTGGATGTCAAGAGCCTCGAGGCGCTGCTCTGGTTGCCGTGACTGATCCCGTGGCGGATGACCTGTGATGAGGCTGGCGGCCAGCTCGCCGGTGCGTAACGGCAGAGTCCCCGATGACGGCAGCCGCGCGAGCGACGTCGTGCTTCGCGCGAGTGTCTGCGGAGAGAGTTAGCAGATCGCTAGCACCGGGGTGGGCCTGGACGGTGAGGTCGCGCGCGCCCATGCTGCTGACCAGCACGGGTAGAGAGTGGGCCCCGTGGGACTCGAACCCACAACCTACGGATTAAAAGTCCGCAGCTCTGCCCATTGAGCTAGAGGCCCGCGCAGGCTGGCATCGGGGCGTTCCCTCAGGGAGCCCGAGGGGCTGCCGCCTGCAGCCACGTGCCGGTCAGCGTACGTCGCAGCCCGTTCGACTGCTCCGGTCGGGTCGAGGCACGCCAGCTCGACCTGCTGTCCGGCCGCAGGGCATAGACGGTCACCTGCCTCAGGAGTAGCGTGCGATTCCCGAGCCGTTGGCTCGCTTTCCTGTTTCTCATCGGAGGTCAATGATGCCCTTCTCCCTCTTCCCCTCGCGCAGGCTCGTGGCTGGTGGGGCCACAGCCGCCCTGGTCGGCCTCGGGCTGGCCGCGGCACCGTCTGGTGCCGCCCCCAGTGGCCAGGCCTGTGACAACCGGACCAACAACACCTACGCCAAGCTGCTGGAGTGCGTCCGCCTGGAAGGCGTGATGGAGCACCAGGAAGCGTTCCAGGCCATCGCGGACGCCAACGGCGGGACGCGCGCGGACCAGACCCCCGGCTACGAGGCGAGCGTCGACTACGTGGTCGACGTCCTGCAGGAGGCCGGCTGGGACGCCGAGGTGGTGGAGTTCGGTTACCCGGGCGTGGACAACCTGCTGCACCAGCTCACTCCGACCGACCAGACGCACGCCGTGGGAACCCGGGTCACCGGCACCGGAGAGGGTGACGTGACCGGTGAGGTCATCCCCGTCGACCTGAGCCTGGCCGACCCTGCCGCCTCCACGAGCGGCTGTGAGGCGACCGACTTCGCAGGACTGAACCTCTCGGGCAGTTCCGACGTCGCGCTGATCCAGCGAGGTGCCTGCGCCTTCCAGGACAA
The DNA here is from genome assembly GCF_009602535.1 of Ornithinicoccus halotolerans. GTDB lineage: Bacteria > Actinomycetota > Actinomycetes > Actinomycetales > Dermatophilaceae > Ornithinicoccus > Ornithinicoccus halotolerans. Next base: position 10,241 of record NZ_WIQI01000061.1, on the reverse strand, counting down.
GGTGCAGAACGCCGTCGACGCCGGCGCGGAGGCGGTCGTCATCTTCAACACCGGCACGCCGGGCAACGAGGGCCTGCTGGACAACATCACGCTGGGCATCGACTTCGACATTCCCGTCGTGGCGACCTCGCACGACAGCGGTGTCGGGTTGTCCGAGACAGGCTCCACCGCGCGCGTGATGGTCGACTTCGTGACCCGCACGTCCTACAACGTCATCGGTGAGCTGGCCGGGGACAACCCGGACAACGTGGTGATGGCCGGGGCCCACCTGGACTCCGTCATGGCCGGACCGGGCATCAACGACAACGGCAGCGGCTCGTCCGCGCTGCTGGAGATCGCGCAGGTCATGGGCAAGCTGCGGCCGGAGAACACCGTGCGGTTCGCGTGGTGGGGCGCGGAGGAGCTCGGCCTCATCGGCTCCACCGAGTGGGTCGGGCAGCAGTCCCAGGAGGAGCTCGACCGGATCGCGCTGTACCTGAACTTCGACATGATCGGTTCGCCGAACTACGTCTTCCAGGTGTACGACGCCAACGAGTCCAGCTTCGAGGCGCCGGTCCCGGTCCCCGAGGGCTCGGAGGCGATCGAGTCGCTGTTCGAGTCGTTCTACACGCTGCGTGGTGAGCCCTACGACGACTCAGCGTTCAGCGGTCGCAGCGACTACCAGGCGTTCATCAACAACGGCATCCCCTCCAGCGGGCTGTTCACCGGCGCCGAGGTCGTCAAGACCGAGGAGCAGGAGGCCATCTGGGGCGGCACCGCGGGCGCCCAGTTCGACCCCTGCTACCACCTGGTCTGCGACACCATCGAGAACCTCAGCCACCACGCGCTTGAGGTGAACTCGGACGCGGTGGCGTTCGCGGTGATGACCTACGCCTACTCCACCGAGGACGTCAACGGGGTCGTCGGCAAGCCGGTCCCGGGCAAGTTCGAGATCCCGGAGCCGGCCGGCCCGGAGCACACCTTCGCCGGCCCGCTGGGCGGTGACGGCCCGCACGACCACGACCACGACCCGGTGACCGAGTAGCCACCGGCGACCAGGCCGCCGCCCGGACCGACGACTCGGTCCGGGCGGCGGCTCGCGTTCAGGGGCCGCTACCGCGTGGCGTCAGCTGACGCCCGCGGGGCTCCAGTGCGGCAGGTGCGCGAGCGGGGCGAGGGCCTCGGGCATGGTCCGGTAGTAGACCCAGGTGCCGCGCCGCTCGCTCGCGATCAAACCCGCCTCGCGCAGCTTGCGCAGGTGGTGCGAGACGGTGGGCTGGGAGACCCCGACCTCGCCGAGGTCACAGACACACACCTCGTCGACGCTGGCGATCCGGGAGTACAGCCGGAGCCGGACGGGGTCGGCCAGCGCCTTGAGCAGGCCCGAGAGGCGCTCGGCCTCATCTTGCGGCAGCCCCTCCGGCGGGCAGCACGACGGCCCACACGCCTGGGCGTCGGGGGCCCGGTGCGGAACCGGCGAAGTATGGGTCACCCGTCTATATTGACATTCGTCGATGTGCGGTGCAAGATCACACTGTATCGAGGTTCATCGAATCAGAGGAGCGACCCATGTCAGCACCCGCCAGCACCACCCTGCCCGTCGCTGTCATCGGCGCGGGGCCCATCGGCCTGGCGGCGGCTGCCGAGCTGGTCCGCCGAGGCCAGCCGGTGGTGGTCCTGGAACAGGGCGACCGACCGGGGGCCTCGGTGCGGGACTGGGCCCACGTGCGGCTGTTCTCGCCGTGGTCCGAGCTCATGTCCCCGGCAGCGGTCGCGATGCTGGAGCCGACCGGGTGGCGCCGCCCGGACCCCTCGACCTACCCCACGGGCGGGGAGTGGGTGCGCGACTACCTCGAGCCGCTGGCGGCCGTCCTGACCGAGCACGTGCACACCGGGCACCGGGTGCTGGGCGTCGCCCGGCGCGACCGGGACCTGCTGGTGGACTCGGGCCGGGAGGAGCACCCGTTCGTGCTGCACGTCCAGCGCGCGGACGGCTCCACCGACCGGCTGCTGGCCCGTGCGGTCGTCGACTGCTCCGGCACCTGGACCCGGCCCAACCCGCTGGGGACCGAGGGGTACCCGGTCCCCGGGGAGGCACCCCACGCCCACCGGATCTCGTACGGCATGCCTGACCCGGCCCGCGACGAGCCGCGGTACGCCGGGCGCGCGACCGCGGTCGTCGGCTCGGGCGCGTCGGCCCTGACCGCGCTGATCGCGCTGACCTCGGCACCGCTGTGGGCGGAGGGGTCCCGGGTGGTGTGGGTGCTGCGCCGCGCCACGGTCGGTAGCAGCTACGGCGGGGGTGAGCTGGACGAGCTGCCCGCACGCGGCGCGCTGGGTCAGACCGTCCGCCGGGCCGTCGAGGCGGGCCTGATCGAAGTCGTCACCGGCTTCCGCACGGCCGCCGTGGAGGGGTCCGGGTCCGACCGGGTCGCCCTCGTGGCCACCGACGGCCGCCGCGTCGGCTCGCTCGACGAGGTGGTCGTCGCGACCGGGTTCCGGCCCGACCTGACCTTCCTGTCCGAGGTGCGGCTGGACCTGGACCACCGGCTGCAGGCCCCGACGCGGCTGGCCCCCGGCATCGACCCCAACCTGCACTCGTGCGGCTCGGTGCAGCCGCACGGCTACGACGTCCTGGCCCAGCCGGAGGGTGACCTCTACCTGGCGGGCATGAAGTCCTACGGCCGGGCCCCGTCCTTCCTCGCGATGACCGGCTACGAGCAGGTGCGCTCGATCGCGGCCGCCCTGGACGACGACCTGGCGGCCGCGACGGCCGTCGAGCTGCGGCTGCCCGACACCGGGGTCTGCGGCGGCGCCGGCCTGTTCGACGAGTCGCAGCCGGCCGAGGGCGCCGGCGGCTGCTGCGGCACCTCCGCCGGCGCCCAGCCGCTCACGCTGCAGCGCCTCGGCAGCGGGGCGCCGCAGTGAGCGTCGGGACGGTCCCGCCCCGTCAGACTCGCCCGGCGGCCCGGCTGTCCGGCACCGACAGGTACCTGCCGGTGTGGATCGGGGCAGCCATGGTCGGCGGCCTGCTGCTGGGCCGGCTGGTGCCCGGCCTGGGGGAGTGGCTGGGTGCGGTGGAGGTCGACGGGGTTTCGCTGCCGATCGCCCTGGGCCTGCTGGTGATGATGTACCCCGTCCTGGCCAAGGTGCGCTATGACCGGCTCGACGCGGTGGTCGCCGACCGGCGGATGCTCATCAGCTCCGTGGTGCTCAACTGGGTCGTGGGGCCGGCGCTGATGTTCGCGCTGGCGTGGGCGCTGCTGCCGGACCTGCCGGAGTACCGCACCGGCCTGATCATCGTCGGCCTGGCCCGCTGCATCGCCATGGTCATCATCTGGAACGACCTGGCCTGCGGGGACCGGGAGGCCGCGGCGGTCCTGGTCGCGCTCAACTCGGTGTTCCAGGTGGTCGCCTTCGCCGCGATGGGCTGGTTCTACCTGTCCGTGCTCCCCGGGTGGCTGGGCCTGGAGCAGGCCGGGCTGGACGTCAGCCCCTGGCAGATCGGCAGGTCCGTGCTCATCTTCCTGGGCATCCCGCTGGTGGCCGGCTGGCTCTCCAGGGTCTGGGGGGAGCGGGCACGAGGGCGAGCCTGGTACGAGCAGGAGCTGCTTCCCCGGGTGGCGCCGTGGGCGCTGTACGGGCTGCTCTTCACCATCGTCATCCTGTTCGCGCTGCAGGGCGACCAGGTCACCTCCCGCCCCTGGGACGTCGCCCGCATCGCCGTCCCGCTGCTCGCCTACTTCGCGCTGATGTGGGGGATCGGTGTGGCCGCCGGGCTCGTGCTCGGGTTGTCCTACGAGCGGACCACCGCGCTCGCGTTCACGGCGGCCGGCAACAACTTCGAGCTCGCCATCGCCGTCGCCATCGCCACCTTCGGCGTCACCTCCGGACAGGCCCTGGCCGGCGTGGTCGGCCCCCTCATCGAGGTGCCGGTCCTCGTGGGCCTGGTCTACGTCGCGCTGGCGCTGCGCGACCGGTTCCCCCAGCGCGAGAACACCCCTCATGTCCGAACCTGACCCGTCCGAGGAGCCCACCGTGAACCAGCCCTCCGTCCTGTTCGTGTGCGTCCACAACGCCGGCCGCTCGCAGATGGCCGCCGGCTACCTGCAGCACCTCGCGCAGGGGCGCATCGAGGTGCGCTCGGCCGGCTCCGAGCCGGCCGACCAGGTGAACCCCGCGGCCGTCGCGGCGATGGCCGAGGAAGGCATCGACATCTCGGCCAACCAGCCGACGGTGCTGACCACCGGGGCCGTGCAGGACTCCGACGTCGTCATCACGATGGGGTGCGGCGACGCCTGCCCCATCTTCCCGGGCAAGCGGTACGAGGACTGGGAGCTGGACGACCCCGCCGGTCAGGGGCTGGAGGCGGTGCGGCCGATCCGCGACGAGATCCGGCGACGGGTGCAGGCCCTCATCGAGGATCTGCTGCCCGCCGGCCCGGAGGGGCAGCGGTAGCCGAACCGGCTCCGCCGCGGCTACTGGCGCTGCCCGGCACCACGCTTCTCGGCCTCGTCGCGTCGCCGCTGGCGCATCACCACGAACGTCGCACCCGCCAGCAGCAGGCCCGCGACGCCGGCCGCGACCATGCCGCCGGTGCGCCCCAGCAGCTCATCCATCAGTTCCCGGGTCCGCGAGGTCGGGTCCGAGAGCACCACCGCGACGAAGGCGGCGACCAGCAGCGAGGCCACCACCGTCGGCAGCTGCGCCCAGCGACCGCTCAAGCCGGCCCGCTCCCGCAGGATCCGCCCGGCCTTGACGATCCGCCCGGCGCGCACCACCCGCAGCGCTCCCACCACCCGCAGCAGCCGTAGCAGCTGCACCGGGCCGATCGCCAGCACGACCGCCACCACCACGGCCACCGTGAGCAGCACCAGCCAGAGGTGGCGCCGCAGCCAGTCCCGCTTGTCCTGGGAGACGGCGAACAGCACCACGGTCTCGGCCACGAGCACCGCGCCGGTCGCCCAGTTGGTGACCCGGCCCACTGTCTCGTAGGGCTGGTCCAGCAGCGTGAGGAAGACGGCGGGCACCGAGGCCAGGGCGGCGACCAGTACGGGCAGCGCGAGCCGCTCCTCCCAGTGCTGCTCGCGGTCGCGACCGCTCCCGCGACGACCTGCCTCGTCGGCCACCGGTGCCTGCCTCCTGCCTCCCTCGTGCGGGCCTCGACCGCCCGGCCCCTAACCTACTGGCCGGCCGGCCCGCGCCGGGCGGCTATCCGCGGCAGCAGCGGCCGTGGCAGGCTCCCGGCCATGAGTGAGTCCCCCGCCGCGACCGGGACCGCCCCCGGCACTGCCGCCCGCCCCCTGGTCGAGCTCAACGGCATCGAGATCATCACCGAGGCCGAGCGCACCGCCCGGCCGCACGACCTGTTCTGGCCGTGGTTCGCCGCGAACGTCTCCGTGTTCGGGGTCAGCTACGCCGCGTTCGTCTACGGCTTCGGCATCTCCTTCGCCCAGGCGGTCCCGGTGACCATCATCGGCGTGGTGCTGTCGTTCGCCGCCTGCGGCGTGATCGCGCTGGCGGGCAAGCGCGGCTCGGCGCCCACCATGGTGATGACCCGGGCGGCCTTCGGCTTCCACGGGCAGAAGCTGCCCGGGGTGGTGTCCTGGCTGGTCAGCATCGGCTGGGAGACGTTCCTCACCATCATGGCCACGCTGGCCACGGCCACCGTCTTCGCGGCCCTGGGCTGGAGCAGCGGCACCACCACGCTGGTGGTCGCCTGCGGGGTCATCGCCGCCCTCGTGGTCGGGGCCTCCGTCGCCGGCTACCACACGATCATGCGGCTGCAGTCGGTGCTGACCTGGCTGACCGGGGCCGTCACCGTCGGCTACCTCCTGCTGACGATGGACCAGGTGGACCTGGCCGCCGTCGGGCAGCTGCCCACCGGCTCCACGCAGGCCGTGATCGGCGCGCTGGTGATGCTGATGACCGGGTTCGGGCTGGGCTGGATCAACATCGCCGCCGACTGGTCCCGCTACCAGCGCCGCGATGCCTCGGGCGGGGCCATCGTGCTGTGGAACACCGTGGGCGGCGCCCTCGCTCCCACCCTGCTGGTGCTCTACGGGCTGCTGCTGGTCGGCTCCCGTCCCGAGCTGATGGACGGCATCGCCGACGACCCGATCGGCACCCTGGCCACCATCCTGCCGGTGTGGGTGCTGGTGCCGTTCCTGGCCGCCGCCGTGCTGGCGCTGGTGAGCGGCGCGGTCCTGGGCATCTACTCCTCCGGTCTCACCCTGCTCAGCCTCGGGGTCCGGATGCCCCGCCCCGCCGCGGCGTTCGTCGACGGGATGATCCTGACCGCCGGCACCGTCTACGTCGTGTTCTTCGCCGAGAGCTTCCTGGCCCCGTTCCAGAGCTTCCTGATCACCCTGGGCGTCCCGGTCGCGGCCTGGGCCGGGATCATGATGGCCGACGTCGTGCTGCGGCGCCGCGACTACGACGACCGTGCGCTGTTCGACCCGGCCGGCCGCTACGGCGCCTGGAACTGGACCTCGCTGGCGGTCATGGCGCTCGGCTGCGTGGTCGGCTGGGGCCTGGTGATCAACGTGTTCGCCGAGGCCGCCTCGTGGAACAACTGGCAGGGCTACCTGCTCGGCCCGCTCGGCGGCCGCGACGGTGACTGGGCATGGGCGAACCTGGGTGTGCTGGTGGCGCTGGTCATCGGCTTCCTCGGCTACGCCGCCCTGCAGGCCGGCCGGGTGCGCCGGGAGGACGCGGCCGCCGGCCAGGCGGTTCCGGTCGCGGTCGGGGAGCCCACCCCGCAGGATGGGTCTCGTGCCTGAGGTGACGCCCCACTCCGCCCCCGACCCGCTGGGCCCGCAGCGCCCCTGGCTGCTGGTCATCGACCCGCAGCGGGTCTTCACCGACCCCACCTCGCAGTGGCGGGTGCCGCGCTGGGAGGAGATCGTCGAGCCGGTCCGCCGGCTGGTGCCCGCCTTCGGCGACCGGGTGGTGCTGACCCGGTGGGTGCCTAAGACGGAGAAGCACGGCTCCTGGCGCGACTACTTCCGCGAGTACCAGTTCGCCGACCGGCCCGCCGACCACCCGACCTTCGCCCTCGACGAGCGGCTGGCCGACCTGTCGTGGCCGCACACTGTGCTGGCGCCGACCTTCGGCAAGTGGACCGCGGAAATGCGCGAGCTGACCGGGCCGGACCCGCACCTGGTGGTGGCCGGCGTGGCGACCGACTGCTGCGTGATCTCCACGGTGCTTCCCGCCGTCGACGACGGTGCCCGCGTCACCGTGGTCACCGACGGCTGTGCCGGCTCGACCGACGAGGCCCACGAGGCGGCGATGTCGGTGATGGCCGGCTACTTCCCGCAGGCGGCGCTGCGCAGCACTGACGAGGTGCTGCCGATGCTGGAGCAGGCGGCGGCCGAGGCCGGCGACGACTGCGCCCCCGCCTCGGTCAGGGCAACCGGCTGAGGCCCTCCTGCCGGACCTGAAGCCGGCGGAAGCCTCCGCCCTTCCCGGTGGCGCCGTGTCCCCAGTCAGCCCTGGGAGCGCAGCACGGTCAGCAGCGCGTGTGCGTAGGCGCACTCGGCGTCGTGGTGGGCGGCCTGCTCCTCCTGGCCGCCGACGTCGACCACGACCACGTACTCCCGCTCCGCCCCGACCGGCCCGTCGGCGCGGGCGAGCCGCACGAACGCCGGCCCGAGGACCGCGCGCATCTGGTCCTCCCGCGGCAGCCAGAGCGTGTCCTCCAGGTCCACCGAGTCCAGCGCCCACTCGGCGACGCCGTTGAAGCCGATCACCGAGCCGCCGACGAACCGGTGCACCTCGACGGTCATGTCCGCCAGGTAGAACACGTCCTCCTCCATGCCGGGGGAGGTGACGACGAACCGGTCCCCGGGCATGGGGGACCAGATCATGCCGGCCTCCTGCAGCTGGCGGGCGAGCGCGATCGTGATCATGGCCCCAGTCTCGCCGCACCAGCGCGGGCCCCGCAGTCCGGGGCCCCGCGGCGGGGGACGCCGATGGGCGAGGATGGGGACGATGTCCCTCACCGACCTGCTGCCCGATGACCCCTCCGGCGTCGACCCCGACCAGCTGTACGAGGCCTTCGCCGGCTGGGCGCAGGAGCGGGGCACCAGCCTCTACCCGCACCAGGAGGAGGCGATCATCGAGCTGCTCGCCGGAGACAACGTCATCCTGGGCACGCCCACCGGCTCCGGGAAGTCGCTGGTGGCGACCGCCGCCCACGCGCAGGCGCTCGCCGAGGACCGGGTCAGCTTCTACACCGCGCCGATCAAGGCGCTGGTGAGCGAGAAGTTCTTCGCGCTGTGCGACCTGTTCGGCGCCGACAACGTCGGCATGCTCACCGGGGACGCCGCCGTCAACGCCGACGCCCCCATCGTCTGCTGCACCGCCGAGGTGCTGGCCAACATCGCGCTGCGGGAGGGCCCCGCCGCCGACGTCGGCCTGGTGGTCATGGATGAGTTCCACTACTACGGCGAGCCCGACCGCGGCTGGGCCTGGCAGGTGCCGCTGCTCGAGCTGCCGCAGGCGCAGTTCCTGCTGATGTCGGCCACGCTGGGCGAGGTGGGCCGGTTCGCCCAGGACCTGACCCGGCGCACCGGCCGGGAGACCGCGGTCGTGACCTCGGCCGAGCGCCCGGTGCCGCTGGAGTTCTCCTGGGTGATGACCCCGCTCACCGAGACCCTCGGCACGCTGCTGGACGAGGACAAGGCCCCGGTGTACGTCGTGCACTTCACCCAGAAGGAGGCGCTGGAGCGCGCCAAGGCGCTCACCTCCCTCACCCTGGTCGGCCGGGCCGAGAAGGAGGCGATTGCCGAGCGCATCGGCGCCTTCCGCTTCACCGCCGGCTTCGGGCGCACCCTGTCTCGGCTGGTCCGGCAGGGGATCGGGGTGCACCACGCCGGCATGCTGCCGCGGTACCGGCGGCTGGTGGAACGGCTGGCCCAGGACGGGCTGCTCCGAGTCATCTGCGGCACCGACACCCTCGGTGTCGGGATCAACGTCCCGATCCGCACCGTGCTGCTCACCGGGCTCACCAAGTTCGACGGCTCCCGGCAGCGGGTGCTGCGTGCCCGGGAGTTCCACCAGATCGCCGGCCGGGCCGGCCGGGCGGGGTACGACACCCGCGGCTACGTCGTCGTGCAGGCCCCCGAGCACGCCATCGAGAACGCCCGCGCCCTGGCCAAGGCCGGTGACGACCCGAAGAAGCGGCGCAAGGTGCAGCGCAAGAAGCCGCCGGAGGGCTTCGTCAGCTGGACCGAGGAGACCTTCGACAAGCTCGTCACCGCGGAGCCGGAGCAGCTGCGCTCTCGGATGCGGGTGGACCACTCGATGATCCTCAACGTGGTCGCCCGGCACGCCACCCAGCCGGGGGACCCGGTCCGGACGCTGTCGCGGCTGCTGCGCGACAACCACGAGGACCCCCGCGAGCAGCGGCGGCTCGCCCGACGAGCCATCACGCTGGGCCGCAGCATGCTGGAGACCGGGGTCCTGGAGCGGGTCGAGCAGCCGGAGGAGGGGAGCCGCACGGTCCGGCTCACCGGCGGGGTGCAGGACAACTTCGCGCTCAACCAGCCGCTCGCCCCGTTCGCCGTCGCCGCGCTGGAGGTGCTGGACCGGGAGTCCCCGACCTACGCCCTGGACGTGGTCTCGGTCGTCGAGGCGGTGCTGGAGGACCCGCGCCAGGTGCTGCTGGCCCAGCGGTACCGGGCCCGTGGTGAGGCGGTCGCGCAGATGAAGGCCGACGGCCTGGACTACGACCAGCGGATGGAGCAGCTGGAGCACGTCAGCTGGCCGCAGCCGCTGGCCGAGCTGCTCGAGGCGACGCTGGAGATCTTCCGGCAGACCCACCCGTGGGTGCGCGAGGACGCGCTGTCACCGAAGTCGGTCGTGCGCGAGATGTACGAGCACGCGATGAGCTTCACCGAGCTGGTCTCCTCCTACCAGCTGGCCCGCTCCGAGGGCGTGGTGCTGCGCTACCTCACCGACGCCTACCGGGCCCTGCGGCAGACCGTGCCGGAGGCCTACCGGAGCGAGGAGCTGGACGACCTGATCCAGTGGCTCGGGGAGACCATCCGGCAGACCGACTCCAGCCTGCTGGACGAGTGGGAGGCGCTGACCGACCCCGACCGGGTGGCCGAGGTCGCGGCCCGGGTCGCCGCGGGTGCGCCGGCCCCGCCGCCGCGCCCGGTGACCGCCCAGGAGCGAGCGTTCCGGGTGATGGTGCGCAACGCGATGTTCCGCCGGGTCGAGCTGGCCGCCCGCGACGACGTCGACGGCCTGGC
>NZ_WIQI01000060.1 GCF_009602535.1 Ornithinicoccus halotolerans | reverse complement strand
GCGACATGACGACCTCGCACGCCGGGGCGCTGGCCGGCAGCCCCGGCGTCGTGGTCGCCGCCGGCACCGGTGCGGTCGCCCTCGCCGTAGACCACGACGGCCGGTCCGCCGTGGCCGACGGGTGGGGGTCGTGGTTGGGCGACGACGGCAGCGGCTTCGCCATCGGGCGCCGCGGCCTGCAGGCAGTGCTCCGCGCGCACGACGGACGCGGCGCCGCCACGCCGCTGACCGAGCGGGCGCGCCAGCGATACGGCGACCCGACGGGGCTGCCGCGGCTGGTGCACAGCAGTGACAACCCGGCCCGGGAGATCGCGGCCTTCGCCAGCGACGTGCTCGACCTGGCCGTCGAGGGGGACGCGTGGTGCCGGCAGGTGTGGGCGCAGGCAGCCGAGGCGCTGGCCGCCACCACGGCAGCCGCCGCCCGCAGCGTCCTCCCACCAGCACAGCCCGCCCTGGTCGCCACGACCGGTGGCCTCTTCGGGGCCGGCGAGCTGCTGACCCGCGCCTACGACGAGGCGCTGGAGCGGCTGCTTCCCGGGCACGACCGCCGGCCCGCCGTCGGTGACTCCTGCGACGGAGCCCGGCTGCTGGCCACCCGCTCCGGCCTCCCGCACGCCGCCCTGCTCGTCGTGAGCAGTGACGCCACCCCCGCACCCCCCAGGAGCCCACAGTGAGCGACCTGCACCGAGAACTCGCCGGGCTGCACACCGAACGGTCCCGACCGGAGCTGGCCGACCTGGACACCCGCACCAGCCGGCAGCTCGTCGACCTCATCGCCGCGGACGACGCGACGGTTCCGGCGGCGGTCGCGCGAGCCTCCGCCCAGGTCGCCGCCGCCGTGGACCTCGTCGTGGCGGGGATGGCGCGGGGCGGTCGGCTGGTGTACGCCGGGGCCGGAACACCGGGCCGGCTGGGCGTGCTGGACGCCGCCGAGTGCGGGCCGACCTTCGGCACCGGGCCCGAGCAGGTCACCGCCCTCGTCGCGGGTGGCGAGCAGGCCATCACCACCGCCGCCGAGGGAGCCGAGGACGACGAGGACGCGGCTGCGGCCGACGTGGCCCAGCTCCGGCTCGGGCCCGACGACACCCTCGTCGCGATCACCGCCTCCGGCCGCACCCCCTATGCGCTGGCCGCCGCGCGGGCGGCCCGAGCCGCCGGGGCGGGCACCGTGGGGGTCAGCAACAACCCCGGGGGCCGGATCAGCGAGCTGGTGGACGTCAGCATCGAGGTCGACACCGGACCCGAGGTGGTCGCCGGCTCCACCCGGATGAAGGCGGGCACCGCTCAGAAGCTGGTCCTCAACACGCTCTCGACCGCCACGATGGTCCGGCTCGGCAAGACCCACGGCAACCTCATGGTCGACGTGCGCGCCACCAACGCCAAGCTGCAGGCACGGGCCCGGCGGATCCTGCAAGAAGCCACCGGTGCCGACCCGGTGGAGGCGGAACGGGCACTGGCCGAGGCCGGCGGCCACACGAAGACGGCGCTGGTGGCACTGCTGGCCGGCGTAGACACGCGCACCGCCCAGGAGCGGCTCGCAGCCGCCGGGGGCCGGGTGCGGCAGGCGCTGGAGGTCGGCTCGTGATCGTCCTCGCGCTCTCCTCGGGCACCTCCGTCGACGGCATCGACGTCGCGGCGGCCGACCTGGAGCTGACCGGTGACCGGGTGCTGCTGACCCCGTTGGGGTACCACGAGCAACCGTGGTCGTCCGCGCTGCAGGAGGAGGTACTGGCTGCCCTGCCACCGGCGGGCACCTCCCTCGAGCAGGTGTGCCGGCTGGACACCGAGCTCGGTCAGGAGCTTGGCCAGGCGGCGCGGGCCGCGGTCGACCGGCTGCGGGCCGGCGGGCAGGGCGAACCGGAGCTGGTGGTCTCGCACGGCCAGACCCTGTACCACTGGGTGGAGCCGGGTTCGACCGAGCGCGCCGGCCAGGTCCGCGGCACCCTGCAGCTGGGGCAGCCCGCCTGGATCGCCGAGGCCACCGGCCTGCCGGTCGTCTCCGACGTGCGGACGGCCGACGTCGCCGCCGGCGGACAGGGCGCCCCACTGGCCAGCACCCTGGACGCGCTGCTGCTCGGTGACCTCACCGACCGCGGCCCGGCCGCCGCCCTTAACCTCGGCGGGATCGGGAACGTCACCGTCGTCGGTGCCCCCGGCACCCCTGTCGCCTTCGACACCGGACCGGCCAACGCGCTGCTGGACGCCGCGGTGCGGCTGGTCACCGACGGCGTCGAGCACGTCGACCGCGACGGTGCCCTCGCGGCTGCGGGCACCGTCGACCAGGCCCTGCTGCAGCAGCTGCTCGCCCATCCCTACTACCGGCGACAGCCGCCCAAGTCCACCGGCAAGGAGAACTTCCACGGCGGCTACCTGCAGGAACAGCTGGCCGCGCACACCCGCGGCAGCACCCTGACCGGCCCGGACCTCCTGGCCACCCTGGTCGAGCTCACCGCGCGCACCGTCGCCGCGGCGCTCGACCGCTACCGGGTCACCCAGGTGCTCGCCTCCGGAGGCGGCACGCGCAACCCGGTGCTGATGGCCCGGCTCGCCCACCACCTCGGCCCAGCCCGTCTCGGCACGACCGACGAGGTCGGGCTGGACCCGCACGCCAAGGAGGCCTACCTCTTCGCGCTGCTCGGGTTCCTCACCTGGAACGGGCTGCCGGGCACGCTGCCCGGCTGCACCGGCGCCGGTGCCCCGCGCGTCGCCGGCCGCATCACTCCCGGCCACCGCCCGCTGCGGCTGCCGGAGCCCGCCACCACCGTGCCCACGCGCCTCGAGATCGTCTGACGGGCCCCGGCCGGCCCGTCCACCCACCACCGACCCCACGGAGGAGACGTTGCAACCCGTCGACATCCTCGTCATCGCCCTCTACCTGGCCGCGTCGGCCTGGCTGGGCCTGAAGCTCTCCGGCCGGCAGTCGGACCTGCGCGGCTACTTCCTGGGCAACCGGGACCTGCCCTGGTGGGCGGTCTGCCTGTCGGTCGTGGCGACGGAGACCAGCGCGCTGACGGTCATCAGCGTGCCGACGATCGCCTACCTGGGCACGACCACCTTCATCCAGGTCGCTGTCGGGTACCTGATCGGACGGGTCGTCGTGGCGTTCGTGCTGCTGCCGCGCTACTACCGCGGCGAGATGACCACGGCCTACGCCTACCTGGGTGAGCGGTTCGGCCGAGGGATGCAGGGGACCGCCTCGGTGGCCTTCCTCTTCACCCGGTTGCTCGCCGACGGCGTCCGGCTGTTCGCCGCTGCGATCCCGATGAAGGTGGTCCTGGACGGCTTCGGGCTGGAGCTGTCCTTCTTCGCGATCATCGCGATCCTGGGCCTGGTCACCGTGGCCTATACCCTGGTCGGCGGCATCCGGGCGGTCGTCTGGGTCGACGTGCTGCAGATGTGCCTCTACGTGGTCGGCGGCATCATCGCCCTGGTCGTCATCGTCCAGCACGTCGGCGGGGGCTTCCTCGCCGAGGCGGCCGCGGCCGGCAAGACCCAGGTCATCGACCTGAGCTCCAACCCGATCTCGGAGCCCTACGCCCTGGTCACCGCCGTGCTCGGCGGGGCGCTGCTGTCGACCGCCTCCCACGGCGTCGACCAGATCATCGTCCAGCGGCTGCTGACCTGCCGGTCGCTGGCCGACGCCCGTCGCGCCGTCATCGGCAGCGCGGTGGTCGTCTTCCTCCAGTTCGCGCTCTTCCTGGTGGTCGGCCTGGGCCTGTGGAGCTACTACGAGGGCCGCAGCCCCGAGGAGCTGGGCCTGCAGACCGGCGACCAGATCTTCCCCACCTTCATCGTCGAGGCGCTCCCCGCCGGCCTGTCCGGGCTGCTGCTGGCCGGCATTATGGCCTCGGCGATGAGCACCCTCTCCTCCTCGCTGTCGGCGCTGTCCTCCTCCACTGTCAGCGACCTCGTCGCGCAGCTGACCACGCGGCCGCTGGCGGACGCCGCCGGCCTGCGGCTGGGCAGGCTGATCACCCTCGGCTGGGGCCTGGTCTTCATCGGCGCCGCGGCGCTCTTCACGGGCACCGACAACCCCGTCGTCGAGCTCGGCCTCTCCGTCGCGGGACTGACCTACGGCGGGTTGCTGGGTGCCTTCTTCCTCGGCCTGTGGGTCCGGCGTGCCCGCCAGCTCGACGCGATCATCGGCTTCGCCGTCGCGGTCGCGACGATGTCCTACCTGTTCCTCGTCGAACCGGAGCTGGTCGGGTTCACCTGGTACACCGCGATCGGCGTGGTCATCACCCTCTCCCTGGGCTTCCTGCTCTCCCGCCGCCACCGCGAGGACTCGCCCCTGGCGGACCAGCGCGGCACGCTGCCCGACGCACCCGCCGGGGCAGCACCGGGTGACACGGTCGGCGGCACCGACCAGGGTCGGCGGTGAGTGGCGGCGCCGGGCCGGGCGGCACCCCGGCACGCGGCACGCTCATGGCGGCCGAGGTCGCCGAGCAGCCCAGCGTCTGGCGCCGGATCCTGGAGGACGGCGTGCCCGCCGCGTGCGAGGCGAGCCGGCGGGTCGCCCAGGCGGCACCCCGGTTCGTGCAGCTGGCGGCGCGGGGCACCAGCGACCACGCCGCCACCTACGCCAAGTACCTCGCCGAGATCGAGCACGGCCTGCCCTGCGGGCTGGTCTCCCCGTCGACGATGACCGTCTACCGCGCCCGCCCCCGCCTCGCCGACGTGCTCCACATCGCGGTCAGCCAGTCCGGCGGCTCCCCCGACCTGGTGCACTCGGTCCAGGTGGCCCGCGAGCAGGGCGCGCTGACCCTGGCGGTCACCAACGACCCGGACTCCCCGCTGGCCACGGAGGCCGAGCTGCACCTGGACGTGCTCGCCGGCCCCGAGCGTTCGGTGGCCGCCACCAAGACCTACACCGCCCAGCTGCTCACCCTGCACCTGCTGTTCGCCTGCCTGGACCGGGACGGTCGACCACCGCACCCGCAGCACCTCGCGGTGCTGCGGCAGCTGCCGGCCATGGCCGAGGAGCTGCTGGGCCGCGAGGGCGAGGTAGCGGCCGCCGCCCAGCGCTACCGGTTCGCCCAGCGGCTGGTGACCACGGGACGGGGGTACGGCTACCCCACCGCTGCGGAGGCGGCGCTGAAGCTGATGGAGACCTGCTACCTGTCGGCGCAGGCGTTCTCCGGCGCCGACCTGCTGCACGGGCCGCTGGCGATGGTGGACCCGCAGGTGCCGGTCATCGCCGTCGTCCCGGAGGGCCCGGCCGGCGACTCGATGGGCCCGGTCCTGGAGCGGCTGCGGGAGCGCGGTGCCGACATCTACGGCGTGGGCTCGGCCGACGCCGTTGCGGGCACCACCCTGGGCATCGAGCTCCCCGGCGGCGTCCCCGGCCCGCTGTCCCCCATGCTGGAGATCCTGCCGCTGCAGCAGCTGGCGCTGCACACGGCGCTGGCACGTGGCGAGGACCCGGACTCCCCCCGCGGGCTGCGCAAGGTGACGGAGACGCTGTGAACGGGACGACGAGCCCCCGGCTGCTGCGGGCCGCCCGGGTGGTGACCGGCGAGCAGGTCCTCAGCCCCGGCTGGCTGCTGGTCGAGGGCGAGCAGGTCAGCGCCGCCGGCGAGGGCGAGCCCGCCGTAGCGGCGCAGGCGGCGGCCGGGGTGGTCGACCTCGGTGAGGCGGTGCTCGCCCCGGGCCTGGTGGACATCCACGGGCACGGCGGCGGTGGCCACTCGCTGGCCACCGAGGACCCCGCGGAGGCGGCGCGGGCGGTGGACTTCCACCGAGCCCGCGGCACCACGACCTCGGTGGCGAGCCTGCTCAGCGCCGCCCCCGAGGTGCTGCGCCGGCAGCTGGCGGCGCTGGCCGAGCTGGCCGACGAGGGCACCATCGCCGGCATCCACCTGGAGGGGCCATGGATCTCCAGCCGCCGGTGCGGTGCGCACGACCCGGCCGTGCTGCGGGAGCCGGACCCGGCCGAGGTCGCCGCGCTGCTGCAGGCCGCCCGGGGGCACCTGCGCATGGTCACCCTCGCCCCGGAGCTGCCGGGCGCGACCGAGGCGGTGCGGCAGCTGACCGGCGCGGGCGTCACGGTCGCGGTCGGGCACACCGACGCCGACTTCGCCACCACCCGGACCGCGATCGAGGCAGGGGCCCGGGTGGCGACGCACCTGTTCAACGGCATGCCGGGGCTGCACCACCGGGCGCCGGGCCCGGTGCTGGCGCTGCTGCAGGACCCGGGAGTAACCGTGGAGCTCATCGCCGACGGCGTCCACGTCCACCCGGCCATGGTCCGGCACGTGCTGGCGCTCACCGGCCCCGGACGGCTCGCCCTGGTCACCGACGCCATGGCGGCCGCCGGGATGCCGGACGGGGACTACACCCTCGGCGAGCTGCCGGTCGAGGTCCGCGCCGGCCAGGCCCGGCTGCGGAACGGCAGCCTCGCCGGCAGCACGGTGACCAGCGACGCGCTGTACGCGGCCGCGCTCGCGGCCGCCGAGGGCGAGGAGCCGGACCGGCTGCTCGCCGCGACCCTCGTCACCGCCACCACGCCCGCCCGCACGCTCGGGCTCCCGGCGGGAACCCTGCAGCCGGGCGCCCCCGCGGACCTGGTCGTGCTGCAGGACCAGCAGGTCACCAGCGTGATGCACCGGGGCCGCTGGGTCCAGGCCGCGCCCGCGGGCGGCTGACCCAGCCTCCGGCCGGCGCCGCTGCGGGCCCGGAGCGGGCCGCTACCGGTGGGCCGTCTCGGCGCGGACCTGCTCCAGCCAGGCGAGGGAGACCTCGGTGTGCCCGCCGAGCCGCACCTCGATGCCGTCCAGGAAGGTGCGGTCGCCGTGCACCCGCAGCTCGGCCACCACCGCCCCCGGGTCGCCCGCCTCGACCAGGTCCAGCAGCCGGCGGTGCCGCGCGGCGTCGCCGCGGAAGTCCTCGTGGACCCGGGCCTGGCGGTTCATCGTCATGCACAGCTCCATCTGCAGCTGCAGCGAGCGGTAGGCGCGCTCCAGCCGCCGGTGCCCCGAGAGCGCCACGATCGAGGTGTGGAACTCGAAGGCGTGCTCGGACCAGGCCACCTCGTCGCCGGCGCGGGCGGCCCGCTCCATCAGCTGCAGCGCGACTCGGCAGCGCTGCAGGCGCTCCGGCTCGCGCACCGGCACCCCGAGCGCGACCGCGAGCTCCTCGTAGTCGCGGCGCAGCGTGAAGATCTCGTACACGTCGTGCAGGGTCAGCGGCATCACGGTGACGCCGCGGCGTGGCTGCTGCAGCAGCAGCCCCTCCCGCTCCAGCAGCCGCAGCGCCTCGCGCAGCGGCGGGCGGCTGATCCCGAGCTGCTGGGAGAGCTGGGGCTCGGTGATGCGCTCGCCGGGCACCAGCGTCCCGCGCAGCACCATCCGGCGGATCTCGTTGGCGGCGTAGTCGACCAGGCTCGGCGGCGTGCCGGGGGGTCCCGGGGTCCCGGCGCCGGTGTCGTGGACGGGACTGCTCACGCTGGCCTCCTCCTGCCGGGTCCGCTTCGAGCCGGCACCTCGCAACCGTAGCCGCGGCGTCCCCGCGTCCCAGACATCACACGAATCCGGCGAAAACTCTTGTCATCGCCGACCGCTCTACTGTAGACAATAGGCACCGTACGCACACCGATTTCGAACCACACCGTCGTGGAGGGCCTTGTGACCAGCACGGACGCCAGCCAGCCCGGGACCGACCCGGCCGCTCAGCCCGCACCCGACCCCGCCACCCCGGCGCCGCTGGCCGGCGTCCGGGTGCTCGAGATCGGACAGTTCATGGCGGCACCGTTCGCGACGATGCAGCTGGCCGACCTCGGCGCCGACGTCATCAAGGTGGAGAACCCCACCGGGGGCGACCCGGTCCGGCAGACCGGCCCGTTCCTGGACGGGGAGAGCTCCCCGTTCGTGCGGCTCAACCGCAACAAGCGCTCGGTCGCGGTGGACCTGAAGTCCGAGGAGGGCAAGCAGGTGCTGCGCCGGCTCATCGCCGAGGCCGACGTGCTGGTGGAGAACCTCCGGCCCGGCACGCTGCGCCGGCTCGGCTTCGGCTGGGAGGACGCCCGGGCGATCAACCCGCGGCTGGTCTACGTCTCGGCCTCCGGCTGGGGCCAGGACGGCCCGCTGTCCCAGCTGCCCGGGCTGGACATCATGGCGCAGGCCCGCTCGGGCCTGATGAGCATCACCGGCACCCCCGACGGGGACCCCGTGAAGGTCGGCGTGCCGATCTGTGACCTGGTGTGCGCCCTCTACGCGGCGCTGGCCGCGACGTCGGCGCTGCAGGCGCGGCAGGTCACCGGTGAGGGCCAGCACATCGACGTCTCCCTCTACGAGTCCGGCGTCAGCTTCGCGATCTGGGAGGCCGGCAAGTACTGGGCCACCGGCGAGGTGGGCCGCCCGCTGGGCTCGGCCCACCAGTCGACCGCCCCCTACCAGGCGGTGCGCACCTCCGACGGTTTCGTGACCCTCGGCGCGGTCACCCCGAAGACCTGGCAGGGCATGTGCGAGGCGCTGGACCTGGAGCACCTGCTGCAGGACGACCGCTACCGGAACGCCTTCGACCGGCAGGCCCGCCGCGACACCCTGATCCCGGCGATCGAGGAGTCCACGACCCGGCGCACCACCGAGGAGGTGGTCGCCGCGCTGGACGCCGCCGGCGTGCCCTGCGCCCCGATCGCGACGATGGACCAGGTCTTCACCGACGACCACCTGGGCCAGCGCGACTACTACTGGGAGGCCCCGCACCCCGCCCTCGGCAGCGTGCGCCAGCTGGGCTCGCCGATGCGGTTCGGCAGCACCCCGGCGGTGCGTCGCAACGCCGGACCGGCGCTGGGCGCCGACACCCGCGCCGTGCTCACCGCGGCGGGCATGTCCGAGGACGAGCTCGAGGCTCTGCTCGAGGCCGGTGTCGTGGCCGAGCCCGCACGCGGGCATCAGCCGGAGCCGGACGCTGCCGCATCGCCCGGCTACACCCCGCCCGAGTAGATCCCCGGCCCCGCAGGCAGGACAGGAGAACCGTGACCGAACCCAGCGCGACCCCACCGACCAGCCCGACGCCCGCCACGGACACCGGCACCGGCACCGGCACCGACCAGCTGCTCACCGAGCGGCACGGCCCGGCGCTGTACGTCACCTTCAACCGGCCGGCGCAGCACAACGCGATGACCTGGGCGATGTACGAGGGCCTGGTCGCGGCGTGCGAGCAGGCCGAAGCCGACGACGAGGTCAAGGTCGTGGTCCTCCGCGGCGCCGGAGGCAAGGCCTTCATCGCCGGCACCGACATCACCCAGTTCTCCGAGTTCTCCGGCGGCCAGGACGGCGTGGACTACGAGGAGCGCATCGGCGCGGTGGCCGCCCGCCTGGAGAAGCTGCCCAAGCCGACGATCGCGGCGGTCTCCGGCTACTGCGTCGGCGGCGGGCTGGCGATCGCGGCCGTGTGCGACCTGCGCATCGCCACGCCGGAGTCGAAGTTCGGCGTGCCGATCGCCCGCACCCTGGGCAACTGCCTGTCGATGAACACCTACTCGCTGCTCGTCCACCACCTCGGGCCGGCCCGCACGCTGGACCTGATCATGCGGGCCCGCATGTTCACCGGCGAGGAGGCAGCCGCGGCGGGGTTCGTCGCCGAGCTGGTCGCCGCGGCGGACCTGGACGCGGCCGTCGAGCAGGCGGTGGAGCGCCTCGCCGGGCACGCCCCGCTGACGATGTGGTCGGCCAAGGAGGCCGTGCACCGGCTGCGCGTGGCGAACCTGCCGGCCGGGGACGACATCGTGCGGACCGTCTTCGGCAGCGAGGACTTCCAGCACGGCGTCGCCAGCTTCGTGGCCAAGGAGAAGCCGCGCTGGACCGGCCGATGAGCCGCCGTCACCCGTCACGACCCGTCGACCGAGCAACCAGGAGCAAGGGATGAGTGAGCAGCCGCAGTGGCTCGACCTGAGGACGCACACCCCGCAGCTGGCCGAGGACGCCTGGGTGGCCCCCAACGCGAGCCTGGTCGGTGACGTCCGGCTCGCCTCGCGGGTCAGCGTCTGGTACTCCGCGGTGCTGCGCGCGGACGGAGCCCTGATCGAGATCGGTCCGGAGAGCAACATCCAGGACGGGACGGTGATCCACACCGACCCCGGTTTCCCCGTCCATGTGGGGCGCGCGGTGACCGTCGGTCACCGGGTGGTGCTCCACGGCTGCCGGGTCGGCGACGGCTCGCTCGTCGGCATGGGCTCGGTCCTGATGAACGGCGTGACGGTCGGTGAGGGCAGCCTCATCGCCGCCGGCGCGGTCCTGCTGGAGGGCACCGACGTGCCTCCCGGCTCGCTCGTCGCCGGCGTGCCCGGCAAGGTCCGCCGCGATCTCACCGAGACCGAGCGCGCCGGCCTGGCCCGCAGCGCCGCTGAGTACCTCACCATCACCGAACGGCACCGCCAGGCCGGCAGCTAGCCGGACTCCCTAGCACCCACCCACGCGATCAAAGGAGATAGCAGATGACCCTCAGGACCAGCACCAGGACGCGCGCCCTCGCCGGCGCCCTCACCGGCGGAGCGCTCCTGCTCGCCGCCTGCGGCAACGGCGGCGGCGACGGCGGCAGCGACAGCGGTGAGACCGGCGGAGGCGGCGGTGAGGGAGGCGGCTTCCAGCCCAGCGGGACCGTCACCATGATCGTCCCGTTCGCCGCGGGCGGCGGCAGCGACATCGCCGGAAGGGCGACGGCCAGCGGCTTCGAGAGCGTCTCCGACGCCACGATCTCGGTCACCAACATCGAGGGCGGCTCCGGCGCGGTCGGCTACTCCAACTTCCTCGGGGAGAACGGCAACCCCAACACCCTGCTGGCCACCGAGACCGCGCTGATCGCGCTGCCGATCACCCAGGACGTCGAGTTCAGCTACGAGGACTTCACGCCCATCATGATGCTCGGTGAGGACTACACCCTCATCGTGGCGCGCGAGGACTCCCCGCTGCAGACCTGCGCCGACCTGGTCGAGAAGGCCGAGAGCGAGCGCACGGTTGTTGCCATCTCCGGTGAGACGGGCCTGGACAACGTGGTCTTCTCGCTCATGGAGGAGGAGACCGGCGTCGAGTTCGACCGCGTGCCCTTCGAGTCCGGCGCCGAGCTGCTGACCGCGCTGCTTGGCGGCGAGGTGGACGCCATCTCGGTCAACCCCGGTGAGGTCAGCGGCCAGATCGAGTCCGGCGACGTCCGCCCGCTGTGCGCCGCCGCCGAGGAGCGCTACGACTACGAGCTGCTGGCGGACGTGGAGACCGCGGCCGAGCAGGGCATCGACGTCTCGTTCGCCCAGTTCCGCGGGGTGCTCGCCCCTGGGGGCATCACCGAGGAGGAGCGCGACTACTGGATCGGGGTCGGGCAGGACTTCGCCGAGAGCGAGGAGTACACGACCTACATCGAGGACAACATGCTCCAGCCCAACACCGCGTTCGGAGACGACTTCACGGCCGTGCTCAGCGAGAACCACGAGAAGCTCAGCTCCATCATCGACGGCAGCTGAGTCCCGCAACGACCCTCAGTCAGACCCGCCGGGCGCGCCCCCGTGGCGTGCCCGGCGGGACCCGCAGCCAGCCCCAGAGAAGGTGAGTCAGCGTGCCCGACACCGAGCAGGCACCCACCCGGCACCGCCCCGCCACCGCCGACGTGGTCGGGACCCTCGTCCTGGCCGGCGTCGGCGTCTACGCCACGGTGGCGGGGCTGGGCTACGGCTTCACCGGTGACGACGGCCGGGTCGGGCCCGGCTTCCTGCCGGTCGTGACCGGCGCCTTCATCGCGGGCGCCTCGTTGCTGGAGCTGGCCCGGATGTTCCTCGCGCGGTCCCCCGCCGCGAGCTCCTACATGGCCTCCGTGGAGCATGTCGAGGAGGATGCCCGGGCCGCGATCCAGCAGGCGCACCCGGACGATGAACGACCGGCCCCCGGAGGCCGCAACGCCGCCGGCGAAGAGCTGGACACCTTCGGGCGCACCCACTCACAGCGCAACTGGGCGGTCCTGCAGATCTTCGGCATCCTGCTCGTCGCGATCCTCCTCATCCCCGTGCTGGGGCTGCTGCTGTCGATGAGCCTGATGACGTTCACGATCTTCGTCGCCGTGGAGGGCAAACGCTGGCTGACCGCGCTGCTGGCCACCGCCGGGGCGTTCGCCTTCTTCTACGTCTTCTTCGCCCAGATCCTGGGGATCCCGCTGCCGACCGGCATGCTCGGGATCGTCTGAGGCGGCCGGGATGATCGACAACCTGCTCCTGGGCCTGGAGACCGCCGTCACGCCCGAGAACCTGCTGTTCTGCCTGCTCGGCGTCGTCCTCGGCACCATCATCGGCGTGCTGCCCGGCCTGGGCTCGGCCACCGGCGTGGCGATCCTGCTCCCGGTGACGCTCACCCTCGACCCCATCTCCGCCCTCATCATGCTGGCCGGCATCTACTACGGCAGCCAGTACGGGGCCTCCACCAGCTCGATCCTCATCTCCACTCCCGGGGACTCCTCCAGCGTGGTCCTCACCCTGGACGGCTACCAGATGGCCCGCAACGGCCGGGCCGGCGCCGCCCTGGCCATCGCGGCGCTGTCCTCGTTCCTGGCGGCGATCCTCTCCCTCATCGGGCTGATCGCGCTGGCCCAGCCCATCGCCCGGTGGGCGCTGAACTTCGGCCCGCCGGAGAACCTGGCCATCATCGTGCTGGGGCTGGCGACGATCGTCTCCTTCGCCGGGGAGAACATGCTCCGGGGCATCACGATGGCGGCGGTGGGCCTGCTGATCTCGATGATCGGCGTGGCCTCCGGCTTCACCACGGCCCGGTTCACCTTCGGCAGCGTCAACCTGCTGGGAGGACTGGAGTTTGTCGCGGTGATGATCGGCATCTTCGCCGTCGGTGAGGTGCTGCACCAGATCCGGCGGGGCGGTGAGCACCCAATCCGTGCCAGGTTCCGGGACCTGCTGGTGACCCGCGAGGAGCTGGGACGCTCGGTCGCGCCCGCCCTGCGCGGCACCGGTCTCGGGTTCGTCATGGGGGTGCTGCCCGGGGCCGGTGCGACGCTGGCCACCTTCATGTCCTACGGCGTGGAGAAGCAGGTCAGCAAGTTCCGCCATCTGATCGGCAAGGGCGCCCCCGAGGGCGTCGCTGGTCCCGAGGCCAGCAACAACGCGGCCGCGAACGCCAGCTTCATCCCCACGCTCACCCTCGGCATCCCGGGAAGCGGCACGACCGCGGTCCTGCTGGGCGCCTTCATCGTCTTCGGCCTGCAGCCGGGGCCGTTGCTCTTCGAGCAGCAGCCGGACCTGGTGTGGGGTCTGCTGGTCTCGTTCTTCTTCGGCAACCTGATCCTGCTGGTGCTCAACCTGCCGCTGGCGCCCGTCTTCGCCCAGGTGCTGCGGATCCCCTACAGCTACCTCTACCCGATGGTGCTGTTCATCGCCGTCGTGGGCGCTTTCGCGCTCGGGAACAACACCTTCACCATCTGGGTCGTGTTCGTCGCCGGCCTGCTGGGCTACTTCATGAAGCGGTTCGACTTCCCCGCAGCACCACTGGTGCTGGGCCTGGTGCTGGGTCCGCTGCTGGAGCGGGCCCTGGTGCAGACCTCCGCGCTGGGCGGGGGCAGCCTGCTCATCATCTTCGAGCGGCCGTTGTCGGCGGTGCTCATGGTGGCCGCTCTGCTCGCGCTGGCAGCACCGTTCGTCAGCGCCGTGCTGCGCCGGTACCGGCGCACCAACCGGAGCCGGATCGACACCTGACGCCCGGGTAGGCTCGCCCCGCGACCACCAGTCCCCAGGAGGATGACCGCATGAACCGCCGTGAGCTGCTCGCCGCCGTCGAGTCCGCGGGCTACCCCGTGCTGACCGGGTCCGAGACCCCCACCTCGCCGGCCCGGTTCGCCGACGGCAGCCGCTACCGGGTGGAGATCCCCAGTTGTGACGGGCCGAAGGTGATGCGCGCGGTGCTGGACACCGCCGCCGAGCTGGACGTGCCGGTGCACCGGATCTCCCAGGGCAGCGGCGTGATGATGCTCAGCGACACCGAGATCGGCGAGATGGTGGCGATGGGTGCCGACAACGGCGTGGAGGTGAACCTGTTCATCGGCCCCCGTGGGGCGTGGGACACCGGCGCCCAGGCCAAGGTGACCACCGCGGTGGGCGGGGCGGCCCGCGGCAACGAGAACCTCGCCGCCACCCTCGCCGAGGCCCACCGGGCGGTGCGGCTGGGGGTGCGCAGCCTGCTGGTCGGCGACCTGGGCGGGTTGGCGCTCCTCGGCGCCGAGAAGCGGGCCGGCCGGCTGCCGGAGGACCTGGTGCTCAAGACCTCGGTGCTGATGCCGCTGACCAACGCCGCGACCGGGAAGGTCTACGAGGACCTGGGCGCCACCAGCCTCAACGTCTCCACCGACCTGACGATCGCCCACCTGGCCGAGCTGCGCGCGGCGACCACCAAGCCGCTCGACATGTACGTCGAGGTTCCCGACGACCAGGGTGGCGCGGTGCGGTTCTACGAGGTCCCCGAGCTGGTGCGGGTCGCGGCGCCGGTCTACGTCAAGGTCGGCCTGCGCAACGCGCCCAACATCTACCCGGTCGGCAAGCACATCGAGACCACCGCGATGAACCTCGGGATCGAGCGGGTGCGCCGCACCGGCCTGGTGCTGCGGCTGCTGGCGGAGCTGGAGCCGGAGCTGGCCGCGGCGGTGGGCAGCCACGACTCCCCCGACCTGGCGCTGCCGGTGCGCTGAGCCGGTCGCGGCCGCGCCACCGGCCCGCCCCGGTCGCGGCTCAGACCAGCTGCAGGCCGTGCGCGGCGGCGTAGTCCTGGGGCCGGCCATCCAGGACGGTCAGGTCGGTCCGGCCCACCCGCTCCAGCAGGCTCGCCGCGGTCATGGCGCGCAACCCCCGCGCGCACCCCACCAGCGCCCCGAGCGGCACCTCCCCGGTCTGCTCCGGGAGCGCCGGCAGCTCGACGTGCACCGCGCCGGGGACGTGCCCGGCGGCGTACTCCGCGTCCTGCCGGACGTCGAGGTAGGGCGCCAGCGGCGCCCGCGCGGCGGAGAGGAACGGGGTCGCCTGCAGGTGCCCACCCGCGGCCCGCCACGCCGCGACGCCTCCGGCCAGGTAGCCGGTGAGCCGGTCGTAGCCGATCTTGTGGGCCTGCCACACCAGCTCCTGGGCATCCGCGCCGTCACTCAGCACGAAGCAGAGCGGGGCGTCATCGGGGAGCAGCCAGCCCAGCCAGGTCGCGAACTCCTCGCGCAGCGGGATGGAGACCGAGCCTGGGAGGTGTCCGGTGGCGAACTCGGCCGCCGGACGGGCGTCGACGACGTAGCCGTCACCGGCCAGCAGCCCCGAGACGCCGGCGGGGTCCAGCGGCGGCAGGCCCGGCGCGGGCCCCGCCAGGCCGGTCCCGCGCCGGTTGCGCTCGGCCAGCCGGGCGAAGTAGGCCGGGTAGCTGCCGAGGCCGCCGGTCAGCCGGGCGACGAAGGTCTCCTCGTCGGGTGCGGCCAGCAGTGGGTTGGACCGTCGCTGCCGGCCGACCGTGCTGGTCCGGTCCGCGCCGGCGGGCGCCGAGCAGAACGAGCCCGCGCCGTGGGTCGGCCAGACGTGCGTGTCGTCCGGGAGCGCCGCCAGCCGCTGCAACGAGCGGTACTGCGCCCGGGCCAGCTCCTCGGTCCGCTCGGCCCCGAGCAGGTCGGTCCGGGCGGCGGAGTCCACGATCAGCGACCCACCGGTGAAGACACCCAGCTCACGCCGGCCGTCCAGCAGCAGGAAGGACAGGTGCTCGTCGGTGTGCCCGGGGGTCGCGAGCGCCCGCAGCCGCAGTCCGCCCAGGTCCACCTCCTGCTCGTCCACCAGCGGCGCGTGGTCGAAGGAGCGCCGGCCGGCGGCCGAGGCGAGCACCACGGCGCCGTCGTCGTGGGCCAGCTGGACCGCGCCGGTGAGGAAGTCGGCGTGCAGGTGGGTGTCCGCGGCGAACGCGACCCGCAGCCCCCGGCGCTGCGCGGCGGCACGCACCGGTCGCAGGTCCCGGGTGGCATCCACCACCAGCCCCCGGCCCGCACCCAGGTCGACCAGGTAGGCGCTGTTGCCCAGGCCCGCGTCGACGAGTGGGACCACGTTCTCCTCGACGAAGCCCATGACGTGCCTCCATCGTCACCGACCGGGCACGGCTGCCCGTGCCCTCGGTTCGGACGGTAGTGACCCGGTCCCCCGTCGACCAGGGCTCCACGGCTTTCTCGCCCAAGTCTGGGCGTTGCTGCACGGTCCGCTCACGAACCGCCAGCACTCAGCTGTTCGGGGGTCCGGTGCCCTGGCCGGGGTTGGCGCCGTCGTTGCCCCGACCGGGGTTGCCGCCGCTGCCCTCGCCTGGGTCGTCGCCACTGCCCTGACTGGGGTTGTCGTCGTCATTGCCCTGGCCCGGGTTGTCGTCGTCATTGCCCTGACCCGGGTTGTCGTCGTCATTGCCCTGCCCCGGGTTGTCGTCGTCATTGCCCTGACCCGGGTTGTCGTCGTCATTGCCCTGACCGGGCTCCTCCTCGGGATCCTCGGTCTCGGCGGGCTGCTCCTCGGTCTCCTCCGGTGCCTGCTCGGTCTCCTCGGGCTCCTCCGGCTGCTCCTCGGCGGGCTGCTCCGGCTCCTCCTCGACCGGTTCCTCGGGCTCGGTCTCCGGGTCGGTCTGCTCCTCGGGCAGCCGCTCCAGCAGCCGCGTGGCCGCGGCGCGGATCCGGTCGGCGTCCTCGCCACTGATGTCACCGGCCGCCGCGGCCACCTCGGCCCGCTCGACCAAGGCCTCCAGCTCGCTGCGGGCCTGGTCCCA
This sequence comes from Ornithinicoccus halotolerans, assembly GCF_009602535.1. Classification (GTDB taxonomy): domain Bacteria; phylum Actinomycetota; class Actinomycetes; order Actinomycetales; family Dermatophilaceae; genus Ornithinicoccus; species Ornithinicoccus halotolerans. The sequence goes on along the minus strand of NZ_WIQI01000060.1, from coordinate 396 downwards.
GTCCTCCTCGACCACGGCCGTATCCACCGCATCCAGGTGCGTGCCCAGCTCGGGCACGGTGTCGCGGGGGGCGGTGTCGGACCCGCACCCTGCCAGGATCGCCAGGGCGGCCATCCCGGCCACGGCGGCGCGGAACACCAGCCGCGTCGGTGTGCTCGTCCTCGTGCTCACCGTCACCCTCCGTCCACCGCGTCGTGCAGCTGCTGCAGCGGCTCCTGCAGCTCGGTGGGGACGCCGTCGGGGATGGTGCTGCCGCCGGGGTCCCCGGGCACCAGGTCCAGCAGGTACGCGGCGACTCCGGCCACGACCAGCAGCGCCACCACGGTGAGCACCGCCGCGAGGCCGCGCCGCCCCGGCTCCGCCGCGGCACCCGAGCGCGTCCGGCCGCTGGCTGGC
>NZ_WIQI01000006.1 GCF_009602535.1 Ornithinicoccus halotolerans | reverse complement strand
GGCGCGGGTGCCCCCGGCGGCCGGTCTGGCGACCGTCTGAGCCCGGAGCCCGGCACGAGCGGTGCCCCGCGCGCTCGGTAGGGTGCGGGGCACGCTTCCGGGCCCCCGGGGGCGTCGGGGCCGCGAGCGCAGGACGTGGAGGGAGTGGGCCGCCATGGCAGGACCGGAGCGGGAGACGCTCAGCTGGGAGGACTTCGGGGCGGCGACGCGTGACCTGGCGCGCGCCCTGGTGGCTGACGGCTACCACCCCGACGTCGTGGTCGCGGTCGCCCGAGGCGGGCTCACCCTGGCCGGGGCGATCGCCTACGCCCTCGGCAGCAAGAGCTGCGGCTCCATCAACGTCGAGTTCTACACCGACATCGAGCAGCCGATGCCCGAGCCGCGGCTGCTGCCCCCGATTCTCGACGCGCCCGCCCTGGACGGCCAGAAGGTGCTGCTGGTCGACGACGTGTCCGACTCCGGCCGGACCCTGGCCAAGGTGGTGGAGCTGCTCCGCACGGCCGGTGCGGAGGTCACCACGGTGACGCTCTACAGCAAGCCGCGCACGGTCCTGGAGCCGGACTACGTCTGGCGCCGCACCGACCGCTGGATCGAGTTCCCATGGTCGGTCCTTCCCCCGGTGTCGGCCGTGGAGGCCGAGGCCAGCGCCGGCCGACGGGCCGGGTAGCGGCCGCGCTGCTACTAGGGTTGGCGCAGCGCGAGGAGAGGGAGGTCCGCATGCACCGTGCAGGCGCTGCGGCCCGCGCGGTGGCGGCGCTCCTGCTGGGGGTGGCACTGGCGGGCTGCTCCCGCGACGTGTCCCAGGAGCAGGTGGAGCAGAGCATCCGGGAGGCGATGGCCGAGCAGGGGGCGGTGATCTCGTCGCTGGACTGCCCCGGGGACCTGCCGCCAGAGCTGGACGCCCGGATGATCTGCCAGGTCGACATGGACGGCTTGCTCGAGAGCGGTGTGGAGGTCGACCGGATCCGCGTGGTCGTCACCGAGGTGGCGGGGCGCGAGGTGCGTTACCGGCTGGAGCCGCTCGCCGTGGGGGCCCCCGACGACGCGCCGGCACCGGACGACTCGGCCGCGACCGAGTCACCGACGGGCTGACCGGCGGCCGTGGCACAGAGGAGGTGCGATGACGGAGCGGAACGTGCTCGGCGGTGAGCTGCAGGAGTGCGGTCGCGACCCGGTCACCGGGTTCACCCGCACCGGCTGGTGCATCGCCACCGAGGAGGACCTCGGCAACCACAGCGTCTGTGCGGTGATGACCAGCGACTTCCTGGAGCACCAGCGCCGCGTCGGCAACGACCTGGTGACCCCCCGGCCGGAGTGGATGTTCCCCGGCCTGCAGCCGGGCGACCGCTGGTGCGTGGTCGCGGTCCGGTGGCTGCAGGCGGTGCAGGACGGGCGCGCTGCCCCGGTCGTGCTGGCGGCCACGCACGAGCGGGCGCTGGAGGTGGTGCCGCTGCAGCTGCTCCGCGACCACGCCGTCGACGTGCCCGACGACCCGGGCTCGCTGCTCGACCGGTAGCGGCTGCCGGTGACCGGCTCGGCCTGGCGGGCGCGGTCACGCTGCAGCCGGGCTCAGCTCCGCTCGGGGACCGGGTCGCGCAGCCGCGGCGGTGGCAGCAGACCGAGCGCGACGGCCGCGGAGGTCAGCCCGAGACCGGCTGCCGCCTCCCACCAGACGACCGTGTCACTGGTGCACCCCTGCGCCACCACCACGGTGTCCGGCCCAGCCGTCCGGCTGTCCGTGGTGGAGCCGGCCGGGGAGCGGTCGATGGTCACCTCGCCGTCCTGGTGCTCGGTGTAGCACGCCGGGTCCTCGTGCTGGAGCAGTGCCACCAGCGCCGCCACCTGCAGGAGCGGGCAGGCCACCACCGTCAGCAGCGGGACGGGGTCGCGCTGACGGGAGGACATCCGCGCGTAGAGGCCGGCGTAGGTGAGCCCGGCCGGGCCGAGGACGAAGCTGTGCACGGAGAACGGCACGACCGCCAGGACCAGCGATGACACCGCGGCGGCCAGCAGCAGCCGGCGTCGGGCGCGCAGCGCCAGCAGGGCCAGGAGCGCTGGCGAGGCGTAGAGGGCACCGAGGGCCACCGGTCCGAGCGGGTCCAGCCGCTCGCCCCAGCCGAGGACAGCAGCACCGAGGAGGACGAGCAGGAGGTGGCCGCCACCGGTGACCGCCACGACGGTCCGCACGGACCCCTCCTGCATCCCTGCATCCTCCCAGGCGTGTCAACGCCGCTCACGCGGTCTTGGTCGCCCGCAGGGCGCGGCGCGTCATCTGGCTGCGGGAGTCGAGCAGCTCGTCCAGGGCCGCCGCGAGCGCCGGGCCCGTCACCGCCGGACGCGCACGGGTCGGCTCCTCCTCCAGGGACAGCAGCGCGGTCCGGGAGATCGATCCGGGCGGGGGCTCAGAGCTCGGCGAGCAGGACCGCCGGCTGCTCCACGCAGTCGGCGACGAACCGCAGGAAGCCGCCGGCCGTGCCGCCGTCGCACACCCGGTGGTCGAAGGTCAGCGACAGCTGGGTGACCTGCCGCAGCGCGAGCTGGCCCTGGTGGGCCCACGGCTTCTGCGCGATCCGTCCCACGCCCAGCATGCCGGCCTCGGGGTGGTTGAGGATGGGGGTCGACCCGTCCACGCCGTAGACGCCGTAGTTGTTCAGCGTGAAGGTTCCGCCGGTCATCCGGCTGGGGGGCAGCGACCCCTCCTTCGCCGCGGTCGTCACCTCCCGCAGCGCCGCGGCCAGCTCGGCGGTGCTCATCCGGTCCGCGTCGTGCACCACGGGCACGACCAGCCCGCGGGGGGACTGGGTGGCGACGCTGAGGTGCACCGAGCCGTGCTGCACGATCTCCCCGGCCGCGGTGTCCACCGAGGCGTTCAGCTCCGGGTAGCGGCGCAGTCCGGTCACGATGACCCGCGCCAGCAGGGCGAGCAGGCCGATGCCGTCCTCGGGCCGGACCCGGCGCAGCGTGTCCCGCAGCTCGACCACCGCGGTGGCGTCGGCGTCCACCCAGGTGGTCGCGTCCGGGATCTCGCGGCGGGAGGTGGCCAGCTTGGCGGCGATGGCGCCACGCACACCGGTGAGCGGGATCCGCTGCTCCATCGGTGGAGCAGCTGCCGCAGGGGGAGGCACGGTCGGCTCGGCGCGCGCGGTCAGGACCGCCTCGACGTCGGCCCGGCGGATCACTCCGCCCGGGCCGGTGCCGCGGATGGTCGCCAGGTCGAGCCCGGACTCCAGCGCCATCCGCCGCACCAGCGGGGAGATGACCCGGACCGCCTGCCGCTGCTCCGGCGGACGGTCCCCGTCACTCCCGCGTGAGGAGCCCTCGGGCCCGTGGCCGTTGACTCCCGATCTGGTGGCTCGCTCCCGCGTCCCCGCCTCCGGGCGGCGCCGGCGGCGGGAGCCGCCGCGGCCGGTGCCGTAGCCGATCAGCACCGCGCCGGAGCCCTCGCCGGCCTCCTCGGCCGAGCCGTCGGTGCCCAAGCGTGCCCCCACGGCGGTCGGCGCCGGGACGCGGGCGCCGGCCCGCTCCTCGGTGCGGTACTGCTCAGCCCCGTCGGTGGTGGAGCCCTGCTGCGGCGTTCCCACCGCCGCGGGCTCGATCGTGATCAGCGCGTCCCCGACCGCCAGCGAGTCACCAGGCTCGCCGTGCCGCGCGGCCACCGTGCCCGCGAACGGGCAGGGCACCTCGACGGCGGCCTTGGCGGTCTCCACGACCACCACGTCCTGGTCGACGTCGACGGTGTCGCCCTCGGTGACCAGCCACTCCACGATCTCGGCCGAGGTGAGCCCCTCGCCGAGGTCAGGCAGCCGGAAGACGCTGCTGGCGTCGTCGTGCCGGGTCACCGGCGGTCCTCCTCCAGGTAGGTGGGGTCCGGCCGGTCGTCCCACTGCAACCGCTCCATCGCGTCGAGCACCCGGTCCACGCCGGGCAGGTGACGGTGCTCCAGGACGGGCGGCGGGTAGGGGATGTCCAGCCCGCTGACCCGCTGGACCGGTGCGGCGAGGGAGTGGAAGCAGCGCTCGGTGACGCGGGCGGCTACCTCGGCCGACACCCCGGCGAAGCCGCTGGCCTCGGCGAGCACGACGCACCGGCCGGTCTTGCGCACCGAGGCGGTCACCGTCGCGTCGTCGAACGGCACGATCGAGCGCAGGTCGACCACCTCGACACTCCAGCCCTCCTCCTGCTCGGCGGCCTCGGCGGCCTCCAGCGCCCGGGGCAGCTGCGGGCCGTAGCTGAGCAGGGTGACGTCGGTGCCCTCCCGGCGCACCACCGCCGTGCCGATCGGCTCGGTGCGCACCGGCAGCTCCAGCTCGGTCTTGGACCAGTAGAGCGCCTTGGGCTCCAGGAACACGACCGGGTCGTCGCTGCCGATCGCCTCCCGCAGCAGCGAGTAGGCGTCTGCCGGGGTGGCCGGGGAGACCACGTGCAGCCCCGGTGTGTGCGCGTAGTAGGCCTCGGAGGAGTCGCAGTGGTGCTCGACCCCGCCGATGCCGCCGGCGTAGGGCATCCGGATCACCATCGGGACGGTCAGCCGGCCCTGGGTGCGGTTGCGCATCTTGGCGACGTGGCTGACCACCTGCTCGAACCCGGGGTAACCGAAGGCGTCGAACTGCATCTCCACCACCGGGCGGAACCCCTGGGTGGCCAGCCCCAGGCCGAAGCCGACGATGCCGGCCTCGGCCAGCGGCGTGTCGAAGCACCGCTCCGGCCCGAAGTCGCGGGCGAGCCCGTCGGTGATCCGGAAGACGCCACCGAGCGTGCCGACGTCCTCACCGAAGACCAGCACGTCCGGGTCCTCGCGGAGCGCGTCGCGCAGCGCGGCGTTGAGCGCCTGGGCGAAGGTCGTGGGCCCCGGCGCCGGCGTGGCCGGGCGCGCGGCGGTCTCGGTCGCGGTCATCGCAGCGCCTCCTCGTGCTGGACCATCGCGGCCTGCTCCCGCAGCTGCGGGGTCGGCTCGGCGTAGACGTGCTCGAACAGCGACAGCGGCTCGACCTCCGGCTCCTCCCGCATCCGGGTGCGCAGGTCGGCCGCGAACGCCTCGGCCTGCTGCTGCGCCTCGGCCACGGCGGCCTCGTCGATCGCGCCGGTGCCCAGCAGGTGCGCCTGCAGCCGGGCGATCGGGTCGCGGCCGGCCCACTGCCGCACCTCCTCCTCGGCGCGGTAGCGGCTGGCGTCGTCGGCGTTGGTGTGCGCCTCCAGCCGGTAGGTGTGGGCCTCGATGAGGAACGGGCCACCACCGTGCCGGGCGTGCTCGTACGCGGCGCGGGTGACCGCCAGGACCGCGGCCGGGTCGTTGCCGTCGACCTGCTCCGAGCGGATCCCGTAGCCCACCCCCTTGTAGGCCAGCGCCGGCGCGTGCGTCTGCCGGGACAGCGGGACGGAGATGGCGTACCGGTTGTTCTGCACGAAGAAGACGGCCGGAGCCTCGAAGACGGCCGCGAAGTTCAGGCCCTCGTGGAAGTCGCCCTCGCTGGTGCCGCCGTCCCCGACGAAGCACAGCGCGACCCCGCCGCTACCGCGCCGGCGCAGCCCGTCGGCCGCCCCGGCGGCGTGCACGGTCTGCGTGGCCAGCGGGGTGCACTGCGGGGCGGTGCGGGTGGCCCGCGGGTCGTAGCCGCAGTGCCAGCTCCCGCGCAGCAGCGTCAGCGCCTCGACGGGGTCGATGCCGCGGGCGATGAGGGCCATCGAGTCGCGGTAGGTCGGGAAGAACCAGTCCTGCGGGCCCAGCGCCTGCACCGGGCCGACCTGGCAGGCGTCCTGGCCACGGGAGGAGGGGTAGACCGCCAGCCGGCCCTGCTTGGTCAACGCGGTGGCCTGGGCGTCGAACCGGCGCCCCAGCACCATGCCCCGCCACAGCCGCACCAGCGCCTCCGGCTCGGGCAGCTGGTAGCCGCGGTCGCGGGCCTGACCGCCGGGTGCCCCCGGCAGCAGCTGCCCGGCGTCGTCGAGGAACCGGACCGGTTCCGGGCAGGGCAGCAGGTCCGCCACGCTGGTCATCGTCGACCTCTCCTCCGGGTGCGTTGTCCTCCTATCGTCGGTCCCGACCGACACAGGACTCAACGGTGCCCGGCATCTGTGGACACCTGGCACGATGAGGACATGACTGAGCGCACAACGTCCAACCGGCGCGTGCCGGCGCCCCGCGTCCGTGGACGGGTGGCCGTCGACGAGACCGACCTGGCGATCGTGCGCGAGCTGGTGCAGGACGGCCGGCTGTCGGTGCGCGCCCTCGCCGAGCGGGTGCACATCTCCCGGGCCGGCGCCTACGCGCGGCTGGACCGGCTGCAGCGGGACGGGGTGATCACCGGGTACGCCGCCCAGGTGGACCCCGAGCTGGTCGGGCTGGGTACCGCCGCCTACGTGTCGGTGTCGATCGAGCAGAACACCTGGCGCTCGGTCGCGGCCGCGCTGCGGTCGCTGCCCTCGGTGGAGCGGGTGGCCCTCGTCGGTGCCGAGTTCGACGCGATCGTGCAGGTGCGCGCCCGCGACAACCACGAGCTGCGGGACCTGGTGCTGGAGGACATCCAGGCCATCCCGGGGGTCACGGCGACCCGCACCTGGCTGATCTTCGAGGAGACCGCCGCCTCGCCGCCTCCGCTGCCGTGAGCGGGGGTGGCTCGACGCCGGCCGGCTCCCGGTCCGGGTGCGCGCCCCCTCGCCGGGACGGCTGGCAGGAATCGTGCGCATCCTGGCGTTCGTGCCCCTCGTCCGGGGTGATCGCGCGACCGACAGTGGACGCCATGGTGACCCGAGTGCTGCTGCCCGTGTGGCGCACCCTGAAGCACGCTGCCCTGGATGTCTGCTACGGCGTCGACACCGCCTCGGCACTGGCCCACGGCGTGGCGCCCCGGCCGGCGCCGGGGCGGATGCGCCGCCCCACCCGCGGGTGAGATCGCCGCAGCGCCGCTAGCGGCTCACGCCTCCAGCCAGATCTCCTCCGGGAGGGGGTGGCTGAGGAAGTGGGTCATCGCCTGGGTGACCGCGTAGGCGCCGGCCTGGCCGAACGCGAGCACGTCGCCGGGCGCGAGGTCACCCGCGAGCTCGGCGGTGCCCACCCGGTCCAGCGAGGTGCACAGCGGACCGGCCAGTGTCCAGGTCCGGGGCGGCGCGTCCTCCCCCAGGTCGGCGGCCGCCTGTCCGGCGGCTTGGACGGGGGTGTCGCGCTCGGCCGCGTCCCGGGCCCGCCAGACCCGGCGGACGGGGAAGGACTGGCCGGTCAGCAGCGGCCGCAGCAGGTGGTTGATGCCGCCCTCGAGGACCGCGAAGTCGGTGCCCCGGGAGTGCTTGGTGCGCACCACCCGGGTCAGGTAGACGCCGATCGGGGCTGACAGCCACCGGCCCGGCTCCAGCAGCAGGTCACCGGTGAACCAGTCGTGCCGCTCCAGCAGCCGCGCCAGCCCGTCCCCGAGCGCGGCGACATCCAGCTCGCCCTCGTCCGCGTGGTAGGGCACGCCCAGCCCGCCGCCGAGGTCGATGAGGTCCAGCGCCAGGCCGTGGTCGCGGGACATCCGCTCCCCGATCCGCAGCGCCACCTCGTGGTTGCCCAGCAGCCGGTCGACGTCGAGCTCGTTGCTGGCGGCGAAGACCTGCAACCCGGCGACCCGGACCCGGTCGTAGCGGCCGGCCGCGGCCAGGAAGGCGGGCAGCTCCTCCTCGTCGACGCCGAAGGCCGACGGTCCGGCCCCGCCGATGATGGCGGCCTGCTCATCGATCCCGGAGCCGGGGTGGACCCGCACGCTTACCGGGAGCGGGTCGGGCCCGTCCCACCACTGCTGCAGCCGGGCCACGTCCTCCAGGCCGTCGACCTGGACCCGGGCGCCAGCGGCGAGCCCGGCCCGCAGGTCGTTCTCCCGCTTGCCCGGCCCGGCCAGCACCAGCCGGCCGGAGGAGGCGGAGTGCGGTGGCAGCCGGTCACCGGCGGCACGGGCGGAGACCACGCGGCGCACCTCGCCGGCCGAGGCGCAGTCGAACCAGGCGCCCAGCGCGGCGAGAGCGTCCAGCAGCGGCTGGCCGGGGTTGGCCTTGATCGCGTACGCCAGCTGCACCCGCGCGGGCAGCACCTCCCGCAGCCGGGTGAACCGCTCCCGTGCCAGGTCCAGCCGGTAGCCGAACGCCGGCGTCGGGTACTCGGCCGCCAGCGAGGAGGCGGTCAGGTCGTCCACGGCGAACAGGTCCGGGGTCGTCACAGTCGTCATGGTGCTCACAGCCGAGAGGAGGTCCGCCAGGGTGGGCCGGCGCGCCGGGTCACGGCGCCCGCCAGAACCGGTCCAGCCGCCGCAGGCCCTCGGCCAGCTGCCGGGGATCGCCGCCGCAGCTGATCCGCACGTGGTCGTTGCCGGCGTTGCCGAACGCGCTGCCGGGCACGACGGTCACCAGGCCCTCGTCCCGCAGCCGCAGGCAGAACGCCATCGGGTCCGCCAGCGCCCAGGCCGGCAGCTCCAGCCAGTGGTAGAAGCCGCCCGCCGGGGTCACCGCGGCCGCGACCGGGTGCGGGGCGGTCTGCGCCACCGACCAGCGGCGGACCAGCTGGCTGCAGGACTCGGCCAGCACGGTCGCGGACTCGCGCAGCAGCGCCGCGGCGGCCAGCTGGCTGGGCCGGGCCGGGGCGGTGGTCATCGCCGCGTGCACCAGCCGGGCCGGCGCGAGCAGGTCCGGGCGGCCGACCGCCCAGCCGACCCGCAGGCCGGGGGCGGCCCAGGCCTTGCTGACCGAGGACACCACCACGCCCTCGTCGGTGACGTCGTGCAGGCTGGCCTGCCGGCGGTCCGGGTGTCCCAGGTGCAGCTCGCGGTAGACCTCGTCGGAGATCACCAGCGCGCCGTGCCGCCCCGCCAGCTCGGCCGCCTCGGCCAGCGCCTCCGCCGTGGCGCCCCCGCCGGTTGGGTTGCTCGGGTGGTTGAGCAGCACCATCGCAACGTCGCCGTCGGCAGCGGCCGCCTGCAGCGCGTGGCCGAGGGCGTCGGGGTCGAGCCGGCCGCGCGGGCCGAGCCGGTAGGGCACCACCTCGCCGCCGCACAGCGTGGCGAGGGTGCGGTAGCCGGGGAAGCCGGGGTCGGGCACCAGCACCCGCTGACCTGGGTTGACGTGCGCCTGGAACAGCGCGAACAGCGCGCCCTGGGCGCCGTGGGTGACCAGCACCTGGCCCGGGTCGGTGCGGTGGTGGTCAGCGACCGCCTCGACGAGCGCGGGCAGGCCCTCGTTGGGCCCGTAGGGGCAGGGCGCCTCCTCGGCGCCGGCGGCGGCCAGTGCCTGCCGCGCCGGCTCCGGCAGCGCCCAGCCAGGCTGGCCGAGCCCGAGGTCGATGGCGTCCGGCGGGGCGCCCTTGGCGAGCTGGCGGACCGCCGGCGCCGAGAGCCGCTCGACACGGGGAACGGTGGTCACCGCAGTGCCTCCTCCAGCGTGGTGGCGGCGTCGGTGCCCGCGTCGCGGTACTTGACGATGCACGGGGCGTAGAGCGCCAGGCCCATCCGGGCGGCGTAGTCGCCGCGGGCCGGGCGGGTGCCCGGCACCACCACGGCGCCCTCGGGGACCTCGCCGCGGACCTCACCCTCGTTGACGAGGTCGTAGAGGACCGTCGAGGAGGTGAGCACGGTGCCCGGGGCGAGCACCGCCCCTGACCGCACGACGACGCCCTCGAACAGGCCGGCCTGGGCGCCCACGAAGGCGTCGTCCTCGACCACGACCGGCGCCGCGCCGACCGGCTCCAGCACGCCGCCGAGCTGGACACCGGCGGACAGGTGCACGCCGCTGCCGACCTGGGCGCAGGAGCCGACCAGCACGTGGCTGTCGACCATCGAGCCCGGACCGACGTAGGCGCCGACGTTGACGTAGCTCGGGGGCATCACGACGGTGCCGGGCATCAGGCCGGCGCCGCGGCGCACCGAGGTGCCGCCCGGCACGACCCGCACGCCGTCGTGGAGGTGGAAGGCGCGCGGGGGCACCAGCTCCTTGTCGACGGCGCCGCCGGGCCAGGCCGGCAGCTCCTCCAGCTCGCTGAGGCGGAACGCGGCCAGGATCCCGTGCTTGACCCACGGGTGGGGACGCCAGCGGCCGTCGTCCCCGCGCGCGGCGGCGCGGACGTCACCGGACTCCAGCCCGGCCAGCAGCTCCTCGACGCGGTCGCGGGCCTCGGGTGCCGCGACGACCTCGTCGACGGGGGCGGTGAAGAACTGCTCCAGGGTGGTGGTCGTCATCGTCGTCACGATGCCATCTCCAGCGTGGTCGCGGCAGCGGTCGGCAGCGAGGCGCGGCCCAGCCCGAGGCCGGACAGGGCGGCCTGGACGCGGGCCCAGGTGTCCGGCTCGGCCGGAGCCAGCGGTGGGCGCACCAGGCCGGTGCCCAGCCCGAGGCAGGCCAGCGCGGCCTTCACCGGAACCGGGTTCGTCTCGCAGAACAGCGCCGACGCCAGTGGCGCCAGCTCGACGTCGAGGCGGCGGGCGGTCTCGAGCTCGCCGTGCCGGGCGGCCTCGACCAGAGCGGCTACCTGGCGCGGGGCCACGTTGGCCGCGACGGAGACCAGCCCCTGGCAGCCCACCGCGATCGCCGCGAGCGCGATGTCGTCGTCCCCGGCCAGGACGGTCTTGCCGGGGGGTGCCTCGTGACAGATCCGGCTGATCTGGCGGATGTCGCCGCTGGACTCCTTGACCGCCACGACCTCCGGGATGGACCACAGCCGCTGCAGCGTTCCCGGCGTGAGGTTGCAGCCGGTGCGGCCCGGCACGTTGTAGGCCACGATCGGCGTGCCGGGCGCTGCCGCGGCGACCGCCCGGTAGTGCGCCTCCAGCCCGGCCGGCTGTGGCTTGTTGTAGTACGGGGTCACCACGAGCAGGCCGTCGGCGCCGGCGTCGACCGCGGCGCGGGCCAGCTCGCAGGTGCGCTCGGTGGCGTTGTGGCCGACCCCGACCACAACCGGCACGCGGCGGCCGACGGTGGCGGCGAGCCGGTCGACGACCTCGACGGTCAGCCGGACCAGCATGTCCCGCTCCTCGTCGGAGACGGTCGCGGCCTCGCCGGTCGACCCGAGGACGACGACGTGGTCGACCCCGCCGGTCACGACGTGCTCGACCAGCCGGGCGTAGGCGGCGGGGTCGAGACGGCCCTGGGCGGGGCGGGTGGAGCGCTTCGCGGTCGCCTCCTCCGCCTCGGCGCCGGTGGTGAACGGTGTCGCGAGGGCAACACCGAGGCCGGTGATGGGACCGTTCATGGCTCCTCCTTCTGGGGCGCGTGGGTGTTCACGTGGTCGTCGGTGGTCGTCGGTGGTCGAGGCAGTGGGGGCGGCGGGTCAGCCGGCCAGCAGGCTGGCCAGCTCCTCGGCGGCCAGGTCGTCGAAGGTGTGCACCCCGGGCCGGTCGTGCACCCAGCGCGCCGCGGCGAGCGCGCCGTGCGCGAACACCTCCCGCTGGTGGGCGTCATGGGTCAGCACGAGGGACTCCGCCGGGGTCGCGAAGTGCACCTCGTGCCGGCCCACGACCTCGCCCAGCCGGAGGTTGGAGGTGGCGATCTCCGACTCCGGCCGGCCGGCGCCCTCAGCCAGCGCGCGGGCGAGCAGCACCGCGCTCCCGCTGGGAGCGTCGACCTTGTGGCGGTGGTGGACCTCGTGGACGGCCAGGTCGACCGGCCCGGAGCCGCCCTGCTGGCTGCGGGCGGCGTAGCGGCCCAGCACGAGGGACAGCTGGCGCACCAGCGCCATGGAGAGGGAGAAGTTGGGGGCGACCAGCACGCCCACGTCCGCGGGCGCGTGCTGGAGCAGGGCCCGGTCCCAGCCGGTGGTCCCGATGACCAGGTCGGTGCCGGTCCGGCCGGCCCACTCGAGGTTGCCGGGGACCGCCTCCGGGTGGCTCACGTCCACGGCGACGTCGACGGCGGTCCCGCGGGGTGGGCCCTCCCGGCCGGCGGTCCAGCCGAGCTGCAGGTCGGCCGCATCGGACCCGCGCACGGCGGCAGCGACGAGGCCGCCGAGGCGGCCCCGTCCGATGATGCCGATGCGCAGTGCCATGGCCTCGAGTATGGCGCACTCGCAGCACCGTGCGGGACGACAAAATCGCAGGTCAACGAGGGTTTGCAGGCGGCAACGGCGGCAGCCGTAGATCGTCCGGCCGGCGCGGCTGCCGACCGGACGGCTTCGCCGCAACCGGGCCGAAAAAGAGACGGCAGCAGGGCGCCGCGACGGCAGGTGCGCACCGTCGCGGCCGGCCCGCCGCGGCGCCGCCGGGAATCGGTTTCCGCGTGCGGCGGCGCAAAGGTGCAGGTCACAGTCGGGTGGAGATTCGGCGGGTCCCCTTGCCGCTACACCGGCGGCGGCGCCATGATCAGGTGCTCTCTTCCCTGTGTAGGAGGTCAACAATGACGACACCGCGTGGACGTGTGGGGGTGGCCCTGGCGGCCGCATTCTCGCTGACGATCCTTCCGGCGTGCACCCCCAGTGGTGACGGCGGCGACGAGGAGGGTGGGGGCGAGCTCACCTGGGCCATCGGCGGCGCCGAGGCCAACCCTGGTGGCATCCATCAGCGGATCGCCGAGCTGTGGAGCGAGCAGAACCCCGACACCCCGATCACCATCGAGGTGCTGCCGGAGGAGGCCGATCAGCAGCGCGAGCAGCAGGCGCTGGAGCTACAGGCCGAGGGCAGCGGCTTCGACGTGCTCGGCGTCGACGTGATCTGGACCGGTGAGTACTCCGAGAATGAGTGGCTGGAGAGCCTGGAGGACGTCCGCGGTGACATCGAGGAGGCGGTGCTGCCTGGTCCCCTCGAGTCGGCCACCTGGGGCGGAGAACTGTGGGCGGCGCCCTACAACTCCAACGCCGGGTTCCTCTACTACCGGACCGACCTGGTCGACGAGCCGCCGACGACGTGGGAAGAGCTGTGCGAGGTCGCCACCCGTGTCGGCGAAGAGGAGGGCATCGGCGGCCTGGTCGCTCAGGGTGCCCGCTACGAGGGCTTCGTCGTCAACTGGCTCGAGTACTACTGGAGCGACGGCGGCGAACTGTTCAACGAGGACCAGACCGCCGTGGAGTTCGACACCGAGACCGCCACCGAGGTCACCGAGTGGCTGCGGCAGGCGCAGGAGGACGGCTGCCTGGCTCCCGGCTTCAACACCGCTCGCGAGGAGGAGGCCCGCAACGAGTTCCAGTCCGGCAACGCCGTCTTCATGCGGAACTGGCCCTACGCCTACGGCCTGATCCAGGACGACGACCAGAGCCCGGTCCGGGAGGACTTCGACATCGCGCCGCTGCCCACCTTCAGCGGTGAGGGCACCATCTCGGCGCTCGGCGGGTTCAACAACGGCGTGAGCGCCTTCTCGGACAACAAGGAGGCCGCGAAGGAGTTCGTCGTCTGGGCCGCGACCAACGAGGAAGTCCAGAAGATGCTCGCCACCGAGGCCTCGGTGCCGCCGGTGGCCGCGTCGGTCTACGAGGACCAGGAGCTGGCCGACGACCCGGTGATGTCGCTGCTGGGCGAGGTGCTGCCGGACGCCCGGCCGCGTCCGCCGGCCCCGTCCTGGAACGAGATCAGCGTCGAGATGCAGCGTGCGCTGTTCCCCGCCTACAACGGCGAGGCCGAGCCGCAGCAGGCCTCGCAGCAGGTCGCCGACTTCCTCCAGTCGACCATCGAGTGACTGGTCATGACGGAAGTCTCTGAGGAGACCTCCACCAGCCCGGCTCCCGCCCCCGGCCGCTCCCGCGGCCGGCGGCGGGGGTCCGGGTTGTCCGAGGTCGCGCTGGCCCGGGTGTTCGTCACCCCGGCCATCCTGCTGATGGCGCTGGTGGCGCTGTTCCCAGTGGTCTACGCCGCGGTGCTCAGCATGCAGGACTACACCCGCCGCACCCACCAGGGGTTCGCGGGGTTCGACAACTACGTCCAGGCGCTCGGTGACGGCCGGTTCTGGGACTCCCTGGTCTTCACCTTCGTCTTCACGGTGACGTCGGTGGCCTTCGAGTTCGTCATCGGCCTGGGCTTCGCGCTGCTGATGAACCAGGCGTTCCGTGGCCGGGGGATCACCCGGGCGGCGATCCTGGTGCCGTGGGTGATCCCCACGGTCATCGCGGCGCAGATGTGGTTCTTCATGTTCAACGTCACACCCGGCTTCATCAACACGGTGTTCGGCCTGGGCAACTTCAACTGGCTGGGTCAGGGCGGCTGGGCTGCGTTCGCGGTGGTCTTCGCCGACGTGTGGAAGACCTCGCCGTTCGTGGCGCTGCTGCTGCTGGCGGGCCTGCAGACCATCCCGGGTGAGCTCTACGAGAGCGCCCGGGTGGACGGGGCCAGCATGTTCCAGCGGTTCTGGCTGGTCACGCTCCCGCTGCTCAAGCCAGCCATCCTGGTCGCGCTGCTGTTCCGCACCGTCGAGGCGCTGCGGGTCTACGACCTGCCGCAGGTGATGACCGGTGGCGCGTTCGGTACCGAGTCGTTGTCGATCCTGGTGCAGCAGTACGTCGTGCAGACCCCCGACCCGGGGTACGGCGCGGCGCTGTCCACGCTCACGTTCATCCTCGTGCTGGGTGTCGGCATGATCTTCGTCAAAATGCTCGGCAAGGAGCTGGTTCTGGGAGGTGAGCAGTGATGGCCAAGGAGTCTGGCCCCGTCGAGCGGCGCACCCGGGCTCAGATCTGGGGCAAGTCGGTGATGCTCGGTCTCATCCTGTTCTGGTGCCTGTTCCCCTTCCTGTGGCTGATCATGACCAGCCTGAAGATCGGGGACCGGGCGCTGAACAGCCCCAACCTGTTCCAGGGCCCGTTCGGCATCCAGAACTACGTGGCGGTGTTCGACCAGGACTTCCATCTTAACCTGCGCAACTCGCTGGCGGTCGCCGGCATGACCACGATCCTGTGTGTCATCGTCGGGTCGCTGGCGGCCTACGCCCTGGCGCGGCTGCCGTTGAAGCGCAAGATGTTGCTCCTGGGCGGGGTGCTGTCGGTCTCGCTGTTCCCGCCGGTGGCGCTGGTGCCGCCGCTCTACGAGGCGTGGCGCGCGCTCGGGCTGCTGAACACCTGGGAGGGGCTCTACATCCCCTACACCTCGTTCACGCTGCCGCTGACCATCTTCATCCTCACCACGTTCTTCGCGGCGATCCCGAAGGAGCTGGAGGAGTCGGCGAAGGTGGACGGGGCGACCCCGTTCCAGGCGTTCTGGCGGATCATCTTCCCGCTGGCCGCGCCCGGGGTGTTCGCCGCGGCGATCATCATCTTCGTCCAGGCGTGGAACGAGTTCCTGCTGGCGAGCACGTTCGCCCCCCGCAACGCGGAGGTCGCCCAGACGGTGCCGGTCGCGATCGCGGCCTTTACCGGGGCGGTGGAGTTCCAGCGGCCCATCGGCACTATCACTGCCGCCTGTGTGGTGGTGACGATCCCGATGATCATCATGGCGCTGATCTTCCAGCGTCGGATCGTGGCCGGCCTGACCGCCGGCGCGGTCAAGGGATAGCGGCACCGGCCCGCGGCCCGCCTTCCCGGCCGCAGGTCCGCGTCAGTTCAGTAGCCGCGGACCTGCGGCCAGGCCAATTCGACCCCGGCCGCGACCAGCTGCTGCTGGAAGGCCTCGACCCGCTCCGGCCGGTCAGCGACCGCGTGCGGCACCAGCCCGTGCTCGAGGCAGTGCGCGGCCAGCTCACCGGCGACCTCGCCGACGTTCCACTCCACCGGGTGCAGCCGGTAGCAGCCGTTGGTGATGTGGGTGGTGCCGATGTTCTTGGCGGCCGGCAGCAGGTTGGTCGACCGCACCGGGAGCAGCGCGCGCAACGGCAGCTGGAACGGGCAGGAGGCCACGTCCAGGTACGGGTGGCCGCCGGTGGTGGGGTGCAGGTCGATCCGGTAGGAGCCGACCCCCACGCTGTCGGGGTAGGGGCGGCCCAGTCCGTCCGGGCGGTGGGCGAGGGCGACGTCCTGCTCCCGGATCGTCGTCACGGTCACGGCTCGGCGAGACTCGCGGATGTAGGCCGCCTTGGCCAACCCGTCGGTCGTGCCCATGACGTCGGGGCGCAGCCGCAGCCCCGGCCAGCCGGTGCCACCGTCGGGGCGCGGCGCCTCGGTCTGCAGCCAGTGCAGGAAGCTCAGGCTCAGCTCCCGCGCGCCGGCCTGGTGCCGGGCGGCCGCCGCAGGGCCCTCCCCGTAGACCGGCCCGGCCAGGTAGTCGATCATCGGCCAGTTCACCAGCGTGACGTCGCTGTCCAGGTGACCCGGCGCGAAGCTGGCACGTGCCGCGATGCGGCGGAACCGCCACAGCTCGAAGTCCCCGCCGACGGTGCGGTGGTCGGCCACCCCGCCGCCGTGCTCGTCCGGGTTCGGCACCAGGGTGCGGGCCAGCGGCTCGCCGGTGCGCGGGACCGGCGCGGTGAACGACAGCAGCGGCCCGCCGGTCCACCCCGGGGGGCAGTGGTCCCGCCAGTGCGCGTACCCCTGCGGGCGGGGGGTGGTGTGGTCCTCCCCGGCGCGGTGCTCCAGGGCGAAGCACCAGCTGACCGCCTGCATCGCCAGCGGCTGCGCCGCTGCCGGCGCGCTCGGCTCGCCGGTCTGGGCCTGCGACTCGGCGCCGGTGCGGTGCTCGACGGCAGCCAGCTCCAGCAGCTCGCCGGTCTCGGTGGCGTCCAGCACGTAGCGGCCCGCGACGTGCACCCGCTCCCCGTCCGGCCCGGCGAGGGTCACCCCGGTGACCCGGTCACCGTCGGTGGCCGCGGCGGTGGGGCGGTGGCCCAGCAGCACCCGCAGCCGGCCGGAGGACCGGTGCGGGGCGAGCATGGCCTCCAGCACGGCCACGCCGACCCGCGGCTCGACGCACAGCCCGCTGACCGTGCCGAGGCCGGGGTTGAGGTGGCGGGAGCGGCGGGCCCGCTCCGAGAGCGGGTACCACCGCCGGTAGTAGCTCCGGATCTCGTCGCGCAACCGCCGGTAGCGGGCGGTGCAGCCGAACTGCTCGATCCACGGGTGCTCGTCCGGCGGCACCCCCTGGGCGGTCAGCTGCCCGCCGACCCAGTCGGTCTCCTCGGAGAGGACAACCCGGTGACCGCGGCTCGCGGCGGCGAGCGCCGCCGCGACCCCGCCGAGGCCGCCACCGATGACGGCGACGTCGGTGTCCAGGTGCGTGACCGGCCCCGGCATCGGCGGTGGCCTCAGCCGCCGAGGGCGCCCTGCCGGCCGAGGTAGGCCAGCAGCGCACCGATGCCGTGCCGCCACGGCGGCAGCTCCTCGGTGCGGCCCACCTCGTTGACCAGTGCGCCCAGGTGCGGGCTGGCGATGGTGACGGTGTCACCGATCCGGTGGGTGAAGCCGGAGCCGGGCGTGCCGCGGTCCTGGGTGGGGGCGAACAGGGTACCGGTGAAGAGGACGAAACCGTCCGGGTACTGGTGGTGGTCCCCGTGGGTGGCGCCCACCAGCTCCTCGAACGGGCGGCTGAGGCGGGAGACGTCGTTCTCGCCCTCCAGCAGGAAGCCGTCCTCGGCGCCCTCCACCCGCAGCGCGACCCGCTCCTGCCGGACGCTCTCGGCGGTGAACTCGTCGTCGAAGAGCCGCAGGAACGGCCCCAGCGCGGTGGAGCCGTTGTTGTCCTTGGCCATGCCCAGCAGCAGCGCGCTGCGGCCCTCGACGTCGCGCAGGTTGACGTCGTTGCCGAGAGTGGCGCCGCGCACCCGCCCCGCGGAGTCGACCACGAGCACCAGCTCGGGCTCCGGGTTGTTCCAGGTCGAGAACGACGGGATGCCGATACGGGCGCCCGCGCCGACGGCCGACAGCACCGGACCCTTGGTGAACACCTCCGGGTCCGGGCCCAGGCCGACCTCGAGGTACTGCGACCACATGCCCTGCTCGAGGAAGACCTGCTTGACGCGGTCCGCCTCCGCGCTGCCCGGCACGACCGCATCCACCGAGGTGTGCAGGGTGCTGGCCAGGGCCTCGCGGGCCTCGGCCGCCCGGGCCGGGTCGCCCTGCGAGCGCTCCTCGATGACCCGCTCGATCATGCTGTCGACGAAGGTCACCCCGCAGGCCTTGATCACCTGCAGGTCGACCGGCGCCAACAGGTGGGGCACCGACTCGTCGCCGGGGTCCCCGGCGAGCAGCTCGGCCAGCGACCACCGGGCCGTGCCCGCACCGCCGGCGCCGCGGACGGCGCCGGCGGGGTCCGCCAGCTCCAGCAGCTGGGAGACCGTCGGCGCGACCTGGAACAGGTCCACCACCGTGTCACTGTCGCCGTCCACCCGCACCGGACGGGGCCCACCGGTCTCGGGGTCCCATACCCGCCCCACGAGCAGGGCACGGCCGGCGTCCTCGGGCAGCACACTGGCGGGGGTGGCGCTGGCCGCCGCCATCGTCAGACCATCCGGGCGCGCTGCTCGCCCAGCTTGTCGATGCCCAGGGCGACCTCGTCCCCGCCCCGCAGGAACGGGAACTTGCCGGAGGCGGCCACCCCCTGCGGGGTGCCGGTGTTGATGATGTCGCCCGGCTCGAGGACCAGGTACTGCGACAGGTGGTGCACCAGCTCGGCCACCGAGAACACCATGTCGGCGGTCGTGGAGTCCTGCCGCGGCTCGCCGTTGACCGTGGACCACAGCCGGAGCTGCTGCGGGTCACCGACCTCCTCGGACGGCACCAGGGCCGGACCGAGCGGGTTGAACGTCTCGGCGCACTTGCCCTTGGACCACTGCCCACCGGAGTGCTGCATCTGGAAGGCGCGCTCCGAGACGTCGTTGCTGACCACGTAACCGGCGACGTGGTCGAGCGCCTCGTCGGGGGAGGACAGGTAACGCGCCCGCGTGCCGATCACGACCCCGAGCTCGACCTCCCAGTCGACCTTCTCGGCGCCCGGGGGGATCCGCACGTCGTCGTAGGGCCCGACGATGGTGTTGGGGTGCTTGAAGAACAGGATCGGCTGCGCCGGCGGGGGGTCGCCCGTCTCCGCGGCGTGGGCGGCGTAGTTCTGTCCGATGCACAGCACCGCCATCGGGCGGGCCACCGGGGCACCGACGCGCAGCTCGTCGGCCCCTTCAAGGGCGGGCAGCTCCCCGGCGCTGAGCGCCTGGCGGGTGCGGGCGATGCCGTCGGCGGCCAGGAAGGCGCCGTCGACGTCAGTGGTCAACGGGCGCAGGTCGTAGACGGCGCCCTCATGGCGGACGGCCGGGACCTCCTGGCCGGCGGGGCCGAGGCGGAGCAGCTCCACGGTGTTTCCTCTCGTTGTCTTCGGTCGGGTCTGACAGATGGGGCACTGGGGTCGCGGCCGGGGCCGGCCGCTCACCGTCAGCGCAGGTCGACGAGCACCTTGCCGGGGATGTCGGCCGAGCGGGCCAGCGCGGCAAACGCCTCGGCGGCTCCGGTCAGGGGCACCGTCTGACTGATGAGAGTGTCCAGCAGTGGGTCGCCCTCGGCGACCCAGCCGACCGTCTCACGGAAGGTCGCCGCGTCGTAGGCGAAGCTGCCGACGAGAGTCCGCTCCGCGGTGCTGACCTGGTAGGCCGGCAGCTGCAGGTCGGGGCTTCCCATGCCGACCAGGGAGACGGTGCCGCCGAGCCGGGTGGCGTGCAGCGCGTCAGCGATGCTGGCGGTGACGCCGACGGCGTCGATCGCGACGTCGGCCGGGCCGTCCAGGGCCTGCCGGACCTGCTCAGGCACCGGGCCGGCGGCGGGGTCGAGCGCCTCGGCGCCGAGCGCGGCACAGAGGTCGCGACGTGGGGCCGACAGGTCGGTGGCCAGCACCCGGCTCGCGCCCAGCCGCAGCGCGGCCAGCACGGCCGACTGCCCGATCGGGCCGCCGCCGGTGACCAGGACGGTCTGCCCCGGGACGATCCCGGCGCGGCGGGCCGCGTGCAGCGAGACGGCCAGCGGCTCCACGAGCGCGCCGTGCGGCTCGGTCCGGGAGGCGGCCGCGTCGTCCTGGCCGGGCGCGGCCAGCGGGATGACGTTGCCAGCGGGCACGGTGACCTGCTCGGCGAAGGCGGCGACCAGCTCCGGGGTGACGCCGACGACGCGCTTGTTGGGGCAGTGCTGCTCCAGCGCCTGCTCGCAGGCGGCGCACCGACCGCAGGACAGCAGCGGGTTGAAGGTGACGACCTGGCCGGCCTGGAGGCCCCGCCCAGCAGCCAGCTCGCCGAGGCTCTCGATGCGGCCGACCGTCTCGTGGCCCATCACCTGCCCGGGCACGCGCCGGCCGTTCTCGCCGGTGTAGCCGTGCAGGTCCGACCCGCAGATGCCGGTGTAGGAGATGCGCACCCGGACCTCGTCCGGGCCGGGCTCGGCCGCCGCGGCCACCTCGTGGACGGCCAGCCGGCCGAAGTCCTCCAGAACGAGTGCGCGCATCGTGGTCCCTTCGCGGGGTGGGGCGTCGGTGGTCACGGCTCAGCCCTGCCCGACCAGGTGGCGGGTCTCGGCGACGGGGGTCAGCACGGTGCGGTCGGTGAACCACTGGCTGAGGTTGTCCGCCGCGAGTCGGGCCATCCGACGGCGGGTGGGCCAGCTGGCCGAGCCGACGTGGGGCAGCAAGACGGCGTTCGGGAGCGCGAGCAGCTCGGCCGGCACGTGCGGCTCGTCATCGAAGACGTCCAGCCCGGCCCGCCCCAGCGTGCCGTCGCGCAGCGCCGCGATGAGCGCCTGCTCGTCGACGAGGGAGCCGCGGGCGACGTTGACGAGCACGCCCCGCGGGCCGAGCGCCCGCAGCACCTCGGCGTCCACCAGATGCCGGGTGGCGGGTCCGCCGGGCGCGGCGACGACCAGCACGTCGCTGGCCTCGGCCATCTCCCGCAGGTCCGGGTAGTAGCGATAGGGCAGGTCCCGGGGGTTGCGGGCGTGGTAGACGACCTCCATGCCGCAGGCCACCGCGCGCCGGGCCACCGCCTGGCCGATGGCGCCGATGCCCAGCAGGCCGAGCGTGCCGCCGGTGAGGCTGAGCTCGGTGAGGGGGTAGCTCTGCCCGCCCTCCCAGCTGCCCGCGCGCAGGTACTGCTCCGCCCGGCCCAGCTCACGGACCGTCATCAGCAGCAGCCCGAGGGCGGTGTCGGCGACCTCCTCGTCGTTGGAGCCGGAGACGTTGGTCACCACCACCCCGCGCGCGGCGGCCGCCTCCACGTCGACGGTGTCGTAGCCGACGCCGAAGTGGGAGATCACCTCCAGCCGCGGCAGCGCGTTGATGAGGTCGGCACCGCACGGTCCCTCACCAGGGTTGGCGATGGCCACGATCTCCTCGCGGCGGCGCTCCAGCTCCGCGTCCGGGTCCTGCACCTGGTCCAGCCGCAGCAGGTTCAGCCCGGCCTGGGCGCAGGCCTCAAGGAGCAGGTCGTTGGCGGGCGAGGGGACGAGCACGAGGGGCTGCGACGACGACGTCATGTCCGGCACGATAGCGGTCGCGGGAGAGACGTCCGATGTGTCCCCTCATCCGTCGGTGGCCGAGGGGGACGGTGGCGGGGCGGTTCCGGACGGTCGCGGTGCGGTCAGGATGGTCCGGTGGAGGGCGCGGGTGGCGGCGGAGGCGTACCGCGCCGGGTCCACCCACAGCCCGACGGTGCGGCCCTGGTCGATCGGGCCGACGGGGACGATCGACAGCCCCGTGGTCTCCGCCGTGCGCATCGCCAGCGCGTTGGACAGCCCGATGCCCATCCCGGCCTTGACCAGGTTGGCGAGCGTCTGCGGCTGCTCGGTCCGCCACGACACCTCGGGAGCCACCCCCCACCGGTCGAAGACCGCTCGGGTGTCGGGGTCGATGTCGGCTCCGGGCTGCCCGATGGCGATGAACGGGTCGTCCAGCAGGTCGTGGGGGCCGAGGTGGTCCAGGGCGGCCAGGGGGTGGTCGGCGGGCAGGACGGCGACGTAGGGCTCGGTCCACAGCGGGCGCCAGTGCAGGCCCGGCGGGGGCACCCCGGCCGTGGTCGAGCGCAGCGCCAGATGCACTCGGCCGGAGAGCAGCGCATCGGCCATGCCCGCCGTCGTCCCCTCGGTGATCTCGACCGAGACCTGCGGGTGCCGCTGGCAGAAGTCGCGCAGCACCTCGGGCAGGAAGCCCGCGCTGATGCTGGGGTGGGCCCCGACCACGATGCTGCCGCGCAGCACTCCGGTCAGCGCGTCGACGCGGGCGGTGCCCTCCTCCAGCCGGGCCAGCACGTCCCGGGCGTAGGGCAGGAACGCCTCCCCGGCGTCGGTCAGCTCCACCGGGCGGTGCCGGCGGTCGAAGAGCGGCCGCCCGAGGGCTGCCTCGAGGGCGGCGATGTGGGCGCTGACGCGGGACTGCGAGCGGTGCACCGCGCGGGCGGCCCGACTGAAGGTCCCGTGGTCGGCGACCGCCACGAACGTGGTCAGCCACTCCAGGTTCTCGATCCGGCTCACGCGGGGGCGCCCTTCGGTCCCGGGTAACGGAACAGTAACTATCCGACTTACGGATAGAGGGTAGTCGACGTACGCGGACGTCCGATGATTGCTTTGGCGGATCGGGCGTGCTCCTCTGGGTGCAGCACCCGCCGTTCCGCTGCTCGCGGACGGCACACGACGACGTGGGAGTGATGGACATGGCGCGCAGCACGGCACTGGCAGGAAACGGCAGCGGCACCCGCTCCCGACCGTGGGCGCGCACCGTAGCGGCCGTCGGGGTCGCCGGCCTGGTGCTGGCCGCCTGCGGCGGTGAGGACGGTGACGGCGAGGGGTCCAGCGACGGGGACGGGGGCACCGCGGGCGCTGGCTCGGGCGGGGACTGCGACCTCGCTGCGGACTACCCGAGCGGGCCGATCGAGATGATCGTGCCGTGGGCCGCCGGCGGCGGCACCGACAGCGTCGCCCGCCTGGTCGGCGAGCAGCTGTCCACCGCGCTCGACACCCAGGTCAACGTCGTCAACCGCACCGGTGGTAGCGGCGTGGTCGGGCACCAGGCGATCGCCGATGCCGAGCCCGACGGGCAGACGCTGGGCCTGATCACCGTGGAGATCGGGATGATGCACCACCAGGGACTGACCGACCTCACCCACGAGGACCTCAGCCCGATCGCCCAGGTCAACTTCGACCCGGCCGGGCTGACCGTGGCCGCGGACGCGCCGTGGGACGACGCGCAGGCGCTGCTGGACCACATCGAGGCCAACCCCGGGACGCTGACCGCCTCGGGCACCGGGCAGGGCGGCATCTGGCACGTCGCCCTCATCGGCATGCTGCTCGAGGCCGGCCTGGAGCCGGACGCGGTGACCTTCGTGCCCTCCGATGGCGCCGCACCGGCGCTGCAGGAGCTGGTGGCCGGCGGCATCGACCTGTCGCCGTCCTCGCTGGGCGAGAACTACACGATGCTCGAGGCCGGCCGGGTCAAGGCGCTCGCGGCGATGGCCGCCGAGGGCGACCCGAACTTCCCCGACGTGCCCCCGCTGGCGGAGGAGACCGGCATCGAGTTCGAGATGGGGGCCTGGCGCGGCGTCGCCGGCCCGGCAGGCCTGGACGAGAACATCGTGGCCGAGGTGGAGTGCCACCTGGAGGGCATCGTGCAGGGCGAGGAGTACGCCAGCTTCATGGCGGACAGCCGGCTGGGCGTGCAGTGGCGCAACGCCGAGGAGTTCGCCCAGTTCATGGCCGAGGACGACGCGGCCAAGGGCGAGATCATGGAGCGAGCGGGCCTGGCGCAGTGACGCCGGAGGCCTCCAGCACCGGGACTCCCGATGCCGGTCCGAGCCGCTCCCCGCGACGGGTCAACCGTACCGACCTGATCGCGGGAGCGGCCTCGGCCGTGCTGGGGGTCGCGGTCCTGCCCGCAGCCGTCGGGATGCCCAGGATCGCCCAGGGCATGCCGGGCCCCGGGCTGTTCCCCGGCATCATCGGTGTCTTCCTGGTCCTGTTCGGGCTGGTGCTGGTGGTCGGCGCGCTGCGCGGGCGCCGCGTGGACGTCGAGGAGGAGGCCCCGGCCGTCGCCGGCCCCACCGTGTCGACCGGGCGCCGCTGGCTCAACGGCGGCGTCGTGCTGGCCGGTATCGCCTTCTACATCGTGGCGGCCGAGACGCTCGGCTTCCTCGTCACCATCACCCTGGTCGTCCTCGCCGTGATGATCACGCTCGGGGCCCGCTGGTGGGTCGCCCTGATCACCGCGGTGGCGGTGGCGTTCGCGCTGCTGCTGGTCTTCGAGGAAGGACTGCTGGTGCAGCTTCCGGACGGGCTGGTGGGCTGACCCGTGGCCGCCGACATCCAGGCCGGCCTGGAGCTGGTGCTCGACCCGACGACGCTGCTCGTCGTCGTGCTCGCCGGGATCTTCGGGCTGTTCATCGGTGCGCTGCCCGGCATGACCGCCACGCTCGCGGCTGCGCTGCTGATCCCGTTCACCTTCTTCCTCGACCCGGTGCCGGCGATCGCCTCCATCATCACGATGTCGGCGATGGCGATCTTCGCCGGCGACGTGCCCGGCGCGTTGCTGCGCATCCCTGGGACCCCCTCCAGCGCGGCCTACACCGAGGACGCCTTCCGGATGACGCAGGACGGCAAGGGCCCGGTCGCGCTCGGCGTCTCCCTCGTCGCCTCGGTCCTGGGCGGCCTGTTCGGGTCGGTCGTGCTGATCTTCGTGGCGCCGGTCCTCGGGGAGTTCGCGCTCCGGTTCACCTCCTACGAGTACTTCTGGGTGGCCGTCCTCGGCCTCACCGCGGCGGTGATCATCTCGCGCGGCTCGCAGATCAAGGGCGGCATCGCGCTGATGCTCGGTCTGC
Source organism: Ornithinicoccus halotolerans (assembly GCF_009602535.1). Classification (GTDB taxonomy): domain Bacteria; phylum Actinomycetota; class Actinomycetes; order Actinomycetales; family Dermatophilaceae; genus Ornithinicoccus; species Ornithinicoccus halotolerans. The sequence goes on along the minus strand of NZ_WIQI01000006.1, from coordinate 52,086 downwards.
TGATCTCCACCATCGGGCTGGACGTCTCGATCGGCTATCCCCGGTTCACGTTCGGGGAGTCGGAGCTCTACCGGGGCGTGGACTTCATCCCCGCGATGATCGGCCTGTTCGGTGTCTCGGAGGTGCTGCGCAACGCCACCTCACCGATCCACCTGGGGCCGGTCCCGAAGGTGAGCAGCCGAGGCTCGATCCGGGAGTCGCTGCGGACGGTGTGGCGCTACAAGCACCGGGTCGGCTCGGGCAGCGTGATCGGCGGTGCGGTCGGCTCACTGCCGGGTGCCGGCGCGGACATCGCCGCGTGGGTCTCCTACGCGGTGACCAAGAACACCTCGCGCAACGCTCACCTGTTCGGCCGCGGCAAGGGCCACCCGGAGCCCATCGCCGGGGCGGCGGCGGCCAACAACGCCGGACTCGGCTCCGCGTTCATCCCGACGCTGGCCTTCGGCATCCCGGGCGACACCATCACCGCCATCCTCATCGGGGTGCTGCTGGTCAAGGGCGTCACGCCCGGGCCCCAGCTGTTCACGATGAACACCGACATGCTCTACGCCATCTACATCGTGTTCATCGTGGCGAACCTGCTGCTGCTGCCGCTGGGCTTCCTGCTCATCCGGGCCAGCTCGCTCGTGCTGCAGGTCCCGCGGGCCACGCTGCTGGCGATCATCGTGGCGATCTCGATCGTGGGCTCGTTCGCCATCAACAACGGCTACCTCGAGATCACGATCATGCTGCTGATGGGCGTGCTCGGGTTCCTGCTGGAACGGGCCAAGATCCCGCTGGCGCCGGTGGTGCTGGGGATCGTGCTGGGCCCGATCGTGGAGCGCAACTTCATCCAGAGCGTCATCAAGACCAACTGGGACCTGGGCCAGTTCTTCACCCGGCCCATCAGTGCGGGGCTGATCGTGCTCACGGCGATCCTGCTGTTCGCCCCGCCGGTGATCGCCACGCTCAAGCGACGAATGCGCGACTGATACCCCCCATCGGTAGCGGCACGGTGAGCACGCCGTTGCGGTGAGTCCCGCGGCGGGTGCTGTGGCAGGCTGACCGGATGGAGCGTGAGCAGGTCGAGGTCGCCGGGGAGGGGCTGGACCGCCCCGGCACGGTGATCCGGTACGGCCACTACGGCCGCCCGGTCCTGGCGTTCCCCTCCGAGGCCGGGCACGCCGGCGACTACGAGTCGCACGGCATGGTCGACGCGCTGGCACCGCTCATCGACGCCGGGCGGGTCAAGCTCTACTGCGTCGACTCCTTCGACCACCAGTCCTGGAGCGACTACGGCCTGCCGAGCGAGGAGCGCGCGCGGCGGCACGTCGCCTACGAGCAGTGGGTCGTCCGCCAGGTCGTGCCGCTCATTGACGGTGACTCCCCGGGCCACCCGGGGATCATCACGACCGGCTGCTCGCTCGGCGGCTACCACGCGGTCAACTTCGCGCTGAAGCGCGCTGACCTGTTCCCGGTCGCGATCTCGCTGTCGGGCAACTTCGACCCCTCGACCTGGCGCGGCTGGGGCGAGCTGGGCGACGCGACCTACTTCGCCAACCCGGTCGCCTACGTCGCCGGCATGGGCGGCGAGCATCTGGAGTGGCTGCGCCATCACGTGCAGGTGGTGCTCGTCGTGGGGCAGGGCGCGTTCGAGGTGCACCCGACCGGGTCGCTCCCCGGGGCGCACACGCTGGCGCGGCTGCTGGCGGAGAAGCAGATCCCGCACGAGCTGGACGTGTGGGGCCACGACGTGGCGCACGACTGGCCGTGGTGGCGGCAGCAGATCGCCCACCACCTGCCTCGGTTCTGCTGACGCCGTGACTCGGGCCGTACCGGCCCCATACGCTGGGCCCATGACCGAGGGCACGCAGCGCAACGACCAGGTCGACCCCCGGGTGGTGCAGCTCGCCCAGGACTGCCTGGACCTGGCGCGCGAGGGCCGCACCGAGGAGCTGGCCGCCTACGTCGACGCGGGCGTGCCCGTCGACCTCACCGACGCCAACGGCAACACCGTCCTGATGCTGGCCGCCTACCACGGCCACGCCGGCACGGTCCGTGCGCTGGCCCAGCGCGGCGCCGACCCGAACCGGCTCAACGACCGCGGCCAGTCCCCGCTGGCCGGGGCGGTCTTCAAGGCCGAGGACACGGTCGTGGCGGCGCTGCTGGAGGCCGGGGCCGACCCCGACCTGGGTCAGCCGAGCGCCCGCGTCACCGCGGAGATGTTCCACCGGGGCGACCTGTTCGGCTGAGGGCTCACCCCCAGGGCGGTGGCGCCGGTAGCGGCTCGCCACCGGCCACCTGCAACCCCTCGGCGTCGCCCCGTGCCAGCCAGAGCAGCAGTGCGGGTTCGGTCCCGGAGACGACCGGGCCGCCCGCGCCGAGCACCCACTGCTCATCCGGCGCGCGCAGCACCAGGTCGGGCGCGTCGTCCCGGGCGGCCCACCGACGGAGGCCGCGGGTCAGGGTGCGCCGGACCCAGCCGGGGTCGGCGTCCGCCAGCGAGTAACCGGTGCGCAGGTCGACGTGGTGCAGCACCAGCTCCTGCAGCCGCATCGCCGGCAGCTGCGTGCCGCGCACCGTGGTGCCGGCGCGGGTGGTGACCTCGGCGTCACCGGCGGGGCCGTGCAGCGACTCGAAGGCACGGTCCAGCCGCGCGGCGCTCTCCACGACGTCCGCCAGCAGCTCGGAGCGGCTGCGGGTGGCCCCCTCCTCGATGTCGCGCTCGCGCGCCTCGGGGGAGCGGTAGGCCGGTGTCTCCACCCCGGTGCGGGCCCAGGTGGCCAGGTTGACCAGCGAGTCGGCGTTGCGGGCCAGGTGCGCCAGCACGTGCGCCCGGCTCCAGCGAGCGCACCGGCTGGGGACGGCGAGGTCCGCGGGGGTGAGACGCTTCGCGTCGGCCACCAGCGCCTCGGTCTCGGCGGTGACCTGCGCGAGGGTGTCGGTCAGGTGCGGGTGCGGCACGGGCTCGTCCTCCTCGGGTCGGGCGTCCGCTCGGTCGGCCCGGGTCAGCCCGGGTCCGGGTGGTCGCGCAGCAGCGCGACGTCGGAGACCAGGGTGATGTGGTCCTCCATCGCCCGCGCCGCGGCACGCGGGTCCTGGGCACGGATGGCCTCGGCGATCTCCCGGTGCGAGGCCAGCGAGTCCTGCGGGCGGCCCGGCGTGGACAGCGACTCGATCCGGGTCTCCCGGATCAGCGCGGCGATCTCGCGCATCAGCCGGGCCAGCACGCCGGAGCGGGCCGCCTCGGTGACCGCCTCGTGGAAGGCCTGGTCGCCCTCCAGGCCGCGCTCGCCCTCCTGGACCTGGGCGGCCATCAGCGTCAGCGCGTCGTCGATCCGGCGCAGGTCCTCCTCGGTGCGCCGCTCGGCGGCCAGCGCCGCGATCCTGGTCTCCAGGGCGGAGCGGGCGTCGATGATGTCCGGCATCGTGCTGCGGTGCTCGCGGACCGCGCGCACCAGCGCGTCGTCGTCGGGGCTGGTGACCCTGGTGACGATGACCGCGCCCTCCCCGTGCCGGACCGAGATGGTGCCGAGCACCTCCAGGGCGACGAGGGCCTGCGCCAGCGTCGCCCGGCTCACGCCCAGCGAGGCGGCCAGCTCGCGCTCCGGGGGCAGCCGGTCGCCGGGCCCGAGCCCGGCGGCGCGGATGTGCTGGACCAGCTGCTGGACGATCTGCTCGTACAGCCGGGTGCGGGTCACCCGGCCGACGGGGGCGGGCCCGGCAGCGCTGCTCATGGGTCCCAGTCTATTGACACCTGCCCCAGTTGCCTATTGGCTAGGCCACTGAGCCCGAGGAGAGGATGACCATGGAGCCGCAGCCGCAGCAGTCCCCGCCCGACCAGCCGCCCGGCCCGCTGAGCGGCTACCTGGTGGTGGACCTGTCGCGGGCGCTGGCCGGCCCGCACGCGGGGATGATGCTGGGCGACCTGGGAGCGCGGGTGATCAAGATCGAGAACCCGCAGGGCGGGGACGAGACCCGCGGCTGGGGGCCGCCGTACGTGGAGCCACAGGGTGTCGGAGGACCCGGCGCCGAGGCCGACGGGGCGGCCGGGCCCGAGCGGGTGGCGACCTACTTCCTGTCGTGCAACCGCAACAAGCAGTCGGTCGCCCTCGACCTCAAGGACGCCGCTGACCTGCGGGTGCTGGAGGCGCTGGTGGCCCGGGCCGACGTGCTGGTCGAGAACTTCCGGCCGGGGGTGCTCGACCGGCTGGGGCTGTCGACCTCCCGGCTGGAGGAGCTCAACCCGCAGCTGGTCGTGCTCTCGATCAGCGGGTTCGGCCACGACGGGCCGGAGGGCGGTCGACCCGGCTACGACCAGATCGCCCAGGGTGAGGGCGGCCTGATGTCGCTGACCGGCTCCGGCCCCGAGGACCCGCAGCGGGTCGGTGTGCCGATCGGGGACCTGCTGGCGGGGATGTACGGCGCCTACGGGGTGCTGGCCGCGCTGCTGGAGCGGGAGCGCACCGGCCGCGGCCAGGTGGTGCGGACCAGCCTGCTGGCCGCGATCGTGGGGGTGCACGCCTTCCAGGGCACCCGGTGGACCGTGGCCGGGCAGCTGCCCGCCGCTCAGGGCAACCACCACCCGTCGCTGGCGCCCTACGGGCTGTTCGGCTGCGCCGACGGTGCGGTGCAGGTGGCCTGCGGCAACGAGTCGCTGTGGCGGCGGTTCTGCGCGGCGTTCGGGCTGGACCCGGCGGCCGAGGGGATGGCCAGCAACGCCGAGCGGGTCGCCAACCGCCCGCAGCTCATCGAGCTGCTCGAGGGCGCATTCGCGAGCAGCACCATGGAGCAGGTGCTGGCGCGGCTCGCCGAGGCCGGCGTCCCCGGTGGCCGGGTGCGTGACCTGCGGCAGGTCTACGAGTGGGAGCAGACCCGCTCCCAGGGGCTGCTCGTCGACGTCGAGCACCCCGGCTACGGCCGGGTCAGCCTGCCCGGGCCGCCGCTGCGGTTCTTCCGCCCCGGTGGCGACGGGACCGGCGAGGTGGAGACCACCTTCACCAGGCACACCGCGCCGCCGGCGCTGGACGAGGACGGCGCCCGGGTCCGGCGGTGGCTGGCGGAGGGGTGACGCCCGCGCCGGGGCCGCACGTGTCGCTGGTCGGTGCCCGGGCGCTGCTGGCCCGGACCCCGGGCGAGGGGTGCCGCCCTGGCCGTGGGAACGGTAGCGTCTGGCCATGGCTGGCTCGCGTACGTCGCTGATCGGTCTGCTGCTCGGTGCCGAGGAGGACTGGCCGCGCGCCTTCGAGCACGTGCTGGGCCTGGTCGGGCCGCTGTCGCTGGAGGGCGGCCGGTTCGAGGTCAGCTGCCAGCGGCTGCGGATCACCCCCTTCGACCTGAGCGACCCGGTGCGCTCGGACCTGGTCATCGACCGGCTGGCGCACTGGTACTACCACCCGCGGGAGTGGCTGAAGAAGGCCGCCCTGATGAACGACACCTACCTGCTGAACAGCCCGTTCACGTTCCAGTCGATGGAGAAGCACAGCGCCTACTGCGCGATGCTCCGGCTGGGCATGAAGATCCCGCGCACGGTGCTGGTGCCCTACAAGAACCCGGTGGACAACGTGCGCTGGGCCTACACCTCCGCGCGCTACAACGACCCGTTCGACCTCGACGAGATCGCCGACGACCTCGGGTACCCGATGTACATGAAGCCCTTCGACGGCGGGGGCTGGCGGGGCGTCTCCCGCATCGACAACCGGGAGGCGCTGCACCGCTCCTACGACGCCTCCGGTGAGATGCTCATGCACCTGCAGGCCACCATCGACTACGAGCACTTCGCCCGGGCGCTGTCGATCGGCCCGGAGACGATGGTCATGGACTTCCGGCCCGAGAAGCCGATGCACGACCGGTACGCCGTCTCCTACGAGTTCCTCAGCGAGCAGGCCGGGTGGGAGGCCGAGACCGTCAGCAAGGTGGTCAACGCCTTCTTCGGCTGGGAGTTCAACTCCGCCGAGATGCTGGTCACCGGTGACGACGTGCACCCGATCGACTACGCGAACGCGTGCCCGGACGTGGCGCTGACCTCGCTGCACTACTACTTCCCGTGGGCGATCACCGCGCTGGTGCGCTGGTCGGTGTTCGCGCTCGCGACCGGCCGGGAGGCCTCGGTCGACCTGGAGACGCGACGCTACTTCGCCATCGCCGACCGGGAGGACCTCAGCTACGAGGAGAAGATGCGCGGTTACCGCGAGCTGGCCGACGCGCACTTCCAGACCGACCGCTACTGGGAGTTCTGCGACCGGCACCTGGCGCACCTGCCCGAGGCGGTGCTGGAGTGGGTGGACTCGCACACCTTCGACGACCTGCTCATCGACACCGTGATCAGCACCTACCCGGCGCACGAGCACGAGCGGTTCATCGCCCACCTGCGCGGGCTGGTCGGGCTGTGGGTGCGCGACCAGCGGTCGGTGACGGCCTCCGCCGGCTGAGGGTGGGTCCGGGAGGTCGCTGCGCCGGAAGGTGACCGCGGCGCGTCAGGGAGCTCTCGCAGCGGTCGCCTGTCGTACCACGTTGGTGAGCATGGTCGCGAGCACACCACTGGCGATCAGGACCCAGCCGGCGAGCTCCAGCGCCTCCTCCACCCCGCCCTGCACCGTGTGCACGAGGTTGGTCCCCGTGGACCAGGGGGCCGTCAGGACCTCGAGCGCGATGGCGGCCACCAGCAGACAGAGTCCCGCGACGACGTGCCGGAAGGCCGTCGGGGTGCCCACCCGGGTCAGCCGGAGGATGAGGACCGCTGTCAGGACGAGCAACGGGAGGTAGACGAGCGGCCAGATGACGCTGTCCCACGTGGGAGAGACCTCGGCCACGGTGACCATCTTGGCGCTGATCCGTTCGTGCAGCTCGGTCATGTCGTCCAGCGAGAGGAACGCGGCGGCGCAGGCGAGGACGACGTACGGGACGCGCGGACCGGTCATGACCGCGGCGACGACGGCCGCGACCGCCACTGCCGCGGTGGCCACGGCGCTGGCCCAGGTCAGGGCGGTCCCCTCGGCGTTGGCGTCCAGATCGGTGAACTCGTGACCGAGGACGAAGGCGTTGGTGAAGTGGACGACCAGGAGCAGGCCGGCCGCGACGGCGGCCAGCGCCCGTCCTGCGCGGAGGGTGGCCGCGATCCGGACCGCCGACAGCTCCTCGACGGGCGGGCGCGTGCCAGAGCCGGCGAGCCGGTCCAGCAGGTTTCGCAGGCTACCCGTTGAAGCAGTCACATCTCTCACCTGCTAGCGTCAGCCGGCTGACGCCCTCACGGAACTATCCTGATTCCCTGCTGTCGTGGCCAGCGCTCCTGCTCTACCGTCCGGGTCCCTCGAGCCGGGGCCGCGGGATTCCCCACAACCTACCGCACCCTGTGCGAGGTCGTCGTCCGGGCCCGAGCGACCGTGGGCGGCAGGAGCGAACCTCCTACACTTCCGCCATGAAGGTGCTCCTGACGCATTCCTCGGCGGACCTGTACGGCAGTGACCGGATGGCCGCCGAAGCGGCGGGCGCCCTGGTGGACCGAGGGCATGAGGTCTGCGTCGTGCTTCCCTCGGAGGGGCCCCTCACAGCTAGGATGCGACAGACGGGGGCGCAGGTCCGTGAGCTTGCCGTGCCAGTGCTACGCAAGGCCAACCTGCGTCCGCGCGGTTTCATCACTCTGCTCGGCGAGCTGGTGCGGACGGCGCCGGGGATGTGGGGGGTCATGCGGGACGTCCAACCTGACGTGGTCTACGTCAACACGGTCACCCAGCCCTGGTGGCTGGTGCTCTCCCGGCTGCGACGGCTGCCTTCGATCACGCACGTGCGGGAGGCGGAGCCACAGCTGCCCCGGGCAGTCGGCACGGCGCTCATGCTGCCTCTGCTGCTGAGCGACCTGGTCATCTGCAACTCCCGCTCGACGCAGCAGGAGGTCCGACGGGCCGTGCCGGCACCGTCCCGACGGGTCAGGGTCATCTACAACGGCAAGGACTGGAGCCGGTACGCACTCGAGGAGCAGCCACAGGCCCGCTCCGCCCCGAGTGGTGTCCTCACCATCGTGGTCGTGGGGCGGCTGAGCCCTCGGAAGGGCCAGGACGTCGTCGTGCGAGCCCTCGGCGAGATGGTCACTGCGGGGCTCGATGCGAGGCTACGGCTGGTCGGCGACGTCTTCCCGGGGTACGAGTGGTACGAGGAGGAGCTGAGGGACCTTGCGCGGTCGCTGGGAGTCGCCGACAGGGTCGAGCTCGTCGGCTTCCTGGACGACATCCTGCCCGAGCTCGGTGCGGCTGACATCGCGGTCGTCCCGTCAAGGATCGAGCCGTTCGGCACGGTGGCCGCCGAGTCCATGGCCGCGGGGGTGCTGACCATCGTCTCCGAGGTGCAGGGCCTGACCGAGATCGTCACGGACGGGCACACCGGGCTGACCTTCCCCAGCGAGGACGCCGGCGCCCTCGCGAAGCACTGCCTCTGGGCGGCGCGGAACGTCCGGGACGCGAGCCGGATCAGCCAGGCCGGGCGCGAGTCCGTGCGACGACGGTTCACGCTCCAGCTGTACCGCACCCAGATCGTCGAGGCCCTCGAAGGCGTCGCGTCCCCCCATCGTCCTGAGGAGTCATGATGCAGCCCGACCACGACCTGGAGCCGATCGCCATCTGCCTGGTGACCTACAACTCGGGTCGACTCATGCGCGAGTGCCTGCTGCCGTTCGAGGGCCGCGGCGCCGACGTCACGGTGAAGGTCTGGGACAACGGCTCTGACGACGGGGTCACGCCACGGCTGCTGGTCGCGCTCAAGGAGCGAGGACTGATCGACGAGCTGCACCTGAGCCCGGACGACCCAGGCTTCGCGGTCGGCGCCAACCATCTCATCCGGCGCTCCGCGGGGCAGGCGGTGCTGCTGCTCAACCCCGACGCCCGGCTCGAGCTGGAGGACCTGGCTCGTCTGCGACGCGCCGCGCACGACGACCCCACGGTCGGTGTGGTCTCGCCGGTCGTCAGCGGGGACGGGGACATTCAGGTGATGTCCGCCGGTCGTCAGCCACGGCTGTGGCCCTTGTTCACCCACTACTCCGGTCTGAGCAAGGTCTTTCCCAGGGTGAGGTTCCTCCGCGGGCGTCATCTCTTCCTCGCCAGTCACGGCGACGAGGACCAGGACGTGGAATGGACCTCGGGGGCGTGCCTACTCATCCCCCGGGCCACACTCGACGCGGTGGGACTGCTGTCGGAGCGGTGGTTCATGTACGGCGAGGACGTGGAGTACTGCCAGCGCGTCCTGGACGCGGGACTGAAGGTCAGGGTGCTCGCGTCGGCGAAGGCCTACCACGCGGTGGGTGCCTCCACCGTTGATGACGTCGACGACCTGCTGACGCAGGCGAACGCCTACGAGGTGGCCTACACCGAGGAAGGGGCAGGACACGGCGAGCCGCCGGACATCACCGGCATGTGGGCCCGGAACACCTACGACTACTACCTGAACCAGTTCGAGCCGAACGTCGTCGCGCGGCTGGCCTGGCGAGCCATCTTCTCCGGAGGGCTGGCCGGACGGGCGGTGCTCCGGATGGTGCGCGACCGCGACGACCGGATGGCCAGGAAGATGCTCCAGAACGCCGCGGCTGTGTGGTGAGGCAGCCGATGGGGGCACCTCAGCGCGTGCACGGCCGCACCTGGTGGTACTCCGACCGCGCACAGGAGGCGACACCGGGACCTGTGCCGCCCCGGATGCTGTCTCCCCTGTTGTACCTCGGCTTCGTCGCGGTGACCGCGGGGCTCGCGGTGGCCCAGTTCTACTTCCTCCCGCGCAACCTCGGTCCCGCCCAGTTCGCGCTGGCGGCGCTGGCGCTCTCAGTCATCCAGGGAGCTCAGCAGTTCGGGGACCTCGGGGCCCACAACGCCTCGTTGCGGGTGAGCCTTCCCCGTGAGGAGCGGGTCCGGCTGCGTGAGTCCGCTCTGCTGCTGAGCACTGTCGTGTGCCTGGCCGGTGTCGTGGTGGGGCTGGGGCTGGGCGTCGCAGGGGTGGGCTTCGGCTACCTCGCGGCGTGCGCCTGCGCGACGGCCTGGTTCCTGACGCCCGACAAGGTGCACTCCTCCGGTGCCGTCCAGCTGGGTGACGAACGGGCGGCGACCCGGCACAACCTCGTGTGGCAGAACGCCCCCAAGGTCGGCTCCGTCGTCGGCAGCTTCGGCGGGACGGCGTTGTCCACGGTCCTCGGTGCTCTGGCCAACGCACTGCTCTTCTACCGGCCGGCACTACCCCGCCTCGGGGCCGGACGCTTGCTGCTGTCCCAGGCGCACCTGATCCTTCCCGGTCTGGCCCTGTCGGTCAGCGCCTTCCTGATGATGTGGACCGACACCTATGCGCTGTCGGCTGTGGCCGGCCTGGCCGACGCGGGGCAGTACCAGGCTGTCGTCCGTCCCCTGACGGGCATCACCTACCTCTACCTTCCGGTGATCTCCCTGATCCAGGCGGCACACAACGCGGGTCTCGTGCGTCGGGAGCGACGCCTCATGATGATGGGTGCGCTGATGGGCGTGGGGGGCAGTCTCGGTGTCGGCCTCGGCCTCTACCTGTTCGGGCAGTCGATCTGGCCCGCGTTCACCTTCCCGGCGGACGTCGTGCTGGCCTGCGGCGCGGCGGCGGCGCTGGCCTGCGCATCCGCGGTGGTCGGCGGACAGCTCACTCTCCGGGGCCGGCAAGGAGTGGCTGCGGTGAACACCCTGCTCGGGGCCGGGCTGCTGCTCGTGCTGTCCCTGGTGCTGATCCCAGGCCTTGGCGCGGTTGGCGCCGGACTGGCGTCGGCCTCGGCATGGGCGCTCGTGGTGGTGTGCCATTCAGCGGCTCTACTGTGGACCCCACGTCCCCACGTTCCAGGGTTGAGCTGAGGAGGGCAACGTGCGCGGCACCATCCAGCGAGTCGTCCGGGCGGCGGGGCGCGAGTACGAGGTGGACCCTGCTCTGCCCCGCACGTTCGTCGTCGGCGAGTGCGTGCGTCGCGGGGTGCAGGCGGCCCGAGGCCTGGCGACGTGGCGGCGGCTCAGCTTCCGCGGGGCCGGCGTACGGGTGCGCTGTGCCGAGCGGCTGGTCGTCGGGCCCTTCGCGGCGATCGGGGAGGGGAGCCTGGTCGACGCCAGCGGGCGCCGGGGCGTCCGCCTGGGCCGAGGGGCCAAGCTGGGTCGGCGCGTCATCGTCACGACGACCAGCCAGCTGGGGAAACAGGGCGTGGGCCTCACGCTCGGGGACTTCACCGGCATCGGCGACTACGCCCACCTCGGCTGCAGCGGTGGCGTGACGTTCGGCACGAACGTGATCGCAGGGCCTTACCTGACCTGTCACTCGCAGGAGCACCTCACCGACGACCTGCACACCCCGATCCGGCTGCAGGGCACCAGAGAGGCGGAGGTCGTCGTGGGTGACGACGTCTGGATCGGTGCACGGGTCACCCTGCTGGCGGGCTCCCGGGTGGGTGACGGGTGCATCATCGCCGCCGGCAGCGTCGTCCGCGGCGAGTTCCCCCCGCGGTCGGTCATCGGCGGCGTCCCGGCCCGGGTGCTGAAGACACGGGATGGCGCCTGATGTGGCGAAGGCGGCTGCGCAGCACCGCCGCTGCAACGGCTCTCGCCGGCTTCGCCGCCTTGTTGCTGGCGGTGTCGGTCGGCGTTCTCGTCGCCTCGAGGCCGCAGGCCGATACGCGCACGTCCGCGAGCACCGTTCGAGTTCAACTCGGCGAGGACGAGGTGGCGCAGGTCACCTATGTGGGGGACTCCCTGGCAGCCGGTCTCTTCGCGAGCACGGAGGAGCGCACCTTCCGCGCGTTGACCACGGCCGCCGTGGCGGCGGGTGGTCCCTCCGAGGAGCAGGGCACGGCCATCGTGGGCGGGACGGTGCAGAGCAAGCTGGAGCTCAACGAGCAGCTGCCCCAGGACCAGCACCTCTACGTCGTCGAGCTGGGCACCAACGACGTCACGCAGGTGGACTACCAAACCTTCGCGGTGCAGTACGAGACGCTGCTGGAGCGGGTGCGGGAGGCCGCGCCCGAGGCCGCTCTGGTGTGCCTGGGCACCTGGCGTCCGCCGGCTCAGGGCGCCAACTTCGACCTCGTCATCCGGCAGCTGTGCGAGGAGTACGACGGCGTCTACCGGCAGCTGTCTGACCTGCAGGCGGAGCCGTCCTACCGAGGACCTGAGGGCGTGGACACCTTCGAGGGGACCTCCGACGACTTCCACCCCAACGATGCTGGTCACCAAGCCATCCACGAGCGTCTCATGAGCGCCATCACCGTCAGCAGGCAAGGGCAGCCGTGATGGTCACGACGGGGGTCAGCGGCAGCCGGCAGAGTCTCGGTGACAGCGACGGGCCTCCGGCAGCCCACCCGGTCCACGTGGAGCTGTACGGGCTCGCCGCGCTGCTGGGGCTGGCCATCCTCATCGGCGAGGGCAACGTCGCAGGTCCGATGGTTGCTTCCTTCCTGGCAGTGCTGACCGCATCCGGCGCGCTGGTGGTGTGGCTGGTCCGGCCGGGTCCGTCACCGGTGCCCGTGGGCCTCGCGTGGCTCCTGGCGATGCTGACGATCGGGAGCATGGCCGCGGTCGTGGCCACCGCCCACGGACGAGCAGGTGACCGGACAGACCTGGTGCGTGACGTCGCCATCGTGCTCTCCTACCTCGGCTTCATCGCTGCTGGCCACTCCTTCACGCGCGAGCGTCGTGCCCTGCGCGCGCTGTGGTGGCTCCTGCTGATCCTCGGTGGCGTGAGATCCGTGCACCACCTGTGGCTGTTCACCGGTCAGGTGAGCGCCGGCGTGTCGGACCTCTACCTCCTGCGTCTGGAGGCGGGCAGGGGAGAGCAGGTCCAGCTCGTCGCCGTCGTCGCTACCTACCTGCTGGTGCGGGGACGTCCGAGGAGAGGATGGTGGCAGAGGCTGGCGATCGGGGCGGCCGTCCTGTGCGCTCTGTCCATGACGCTCGCCATGTCGCGGATCCTGCTGCTGCAGCTCCTCATCGTCGCCATGGTCTTCGCGGCCACCCGCGTCGCCGCAGGGACCGGCACCCTACGGCTCGTCCTCGTCCGGGCCGTCACGGTGGTGGGCGGCGGGCTCGCGCTGCTCACCATCGTCTTCTTCTCGCTGCGGTTCGTGTCGGAACCGGCCTACACGGTCGCCTACGAGGGCTTCGTCGAGAAGCTGTTCAACTCCTGGAACGAGGTCGCCTCGACGTCGCAGCAGTCCGCCCAGGACATCGACCAGAACTACCGGGCCTTCGAGTCCGAACGTGGGGTCCGCCTCTTCTCGGACGCGGGGTGGTTCGAGCAGTGGTTCGGTCTGGGGTGGGGCACGGCGGTGCCGCTCGGGCTGGACACAGCGTCAACCAGGTCCGAGTTCGTGCGAACCGAGGCAGCTTTCCTGCACAACGGATACATCAACTACCTGGTCAAGACAGGCATGATCGGTCTCGCGTGCTATGTCGGCTTCATGCTGAGGCTGCTGTACCTCGCCGTCTTCCAGTCCAGCGCAGCGGTGGAGGACAGGCAGGACACGGCGAGGCGTCAGGCCCTGCTGGCCCTCGTGCTCTGCCTGGCGGCCGCCACTGTCGCCACCGGAGGCCTCGGCTTTCCTGCCGGGTTCCTCTCGCTGGCCCTGCTGCTGGGGACGTGCCTGTACACTCCTTTCGACCGGCCGCGTAGGGGCGGCGATCGACGGGGACTGCGGCTGGGCCAGGAGGTTCCATGCAGATCGATCGGCGGAGCATCTTCAGGGGTGGAGTCGTCGTCGGAGCGCTGACCGTGACTGCCGGTTGCACCAGCTGTCCGCCTCCGGAGGAGGCCGACCGGCCCGAGGCCGACCCGGTGATGGTGACGGGGGACCACGACGTGGGATGGCTGCTCAACGTCGAGGAGTTCGGGGTCACCAGCGGAGAAGCCGACCAGACCGAGAACTTTCAGCGCGCCATCGACGCCGCGCACGCCAGCGACCGGACGCTTTTCATCCCGGGTGGCCGCTACACCGCGGACGGGCTCGTGCTGCGCAACGGGTCCCGCCTCCTGGGTGCCGGCGCGGAGACCTCGGTCATCCACGCGGTACCCGGCAGCGAGAACGAAGCCCTGCTGCGGATCGGCCAGGGCGTCCTGCAGCACGTCCGGGTGGAGGGGCTCGGCCTGACGGGCGCGGGCAACCGAGGCCAGCACGGGCTCCTCATCAGGGCCGAGCGGGGCGAGGAGGGCGTGTCGGGACTCTGGCACTCCAGCTTCGCCAACATGCGGATCTATGACTTCGATGCCGCTCAGATCTGGCTCGCCGGCGGCGGCACGGAGGCTCGAGACCCGATCCAGTTCCTGGACCTGTACAACATGGTGGTCGAGCGAAAGCCCGGGACGGCCGAGTCCATCTGTGTGCTGATGTCCGGACAGGTCAACCAGACGACCTGGATCGGAGGGCGGATCGACGCCTTCGGCGCGGAGTCGGAGGGCTCCCCCGGGGTGAACCTCAAGATCTGTCCGCAGCTCGAGCGTTATACGCCGGGCCTGGAGCCGGCGGCCTACCTGTCGAACAAGGTGGGGCACACCCACGTCTTCTCGGGAACCACCTTCCAGCAGGCGCAGGTGGCTGTCTTCCTCGACGGTGCCGAGTCCGTCACCTTCGACACCTGTCACTTCGAGGGGCTGGGGAGCGCGATCCTCCTCCGCGGCGCCGAAGGCATTCGGGTCGACCGCTGCCACTTCGCGAACGCCACGGTCGCGAGCGCAGGGAGTGGGTACTGCGTGCGGGCCGAGGAGGATGCTCACGCGGTCGGGTACGGCAACATGTTCATCGGTCAGTTCGGAGACATGGCGGCGACCGATGGTAGCGGTGCCACGGTGCAGATGCACGGTTCGCAGGGCACCCAGGTGGCCGTCACCGCAGGTCTGACCCGATCGCTGGAGGCAACGAGCGTCCTCGGGATCGGGGCCGCGACCACGGTCGTGCTCACGGGCGCCGGCCAGGTCAGCACGATCGAGGGCAGCCACTTCCCCGGGGCAAGTATCCACATCAGGGCTGCCGGTGGTGAGGTCGTCTTCGAGGGCGGCGGCAACCTGCACCTCGGCGGGGGCGACTCACTTCGCCTGGCGGACGGCGGCACAGCCAGCTTCGTCCGGTTCGACGATGGACCGCAGTGGACCCTGACCTCGGTCGTCGGCGCGTTGTAAGGTGACGCGCACCCATACCGGTCATGGCTAGGAGATCGCATGGTACTCCCCACCCCCCCAGCTGGTCGAGTGACTGACGGACCGTCGATAGCGATCATCGGCAGCCGGGGGTACCCCAGCTTCTACGGTGGCTTCGAGACGCTGGTCCGGCACCTGGCTCCCCACCTCGTCGACCAGGGTTGGGACGTGGACGTCTACTGCCGTCGCGAGGCGGTCGTCACCGACCACCCGGGACACGACCCGCGCGTGCGGCAGGTCTTCACGCCGGGGTGGGAGGCCAAGTCCTTCAGCACCCTGAGCTACGGGCTGACGTCGGTCGGGCACACCGCCCGTCGGCGGCACGACGTGGCGTTCGTCATGAACGTCGCCAACGGCTACTGGCTGCCGCTTCTGCGTGCCCGCACCATTCCGAGCGTCGTCAACGTCGACGGGATCGAGTGGGAGCGGGAGAAGTGGAGCGCGGCAGGTCGGAAGATCTTCTTCTACGGCGCCAGGGCGACGGCCCGGTTCGCCGACCACATCGTCACCGACAGTCGCGCCATCGCCGACCGGTGGCGCGAGGAGTTCGGTCGTGAGGGCACCACCATCCCCTACGGCGGCACCGCCGTCGCTGCCCTACCACTCGTGGAGGACCTCACACCTGGCCGGTACGCCCTTCTCGTCGCGCGCCTGGTGCCGGAGAACTCGATCGGCGAGTTCCTCAGCGCTGCCGAGGCGCTCAGCGAGAAGTGGGACGTCGTCATCGTCGGCTCCTCCGGCTACGGCGGAGAGCTCGAGGAGCGGGTACGCCGGCTCGCGGCCACCAGGCCGAGGGTGCACTGGCTCGGCCACATCAGTGACGACGACCGGCTGTTCGCCCTGTGGCAGCACGCCGGCGTGTACTTCCACGGCCACTCCGTCGGGGGTACCAATCCTGCCCTGGTGCAGGCGATGGCCTGCGGGACGCCCGTCGTGGCGCGGGACACCGTGTACAACCGAGAAGTTCTCGGCACCACCGGTGCCTTCGTCCCACCCGAACCGGCTGCGATCCACCGCGCTCTGGACCGCGTCCTCGCCGACCCTGCCCTCCAGGACCAGATGCGGCAGGCTGCGCGGGCCCGGCAGCAGCGTCTCCTCACCTGGGAGCAGGTGGTGCGGGACTACGAACGCGTCTTCCGGGAGGCGCTGGCCAAGCGGTCTGCCGAGCTGCATATGGGGACGATGTGATCAGGAGGCTGCTGCAGGACGGCGTGACGCTGCGGCGCGGGCTCGTGGTCCTGGCGTGCGCGCTCCTGGGGATGGCGCTCGCCGCTCTGTACGCCGCCCAGATGCCGTTGACCTACCAGGCGTCCGCCACCGTGCTGGTCTCCTCGGTGACACGCGACGGCGAGAACAACCCGTTGACGGAGACCAATGACGCCCAGCAGAAGGTGCTGACGCTGGCGCAGCTGGCTACCTCGAACGTCGTCGTCTCGCGCGTCATCGACTCGATGGGCCTGGACCAGGTGCCGGAGTCGCTCCAGGCGAGCCTGCAGGCAGAGGCGGTTCCGCAGACGGTCCTCGTGGAGATCACGGCCCAGGACCCGGATCCCAGTCGTGCCCGGGAGATCGTCAACTTCGTCGCCCTCGAGCTCGACGGCTATGTCCAGGAGCTCAACGAGCTGAACCCCGGTGCAGCCGCGGAGACCTCGGTGCAGCTGGTGGATCCGGCACTGACGCCGACTGAGCCGGAGTCGCCCCAGCCGGCCATCATGCTGGCCCTCGGGCTTTTCGCGGGCCTGGGCGCAGGCATGACGCTCGTGCTCGCGCTGGCGCGCCGGGACGACTCCCCGCGGACGGAGGCCGCCGTCGAGCAGCTGACCGGACATCCCAGCATCGGGTCGGTGCCCTTCGTGCGGGGACGTCGTGTCGTCCCGCTGGAGGTCGCCACGCATCGCGCCACGGCCCAGAGCTTCAGCCGCATCCGCAACAACCTCCTGCAGCGCCTGCCCACGAGCCGTCCCGTGCTCGCGGTGGTCGGGCTGGAGGCCGGCGACGGCAAGACATCGGTGTCCGCCGGACTTGCTCGCGCGCTCGCGCAGCACGGCTATCACGTCCTCCTCGTCGACGCTGATCCGCGCGACCATCACCTGACGTCGGGTCTGGCGCTGGAGGACCAGCTGGGGTGGCTGAACTGGCCCGAGGACGTGAGCTCCGTCTCGGATCTCGTCGTGAAGGGTGTGTCGGACGGTCTGGACGTGGTCCCGGTCGGTGTGCCCGAGCCGCGCTCCCGGTACGAGGACGACCACCTCGCTCGCGCCAACACGGCGCTGCGGCCGGTTCTCGAGAAGCTGAGCCCCGACTACGACGTCGTGATCGTCGACACGGCCGACCTACGGACCCACGCGGACAGCGCACTGATCGCCCGGTACGCCGATGGAACAGTGCTGGTCGTCCCGGCCGGCCAGCTGCGCCAGCACCAGGTCGCGCTCGCGCTGGACACGGTCAGCAAGGCCGGCGGGGTGCTCCTGGGCAGCGTCCTGAACTTCTCGTCCGGACCCCTACGCTGACGGCGCCGCTGACCGTATGCTGTGACGCACCACAACGATGGGGGCACACCTGTGAAGGCTGTCATTCTGGCAGGGGGGCTTGGAACCCGGCTGAGTGAGGAGACCGCGCTCCGACCCAAGCCGATGGTCGAGATCGGCGGCCTGCCGGTGCTCTGGCACATCATGAAGACCTATGCCGCGCACGGCATCGACGACTTCATCGTGTGCTGCGGCTACAAGGGCACGGTCATCAAGGAGTGGTTCGTCACCTACCGCACCCGCATGTCCGACCTGACCATCGACCTGGGTCGCGACGAGGTCGTGGTGCACACCCCGCACACCGAGCCCTGGCGCGTCACCCTCGTGGACACCGGCGCCGACACGATGACTGGTGGCCGGTTGGCGCGGGTGCGGGATCACATCGGGGATGAGACCTTCTGCCTGACCTACGGCGACGGTGTCAGCGACGTGGACGTCACCGCCGAGATCGCCTTCCACCGGAGGGCCGGGCTGATGGCCACGATGCTGGCCGTGCAACCGCCCGGACGGTTCGGCGCGCTGGTCCTGGGACAGGACGAGACGCGGGTGACCCAGTTCCAGGAGAAACCCGACGGGGACGGTGCCTGGATCAACGGCGGCTATTTCGTGCTCGAGCCCGCCGCCATCGACTTCGTCGACGGTGACGAGACGGTGTGGGAGCAAGGGCCACTTCGTGCCCTCGCGCACGCCGGCCAGCTCAACGCCTTCAAGCACACGGGCTTCTGGCAGCCCATGGACACCCTGCGGGACAAGAACCTGCTCGAAGAGCTCTGGACCTCGGGACAAGCCCCCTGGAGGGTGTGGTGAGATGAAGATCCTCGTCACCGGTACGGACGGTTACCTCGGCTGCCTGCTGGCGCCGACCCTCGTCGCCGACGGCCACGAGGTAGTGGGCCTCGACACCGGCTTCTACAAGAACGGCTGGCTGTACAACGGGGTGTCCACCTCACCTCGCACCCTCAACAAGGACATGCGAGACCTGACGGCCACTGATCTCGAGGGCGTCGACGCGGTCGTGGCGATGGCCGAGCTGTCCAACGACCCGACCGGTGACCTGGTGGGGCCGATCACCTTCGACATCAACCACAAGGGATCTGCGCACGTGGCCCGGGTGGCCAAGGAGGCGGGTGTAAGTCGGTTCGTCTACATGAGCAGCTGCTCGGTCTACGGCGTGGCAGACGGCTGGGTCGACGAGACCTCTGCGGTCGACCCGCAGACGGCGTACGCCGAGTGCAAGGCGCTCACCGAGGCCGACCTGCACGAGCTGGCCGACGAGAGCTTCCATCCCACCTCGCTGCGCAACGCGACGGCCTTCGGGGCCTCTCCCCGCCAGCGGTTCGACATCGTGCTCAACAACCTCTGCGGGCTCGCGTGGGTGGAGGGGCAGATCGCGATGACCTCCGACGGGACGCCCTGGCGTCCCATGGTCCACGCGTTGGACATCGCCAAGGCGATCCGCATCGTGCTGGCCGCAGACGTGGCGAAGGTGCACGACCGGATATTCAACGTCGGCAGCAACGACAACAACTACACCGTCCGCCAGATCGCGGAGACGGTGGCCCAGGAGTTCCCCGGCTGCGGGCTGAGCTTCGGTGACCCCGGGCAGGACAACCGGTCCTACCGGGTCAACTTCGACCGGATCCACGAGGAGCTCGGCTTCGCGTGCGACTGGGACCTGGCACGTGGCGCCCGGCAGCTGCACGAGGTGTTCGAGCTGACCAAGCTGGACCGCGAGACCTTCTACGGCCGCGGACACACCAGGCTCAAGCAGATCCAGTACCTGCTGGACACCGAGCAGGTCGACGCGTCGCTCTTCTGGAAGGTGCCGGCTGTATGAGATTCCTGCCCACAGAGGTGGAGGGATGCATGGTCGTCGAGCTGGAGGCGCGTAGCGACGACCGTGGCTTCTTTGCCCGAACCTTCTGCACCGACGAGTTCGCGGCTGCTGGCCTCGACACGCAGGTTGTCCAGGCCAACATGTCGTTCAACCACCGGGCCGGCACTCTGCGCGGTATGCACCGACAGGTCCCGCCCCACGCCGAGGGCAAACTGGTCCGGTGCGTCCGTGGCGCGATTGTCGACGTCGCCCTGGACCTGCGGGAGGACAGCCCCACCTTCGGCCGGCACGCGATGGTGGAGCTGAGCGCCGACAACCGGCGCGCCCTATGGGTCCCGCCCTACGTGGCGCACGGCTACCAGACGCTCGTCGACGAGACCGAGGTGACCTACCAGGTCTCGGGTCCGTACGCGCCCGAGGGTGAGCGCGGCCAGCGGTACGACGACCCCGCGTTCGGCATCCGGTGGCCGCTCGAGGTGACGGTCATCTCCGAGAAGGACCGCAGCTGGCCGGACTGGGACGGGCGGCCGCTGCCGTGATCGTGACCGACAGCCTGCTGGCCCGGCGCGCCGAGGAGGGCGACCCGCTGCGCGTGGGCATCGTCGGGGCCGGGTTCATGGCCACCGGGCTGATCAACCACATCGTCAACACCGTGCCCGGGATGGAGGTGGCCGCCGTCTACGCTCGCCGCCCCGAGCAGGCCGTGACGGCCCTGGCAAAGGCGGGGGTCACCGGTGACCGGCTGGTCCGCGTCGAGCGGGCAGGGGACGTGGACCGGGCGGCCGCCACGGGCGCCGCCGCGGTGACGACCGACGTCGAGTCCCTCACCGAAGCGGCACGGGTGGACGTCGTGGTCGACTGCACGGGCGCGGTCGAGTTCGGGTGCCACCTCGCTCTGTCCGCGCTCGCGGGCGGCAAGCACTTGGTGCTGATGAACGCCGAGGTCGACGCGACGGTGGGGCCCGTCCTCAGCTCACGGTTCGAGGCTGCGGGGCTGGTCTACACCGGTTGTGACGGTGACCAGCCGGGCGTCCAGATGAACCTGGTGCGTTTCGTGCGCGGCCTGGGCCTGCGCCCACTCGTCGCCGGCAACGTCAAGGGGCTGCAGGATCCTTACCGCACGCCCACCACCCAGGAGGCCTTCGCCCGGCGCTGGGGGCAGGACCCTCACATGGTCACCAGCTTCGCCGACGGCACCAAGGTGTCCGTGGAGCAGGCGCTGGTGGCCAACGCCGCGGGCTTCTCGGTGCACCGCCGAGGCATGCTGCAGCGTGACCACGACGGCCATGTCGACGAGCTGACAGGCAGGTATGACGTCGACGAGCTGCGAGACCTGGGCGGTGCCGTCGACTACGTCGTCGGCGCGCGCCCCGGTCCGGGCGTCTACGTGCTCGCCGAGCACGACGACCCGCAGCAGCGCCACTACCTCAACCTCTACAAGCTCGGTGAGGGTCCGCTCTACAGCTTCTACGCGCCCTACCACCTGTGCCACTTCGAGGTGCCCAACACCGTCGCGCGCGCGGCGCTCCTCGGTGACGCCACGATCAAGCCCCTGCCCGGCCCCCCGCACGTGGACGTGGTCACGGTCGCCAAGCGCGACCTCAAGGCGGGAGAGACGCTCGACGCGCTCGGCGGCTACACCTACTACGGCGAGTGTGAGCGGGCCGAGGCGGTGCACCGCGACCGGCTGCTGCCGGTGGGTCTCGCCGAGGGGTGCGTGGTGAACCGCGATGTCGCCAGGGACGAGGTCATCGGCTACGCCGACGTGACCGTGCCCGGCGGTCGGCTCTGCGATGAGCTGCGTGCCGAGCTCGACGCCCTGTTCACGTCGGTGGCGACACCGTGAGCAGCACGGACGTTTACGACGTGGTCGTGGTCGGCGGAGGCATCGTCGGACTGTCGACGGCCATGACACTGCTGCGCCGCACGCCCGGGCTCGGGCTGCTGGTGCTGGAGAAGGAGCACGACGTCGCCCGCCACCAGACCGGGCACAACAGCGGCGTCATCCACGCCGGTGTCTACTACGCACCCGGCTCGCTCAAGGCCCGGCTGTGCACGGCCGGCGCCCGGGCCACCCGCGAGTTCTGCGACGAGCACGACATCCCCTACCGGGACACCGGCAAGCTGATCGTCGCCACGGACGAGGCGGAGCTGGCGCGGATGGAGGCTCTGCACGAGCGGGCGACGGCCAACGGGCTGTCCCTGGAGCGGGTGGACGCCGCCGAGCTGCGGCGCCGCGAGCCCGCGATCGCCGGCGTCGGGGCGTTGTACTCCCCGAGCACCGGGATCGTCGACTACCGGCAGGTCTGCCGCGCCATGGCCCGCGAGATCACGCGGATGGGCGGGGAGATCCGGCTCGGCGCCAAGGTGGAGAACATCGCCGAGTCGCTCAGCGAGGTCCGCGTCGACGTGCAGCTCTCCGGGGAGAGCGAGACGGTCCGCGTCCGCAGCCGGCGGCTGCTGGTGTGCGGCGGGATCCAGGCGGACCGGCTCGCCCGGCTCGCCGGTGTGTCGACCGACGTGCGGATGGTCCCGTTCCGAGGGGAGTACTACCGGCTGCCGGAGCACCGCAACGACATCGTCAGCACGCTCATCTACCCCGTGCCCGACCCCGCGCTGCCCTTCCTCGGCGTCCACCTCACGCTCATGATGGACGGAGGGGTGACGGTGGGCCCCAACGCCGTGCTGGGCCTCTCGCGAGAGGGTTACCCCCGGCTGTCGGTCACGCCGCGCGACGTCGCCGACATCGTGCGCTTCGGCGGCTTCTGGCGGTTCGCCCGCCGGCAGTTCAGGAACGGCATGGCCGAGCAGTGGAACTCGTTGTACCGCCCGGGCTACCTCGCCCTGGTGCGCAGGTACTGCCCGAGCCTGACGGTCGATGACCTGGGCCCTGAGGAGGCCGGCATCCGGGCGCAGGCGATCCGTGCCGACGGCTCGATGGTCGAGGACTTCCTGGTGCTGAGCACTGACCGGACGGTGCACGTCCTCAATGCGCCGTCTCCGGCGGCCACCTCGGCACTGCCGATCGGCGCCCTGATCGCCGACCGTGTCGTGCTCACCGCCTGACGCGGACGCCTCCATGGCCCCCGGGGTTGCCGTCGGGTCAGCCGGCCCGTGCGCCCAGCGCTCTTGGCGGCCTCGGTGAGCTTCTTGCGCGAGACCCTCCCGCAGGCTGTGCCGAACCGCTACGCTGGCCCCAAGGTCGCGTCACGAACAGCCCACGAAAGGGTCAAGTTTTCGTCTAGGACAGGGCCTCGGCTGGCGCGGTGACCTCCGGCCGGAGCGTGCTGCGGGGAGCGCAGCGGCCGGATCTGCGAGGGAGGGATGCGCGATGCACACCGGACAGCCGCTCTCGAGCGCGTTCTCGGGCCGGAACAACTCGATGGGCATGCTGCGGGTCGTCTTCGCGAGCCTCGTCATCGTCTCGCACGCGTTCCCGATCGGGGGCTGGGGCACCGACCCCGCGGACGACTGGTGGCACGGGCAGGCTGACATCAGCACGCTCGGGCTGCTCGGGTTCTTCGCTCTCAGCGGCTTCCTCGTCACCCGGAGCGCCCGCCGACGGGACGTCGTCCAGTACTTCTGGGCGCGGTTCCTACGGATCTACCCCGCCTACTTCGTGGTGCTGCTGGTGGGTGCCTTTCTCGTCGGGCCGTGGTTCTATGCCCGCGAGCACGGGAGCCTTGGTGGCTACTGGCGCAGCCATCCCGAGGGGCCGTTCACCTACGTCCTGCTCAACCTGGGGGTGGAGCAGCGGCAGCGTGGCATCGCCGACGTGTGGCGCGACCTTCCCCACGGGGAGATCAGCGAGGCCTCGGTCCTGAATATCCCCCTGTGGACCCTCTGGTGGGAGGTCGTCTGCTACGTCATGGTGGGCGGTCTCGCGGTCCTCGGCATCCTCAAGCTCGCCCGGTTCGTGGTGCCGCTGCTCGCCCTCGTGCTGATGGCGGGTGCCACCATCACCGAGTACGTGCCGGAGGTCGGCTGGTCGTACGCGCAGGGCAAGATCCTCTCGCTGGTCTGCATCTTCCTGCTCGGGGCCACCCTGGAGCTGTACGCGGACAAGGTCCCCATGGCTCGACGCTGGGGTCTGCTGGCGATCGGCGTCGTCGTGCTCACGCTCAGCACCGGGCTGTTCAGCTCCGTGGGCTACGCCGCCTTCGCCTACCTCGTGCTCTGGTTGTCCGTCCATCTGCCTGCCGCCCTTCACGGTGTAGGAAGGCGGACCGACCTCACCTACGGGTTGTACATCTACGGGTGGCCCGTCGCGATGGGTCTGGCCGACTACGGCGTGCCCCAGGCATGGGGCTACTGGGCGTTCGTCCTGATGACGTTCGCCCTCACCGTGCCCCTGGCCTGGCTCAGTTGGCACTACATCGAGAAGCCGGCGCTGGCGCTCAAGACCCGCGACGTGGGGCAAAGGGTGGCAGCCCTGCGCGCCCGGTGGCGGCCAACGGTCGACCAGCAGGCCTGACAGGGTGACAGCCTCGCCCCACCCTCACCCGTCCAGGGGCACCACTCGCCGATACTCCTTGCAACCGGGGACCGCGAGGGTCAGGGCCGGGCGTCGCCGCCGGAGGACTCCTCGTCGGCCTGCCCCTCGGGGCCTCCCTGCCGGCGCTGCCGGCGCGCGCGGCGGCGCTTCAGGTCCTGCTCGGTCAGCTGCGTCATGATCGCCGAGCGGCGGCCGCCGGCGTCGGCGAGCAACCGCAGGCCACGGCCGATGTTGCCGGTCCAGTCCTGTCCGCTCCACTGTCGGATCGGCAGCCGCTCGCGGTAGGGCAGGCTCGCCCGGCCCAGCAGCGCCAGCACGAGCAGGCCTACCAGGAGGAACAGCAGGACGACCGTCATCGCCCCATCATCGCAGGTATGACGGCGCCGGGCCGCGTGTCGTCACGGCCCGGCGCGAGGTGGTCGGTGGCCGGGGCGCCTGAGGCGCCCCGGCTGATACTCAGTGACCCAGACGGGTGAGCTGCTCGCCGCGCAGCCGACCCAGGTCGGCCACGACGTGGAAGCCCAGCCGCACCTTGGCGACCAGGTCCGCCGGGCTCCAACGGGTCACCGGCGTCCGCAGCGCGGAGGGGGTGGCCATGGTGCCGATGGCGGCCAGCAGAACGGTGGTCAGGACAGCGAAGGCGAGGAAGGTCGTCATGAGTAAAAGACTAATAGCCCCTGACGCTGCTGGATAGTGGCGGATATGCCACCTTTCGCAAGTTTCCTGCCAGTTCGCGCGGATCCGTGGCATGATGGCGGTCATGATGCGGTCGGTCGGCGTGCTCCTGCTCCCCGGGCTGGAGCTGTTCGAGTTCGGGGTGCTCACCGAGGTCTTCGGGATCGACCGCCGCGACCTGGGGGTGCCCCGGTTCGACTTCCAGGTCTGCTCGCCCCGGCCGGGAGAGCCGATCATCACCCAGGGGGTGAGCGTGACCGCCCAGCACGGGCTGGACGCGCTGACCGGGAAGGACCTGGTGGCGGTGCCGGCGTGCGCGCCGCAGGCCACCTACAGCCCGGAGGTGCACGACGCGCTCCGGGCGGCCGCCGACTCCGGCGCCATCTTGCTGTCGGTGTGCTCCGGGGTGTTCGCCCTCGGGGCGGCGGGCCTGCTCGACGGGCGCCCCTGCACGGGGCACTGGGCGCACATCGAACAGCTGCGGGAGATGTACCCGCTGGCGGACGTGCGGCCCGACGTGCTGTTCGTCGACGACGGCGACCTGGTCACCAGCGCGGGCACCGCCGCCGGCATCGATGCCTGCCTGCACCTGGTGCGGCGGGAGCTGGGCAGCCGCATCGCCACCGTCATCGCCCGCCGGATGGTGGTGCCGCCGCAGCGGCAGGGCGGGCAGAAGCAGTACGTGCTCGACCCGGTCCCGGAGCGCTCCGGCGACAGCCTCGAGCCGGTCATGGCCTGGGTGCGCTCCCGGCTGCACGAGCCCCACGACGTGCGCTCGATGTCGCGGCGGGCCGCGATGTCGGAGCGCACCTTCGCCCGGCGGTTCGTGGCCGAGACCGGGACCACCCCGCACCAGTGGTTGCTGGGGCAGCGGATCCTGCGGGCGCGGGACCTGCTGGAGACCACCACCCTGGACATCGAGTCGGTGGCCCAGCGCAGCGGCTTCGGCAGCGCCGCGACCCTGCGCCAGCAGTTCCGGCGAACGGTCGGCATCTCCCCGCACGCCTACCGGCAGAGCTTCTCCCGGCTCAGCAGCTGAGGAGGCGCTGGGCCCGAGGTGTCGGACGGCTGCGTCCGGTAGGCCTACCATGACGGCTATGTCGGTCACCGACGAGGCCATCCTCAAGATCAAGCAGATGATCATGTCCGGCGAGCTGGGCCCGGGCGACCGGCTCCCGCCGGAGCAGGAGCTGAGCGAGCGGCTGGGCCTGTCCCGCAGCTCGCTGCGGGAGGCAGTCAAGGCGCTGGGCATGTTCCGGGTGCTCGACGTCCGGCGGGGGGACGGCACCTACGTCACCAGCCTGCAGCCCTCGCTGCTGACCGAGGCGATGGCGTTCGTGGTCGACCTGCACCAGGACCGCACCGTGCTGGAGCTGATGGAGGTGCGCCGCTTCCTGGAGGCGGCCGCCGCCCGCAAGGCCGCCCCCACCGTGGCGGCCGGCACGCTGGAGGCGATGCGCGCCGAGATCGAGCTGGCCCGCGGCGCCGACGTGGAGTCCCTGGTGGAGCACGACCTCGCGTTCCACCGGCTGCTCGCCCAGGCGGCCGGCAACGACTACCTGGTCAGCCTGCTCGACGGGCTGTCCCCGAGCACGGTGCGCGCCCGGGTGTGGCGGGCGCTGACCCAGCACGGGGCCGTCGAGCGCACCATCGCCGAGCACGAGTCCATCGTGCGGGCGCTGGAGACCCGCGACCCCGACGTCGCCGAGGCCGCCGTGGTGGTGCACATCAGCGGCGTCGAGCAGTGGCTGCGGACCACGCTGGCCGCCCAGGAGGCCGCCGACGCCCGGATCGACGGGGCCGACGGGCCCGACGGCGCCGACGGGGCCGCTACGGGGCAGGCGGAGCGGGCAGGCTCCTGAGCGCCCGGGCGACCGCCTGCGGCGAGCCCGGTGGCAGCCCGCCGTCGCGCCAGAACAGGTGCACCTCGCGCCAGCAGCCCGGGCCCTGGACCGGCAGCACCCGCAGCCCGGTGTGGTCGGCGGTGTGCACCGCCAGCCAGTTGGTGACCCCGACGCCCAGCCCCTGGGCCACCATCGCCAGCAGCGTCTGCGGCTGGTTGGTGCGGAAGGCCACCTGCGGCGTCACCCCGGCCAGCGCGAACGCCTGGGTGCACTCGAACTGCTGCCGCTCGGCGGCGCCCTCGTCGCCGCTCCCGATCGTGACCACCGGCCGCCCGGCCAGGTCGGCCACCTCCAGCGCGCCGCCGTCGGGTGCGGGGTCCTGCGGCGGCAGCACCGCCACCAGCGGCTCGGTCCACAGCCGCGCGGACTTGAGCCGGTCGGCGCCCCTGGGCTCGGGCGCGGCCGGGCGGACAGCCAGGTCCACCTCGCCGGCCAGCAGCGCCGGGTCGAGGTCCAGCGTCGCACCTTCCCACAGCCGGACCGTCACCCCCGGGTGCTCGGCCCGCAGCGCCTGCACCAGGCGGGGGAACAGGTAGGCCGCCGCCGAGGGGTACATGCCCACGGTGACGGTGCCGGTCAGCCCGCCGTGCTCGACCTGCGCCAGCTCCAGTTGCGCGGCGTGCAGCCGCTCCAGCACCGCCCGGGCGTGCGGCAGCAGCGCCCGCCCGGCGTCGGTCAGCCCGACCGGCTGCCGGGAGCGGTCGAACAGCACGGTCCCGAACACCCGCTCCAGCTCGGCGATGTGGGCGCTGACCCGGGACTGCGACAGGTAGAGCCGCTCGCCGGCGGCGGAGAAGCTGCCGTGCTGCACGACCGCGAGGAAGGTGCGCACCCGGTCCAGGCGCAGCTGGGCCAGCCGCTCGCTGAGCTGGGGCATGCGCGGGCGTCACCTCCGGTCCTCGGTGGCGCCACCCTAGCCGCTACCCGAGCGGCCCTCGTCTCAGCGCACGAACTGGTCGACGTAGTCGGCGCCCAGCCCGTTCTTGGCGTAGTGGTCCCGGCACAGCTGCAGCTTGGTGAAGGTGTCCTCGTAGCCGATCTGCTTGCCGTCGTCGTCGACGTAGATCATCGCGCCGGTGATGTTGAAGAAGGTGATCATCTCCTCGCAGTGCTCCGGCACCTCCAGGGTGTGGATCTCCCCGGGCGGCTCGTAGACGAAGCTGCCCTCGCGGGCCACCCAGTCGTGCTCGTGGTAGCTCCACTCGCCCTTGACCACGTAGCCGAGCACCACCGAGGGGTGGCGGTGGCGGGAGACGATGCCGGCGCGGGTGACCTTGAGCAGGTTGCACCACTGTCCGGTGACGGTGTTGAGCAGCAGCGGGCGGAAGTAGACGCCCTCGGCCTGCGGCACCCACACCCGGTCGTCGTCGGGCATCGCCGGCACGGCGATCTCCAGCGGCACCTCGGGGGAGATCGGGATGATCGGGCTGTCGTCGCTCATGGTGCGTCCTTTCGTGTCGGTTGCTGTCGTTGCTGTCGGGGTTTCCGGCCGGCCGGTCCGCCGGGTCAGGAGGTCAGGAAGCCGCCGTCGACCACCAGCACGGAGCCGGTGACGAACCGGGCGGCGGGAGAGGCCAGGAAGACGACCGCGTCGGCGACCTCCGCCGGCGAGGCCCACCGTCCCAGCGGGGTGCGCGCCCGGATCGCCTCACCGGCGTCCGTGCGTTCCAGCGCGGCGGTCAGCGGCGTGCTCACCCAGCCGGGGGCGACCGCGTTGACCCGCACTCCCGCCGGACCGTAGGCGCCGGCGAGCGCCTTGGTGAGCTGGGTCACGCCACCCTTGCTGGCGCTGTACCCCGGCACCCGGGGCCCGGCGATGAAGCTGTGCATCGAGGCCGTGGTGACGACGCTGCCGCCGGAGGCCTCCAGCAGCGGCCGGGCCGCGGCGCAGGCGCGCATGGTGCCGGTGAGGTTGACCTCCAGCACCTCGGCGAACACCGCCGGGTCGTGCTCCACGTCCCGCTTGATCACCCCCGCGCAGGTGACCAGGGCATCCAACCGGTCCAGCGACCCCACCAGGTCCGTCAGCCCCCCGGCGTCGGTGACGTCCAGCTCGGCGGTGGTCACCCCGGCCGGCGGGCTCGCGGCCTCGCTGGCCAGTCCCGCGGCCACCACCTCGGCGCCGAGCGCCGCGAAGGCGGCTGCCACGGCGGCCCCGATCCCGCTGGTGCCGCCGGTGACCAGCACCTGCTGCCCGGCGAAGAGGTCGGCGCGGTAGGTGCGCAGCAGCGCGTCGGTGTCGGTGGTCCGCATCACGGGTGCGCCTCCTGCCGGGAGCCGGTGACGAGTGGGCCGGTCTCCAGGGCCTCCAGCGCGGCGCGCAGCCGGCCGGCCGTCACCCGGGGCGTGGTGTGGCGGGCGTGCGGGGAGGCCAGCGTGCCCTCCACCACCGCGTCGGCGTCCGCGTCGGTCAGCGGTGGCAGTCCCAGGTCGGCGGGCGACCGCGGCAGACCGAGCGCGTCGTAGAGGGCGGTGACCTCGGCGAGCCGCTCCGGCGGGGCGCCGGTGGCGTGCAGCTGCACCAGCAGCCCGAGCGCGACCTGCTCGCCGTGCAGCGCGCCGGCGGCCCCGGGAAGGCGGGACAGCCCCCAGGTCAGCGCGTGCGCCAGCGACAGTCCGCAGGCCTCGAACGCCACGCCGGACCAGAGCGTGGTCGCCTCCACCACCTGCTCGAAACCGGCGGCATCGGCCTCGGCGGACTCGGCGGTGTCGGACGCGCTGGTGCCGGCGACGGCGTCGTCCGCGCCACGGCGGGCGGCCTGGACGTGGCGCAGCGCGCCGGGTCCGTGCTCGCGCAGGGTGGGCTCGATCGCCTCGGCGGCCATCAGCGCGAGCCGGGAGGGAGCGCCGCCGAGCAGCGCGCGGCCGCCACTGGCTGCTACCTGGCGGGCCTCGTCAGCCTTGGAGAGCGCGTCGCCCATGCCCGCCCGCAGCAGCCGGACCGGGGCGGTGGCCATCAGCGTGGTGTCAGCGGCCACGACCACCGGACCGCGCGGCAGCACCCGCGGCCCGAGCAGCCGGTGGTCCTCGTCGTAGAGCACCAGCCGCCGGCTGGTGGGGGCGTCGCTGGAGGCGGCGCTCGGCGCGCAGGCGACCTCGACGCCGGCGTGCAGCGCGGCGCCCTTGGCCAGGTCCAGCACGCTGCCGCCGCCCACGCCGACCACGCCCGGTGCCAGCGAGCGGGCAGCGCGCGCGCCGAGCCGGCGGACGGCGTCCTCGGTGCAGGCGGGGTCCACCTCCACCACCTCGCCGGTGCGCGGCGAGCCGGTCAGGGCGGCCAGCGCATCCGGGTGGTGCCGGGCCACGGTGGCGTCGACGACGACGAGCCAGCCGTTCCCGCCGGGCAGCTCCGCGGGTAGCCGTGCGAGCACGCCGGGCCCCTGCAGGTAGCTGCCCGGGAAGCCGGTGACCGTCGTCGCTGCCACGTGGCCACGGTAGGCCGGTACCGGCCGGTGCAGAACCCACCGGAACCGGATGCCCCCTATCCGGGAGCCGGGAGCACCCGGTCGCTGCCGGGCCCGGGGTCAGTGGTGGGCGATGGTGGCGTTGGCGTGGACCCGGTCGCGGATGAACCGGTTGGCGTGCGCGCCGAGGTCGGCACCGTCCTCCCAGAGGTTGCGCCAGATGCCCAGCGTCCGGGTCAGCGAGGGGGAGACCACCGCCGAGGAGAACGACTCGAACACGACCGGGCCGTCGTAGCCGATGTGGTGCAGCGCGCGGAACAGGCCGTCGAAGTCGACGTTGCCGGTGCCGAGGTAGCCCCGGTGGGACTCCCCGATGTGGACGTAGCCGAGCTCGCCGGCGGTCTCCAGCACGGGGGTGACCATGTCGGTCTCCTCGATGTTCATGTGGTAGCTGTCGAGGTGGACCCGCACGTTCCCGCGCGCCACCGCGGCGGCGAACTCGCGGGCCTGCCGGGCCGTGTTGAGCACGTTGGACTCGTAGCGGTTGGTGACCTCCAGGCTCAGCTGGATGCCGGCGGCGGCCGCGTGGTCGGCGACCCGGCCGATGACCTGCTGGCTGGTGGCGACGCCCTCCGGGGTGGCCGGCTGCATGTACTTCTGCATCGCGCTGTAGACGATGCCGCACAGGTGCCGCGCGCCCATCTCGGCGAGCGCGTCGACGGCCCGCAGCAGCAGCTCCTCCCCGGCGTGGGCAGCCTGCGGGTCGCCGCTGCTGATGTCGGTCTCCGGCGCCAGGCCCAGGCTGCCGCTGGCGGCCACACCGTGCTCGTCGAGGGCGGCACGGGCGGTGGTGGCGTCGAAGGTGGCCGGGTCCATCAGCGGGAACTCGACCAGGTCGAAACCGGCGGCGGCGGTCGAGGCGACCGCGTGCCGGATCCCGGCCGGGTCGTACTCGCCGGTCCACACCAGGCCGTGGCATCCGATCTGCATGGGTCTCCTCTGCTCAGCGTGGGTAGGGGTGGCCGTCAGCGGGCGTCGGCGGTGGCCGGCTCGTCCTCCGGCAGCGGCGGTTGCGCCCCGTGGTGCAGCACGCAGGCGGTCGCGGCTTCGGCGGCGGCCGTCATCGCCGCGCGGCGGTCGGCGCCGAGGACCAGCCGGGCGGCCAGGGTGCCGCAGTAGGCGTCACCGGCACCGGTGGTGTCGACGGGGGACACCTCCCTGGAGGGCACCTCGATCTCGCCCCAGCGGGAGCCGCGGGCACCGAGGGTGGTCAGCAGCGAGGGCACCTCGAGCCCGGCGCGGGCCAGCAGGCCGGCCTCGTGCTCGTTCACCACCACCGGGTCGCAGCCGGCCAGCACCTCGGCGGGCAGGGCGGCGTAGGGCGCCATGTTCAGCACGATGCGGGCGCCGCGCTCCCGGGCCCGCTCCACCGCCGCGATGATCACCTCGTGGCGCAGCTCCAGCGGCATCAGCAGCACGTCGTCGGGGGTGAGGTCGTCCAGCCGGTCCACGTCCGCCAGCGCCATCCGGTGGTTGGCGCCGGGGGCGACCACGATCATGTTCTCGCCGGTGGCGTCGTTGTAGATGATCGCGGTGCCGGTGGGCGCGTCGGGCACCACCTCCATCCGGCAGGTGTCCACCCCGAAGGCGGCCAGCCGGCGCAGGTACTCGTGACCCTGCGGGTCGTCCCCCACCTTGCCGATGAACACCGACGTCGCCCCGGCACGGGCCGCGGCCACCGCCTGGTTGGCACCCTTGCCGCCGAACCGGTACTCGATGTCCCCGGACATCACGGTCTCCCCGGTGCCGGGGTGGCGCTCCATCGGCAGGTGCAGGTCCTGACTGAGAGAGCCGAACACGATCACTCTGCCGGCCATGGGGCAGTCCTCCTCGTCCGCGCTGTCGCCACCCGGTGTCGGAGGCCAGGCTACCCCCGCTAGGCTGGCAGACATCGGAGGTCTCCTGGTGGGGCGTCCCCTGTGCCACCAGGAGACCTCCGTCCACGTCACCGCCCGGACCGTGACGGTCCTGCCCGCCCGAGCCGACGGAGGTGCTCATGGCGTCGCTGAAGTGGGGAGTCCTGGGGGCTGCCCGGATCGCCCGCGAACAGGTCGTGCCCGCCATCCAGCGCAGCGGCACCGGCGAGGTGGTCGCCGTCAGCAGCGCCAGCGGCCGTGCCGCCGAGTTCGCCGCCGCGGCGGGGATCGGGCGCCACTACGGATCCCACGAGGAGCTGCTGGCCGATCCCGAGGTGCAGGCGGTCTACGTGCCACTGCCCAACGCCGCCCACGCGGCCTGGACCGAGGCCGCGGCCACCGCGGGCAAGCACGTGCTGTGCGAGAAGCCGATCGTGCTCAGCAGCGCCGAGCTGGCCCGGGTCGAGGAGGCCGCGCGCGGCGCCGGTGTCCACGTGGCCGAGGCCTTCATGTACCGCCACCACCCGCAGCTGGCGCGGGTGCGCGAGCTCATCGCCGACGGCGCCGTGGGGGACGTCGTGGCGCTGCAGGCGCGGCTGCACTTCGCCCTCGAGCGGACCTCCGAACCCGACATCCGGCTCCGGGCCGACCTGGGCGGCGGCAGCCTGCGGGACCTGGGCTGCTACCCGGTGGACCTGTTCGGCACGCTGCTCGACGCGGAGCCGGACGAGGTGCGCGCGGTGGCCGTCCGGGAGGGCGCCGGCGAGCCCGACGCCGGTAGCGGCGTGGACCGTCGGCTGTCGGCCAGCCTGCGCTACGGCGACGTGGTGGCCTCGCTGGACTGCAGCTTCGACGTGCCGTTCACCAACACCGCGACCGTGCTGGGCACGCGCGGGCGGCTGTCACTGACCGACGCGTTCCGGGCCGACCGGCAGCTCGAGGGCGCCGGCACGCTGGTGCTGGAGCGCGACGGCGAGCGCAGCGAGGAGCAGGTGCCCGGCGACCAGTACGCCGCCGAGGTCGCCGCCTTCGCCGAGGCGGTCGCCGGTGCCGGCGCTGGCTCCGGCGCACGGGACTGGGACACCACGGTGCGGACCGTGCGCACCGTGGAGCGGATCGCCGAGGCCGCCGGGCTGCCCGGCGCCGGGACGGAGGGCCGGGCGTGAGCCTCTACATCGACTCCGCGGACCGGGAGCTGCTGGCCGAGCTGTGGCCCTCCGGCGCGTTCGCCGGCGTCACCACGAACCCGACCATCCTGGCGCGCTCCGGGCTGGGGCAGGCCGACCTGCCGGGCCTCTACCGGTGGCTGACCGCCGAGCTTGGCGTGCCCCGCGTCTACGCGCAGGTGCTCGGCACCTCCACCGCCGAGATGCTGGCCTCGGCCGGGCAGCTCGCCGCGCTCGGCCCGCTGGTGGTGAAGGTGCCGGCGACGTCCGCCGGGTTCGCCGCGGCCAAGCAGCTGGTCGCCGACGGTGCCGAGGTGCTGCTCACCGCCGTCTACCACCCGGTCCAGGGGGTCGCCGCCCGCGACCTGGGCATCCAGGGCGTGGCCCCCTACGTCGGCCGGATGACGGACGCGGGTCGCCGCGGCGTGGAGTCGGTGGTGGCCATGCAGCAGGCGATCGGCAGCGAGCCGACCCGCATCCTGGCGGCATCGCTGCGGTCGCTGGACGACGTGACGACGCTGGCGGCCGCCGGCGTCCCTGACTTCACGCTGGGCGCGGCGGTGGCCCGGGCCGTGGTGCAGGACGAGCTGACCGAGCAGGCAGTCACCGCCTTCGAGGCGGACGCCGCCCAGGCGGCCGCCCGGTAGCAGCGCCGTCGCCAGTGGCGCGGCCGGACGGGGAGCGACCCGGCAGCTGGGGAGTTCCTCCCGCGTCCCGGTGCCTGGGCGCGTGAGCAACTGCACACTCGTCCGCCTCGCTCACCGGATCCGGCCCGTGGGGCGTCAACGCGCCGCCACTCGCGCGCCTTGCTCACCACGTGAGGTCGCTCCGGTGCGAGCAGGCCGCTGACGGTCGCGGCCGGGCCTGTCGAGCCCGGCCGGTTCCAGGTGGCCTCAGACCAGTCGGACGATCGGCCGCGCCGGCTGTCCCTGGGCGGAGCGGGCGAGGCTGACCTCGAACCGGGACCGGTCGGCGCGGTGGAAGGCCACGAACGTCTCGATCGCCAGGTCGTCCTGGTCGTAGGTGACGTTGACCAGCGCCAGCACGGGGTCGCCGGCGGAGACCTGCAGGTCGCGGGCCAGCTTCGGGTCCGCGCTGCGGGCCTCCACCACCCGCTCGCTGCGCATCACCTCGTGGCCGTAGCGGTCCCGCAGCAGGTGGTAGAGGCTCTGCTCGGTGAGGTCCTGGCCGACCAGGTCCGGTGCGATCGCCTCGGGCACGTGGCTGACGGTGTGCACCCACGGCTCGTCGTCGACGAAGCGCAGCCGCTCCAGCTGCACGACCGGGCTCTCCGGGACCAGCTGCAGCCGGTGGGCGACGTCGGCGTCGGCCGGCACCACCTCCAGTCGGCGCACCTCGCTGCGCAGCGTGCGGCCCATCGACTGCACGTCCTCCCACAGCCCGTTAAGGGACTGCACCAAGCTCTGTGAGGTGCGCACGGGGGCCACGAACGTCCCGCGGCCCTTGCGCCGGTCCAGCACCGACTCGCGCTGCAGGTCGGTCAGCGCCTGCCGCACCACGGTCCGGGACACCCCGTAGCGCTCGCAGAGCACGTGCTCCCCGTCGAGCTGGTCGCCGGGGCGCAGCTGACCGCTGGTCACCTGGGCGCGCAGGATCTCCTTGAGCTGGTGGTAGTACGGCACCGGGGAGCTGCGGTCGATCACCGCGGGGATCGGTCCCGAGACCGGGCCGTCCGGTCTGGACGGTCCGGGTGTGCCGTCCGCGGTCACATCAGCCTCCTAGCGCGGCGGCCTCGGCTGCCAGCTGCTGGATCCGGTCCCAGTCGCCCTCGGCCACGGCGTCGTCCGGCGTCAGCCAGGAGCCCCCGACGCAGACCACGTTCGGCAGGGCGAGGTAGTCGCCGGCGTTGTCGGCGGTGACGCCGCCGGTCGGGCAGAACTCCAGGCCGGGCAGCGGGCCGTGCACGGCCTGCAGGTAGCGCGAGCCGCCGGCGGCCTCGGCCGGGAAGAACTTCTGGGCGAGGATGCCCTTCTCGCGCAGCGTCATCATCTCGGTGAGTGTGCTGGCCCCCGCGAGCACGGCGAGGCCGGTGCCGATCGCGGCGTCCGTCAGCGCGCCCGGGCTACCGGGGGTGACCAGGAACTGGGCGCCCCGGCGCGCGGCCTCCCACGCCTGCGCGGGGTCCAGCACGGTTCCGGCGCCGACGATGATGTCGGGCACCTCGGCCGCGATCCGCTCGATGGCGTCCATGCCGGCGTCGGTGCGCAGGGTGACCTCGATCATCCCGATGCCGCCGCGGCACAGCGCCTGCGCGAGCGGGACGGCGGCGTCGGCGTCGTGCAGCACGACGACGGGGATGACCGGGCTGACGCGCATCAGCTCGGCGCCGGTGGTGGGAATGGTGGGGTGAGTGGTCATCGCGTCGTCCTCCGATGGTCGGGTTCGGGCAGGTGGTGGGTGCCATGGTGGCCCGTGTCGTCGGCCCCGTCCTGCTGCCGCGCCTCAGCGGCCAGGCCGAGCCGGCGCAGCAGGGCGGTGTGGTCGCCGGTGCCGACCCCGGCCGGCCCGTCGTCGGGGTGGGGGGCTCGGCTGCCCGCCTCGACCAGCCGCCCGACCTGGACCCCGGCGGCGTCGACCCGGTGCTGGGCATCCCACGGCTCAAGGACGCCTACGAGGCGCGCCCGGACGGCTACCGGCCCGGGGTGACGGTGCCGGCGATCGTGGACACCACCACCGGCCAGGTGGTCACCAACCACTTCCGGCAGCTCACCGAGGACTTCGCCACGCAGTGGACCGCCTTCCACCGGGACGGCGCGCCCGAGCTGTACCCGCAGCAGTGGCGCGAGGAGATCGACGACGTGGCC
This sequence comes from Ornithinicoccus halotolerans, assembly GCF_009602535.1. Lineage (GTDB taxonomy): Bacteria > Actinomycetota > Actinomycetes > Actinomycetales > Dermatophilaceae > Ornithinicoccus > Ornithinicoccus halotolerans. The sequence continues at coordinate 16,204 of NZ_WIQI01000006.1, read as the reverse complement.
CAGCGGGTCTACGAGGACGTCAACAACGGCGTCTACCGGTGCGGGTTCGCCGGCCAGCAGGACTCCTATGAGCGGGCCTACCACCAGCTGTGGGACCGGCTGGACTGGCTGGAGGAGCGGCTGTCCACCCGCCGCTACCTGGTCGGGGACCACATCACCGAGGCCGACATCCGGCTGTTCACGACGCTGGTGCGGTTCGACGCCGTCTACCACGGCCACTTCAAGTGCAACCGGCAGAAGCTGACCGAGATGCCCGCGTTGTGGGGCTACGCGCGTGACCTGTTCCAGACGCCCGGGTTCGGCGACACGGTCAACTTCGACCACATCAAGCGGCACTACTACGAGGTGCACCGCGACATCAACCCCACCGGGGTGGTGCCGGCCGGGCCGGACCCGCGTGGCTGGCTCAGCGCGCACGGCCGGGAGGAGCTGGGCGGCACGCCGTTCGGCGACGGCACCCCGCCGGGACCGGTCCCGCCGGGGGAGCAGGTGCCGCCGCTGGTGTAGCGGCCGGGCCGGCGGGCTCCGGGGCCACGGTCGTCGCGGGCGTGCCGGCCGGTGGCGTACCATCGTCGCCGTCATGACGACCGACACCAGCCCACCCTCGGTGACACCGACGGACGCCCAGCGCCCCGACGAGGACGGCGACGCGCTCGCCGAGTCGACCTCGGCCGCCTCGTTGGCGCGCACGGTGGCACGGTCGGCCCAGATCGAGACCGAGATCGACACCGACCCGGGCCGGTTCCGGGTGCTGACCGGTGACCGGCCGACCGGGCACCTGCACCTGGGCCACTACTTCGGCACCCTCGCCAACCGGGTGCAGCTGCAGCGCCGCGGCGTCGAGACGTTCGTGCTGATCGCCGACTACCAGGTCATCACTGACCGGGACGGGGTCGGCCCGATCCGGGAGCGGGTCTACTCGCTGCTGGCCGACTACCTGGCCGTCGGGCTGGACCCGGAGCGGACCACGATCTTCGCGCACTCGGCGGTGCCGGCGCTGAACCAGCTGATGCTGCCGTTCCTGTCCGTGGTCACCGACTCCGAGCTGCGGCGCAACCCCACCGTCAAGGCCGAGTACGACGCCACCGGCGGCCGCCCGATGTCCGGGCTGCTGCTCACCTACCCGGTGCACCAGGCCGCCGACATCCTGTTCTGCAAGGCCAACCTGGTGCCGGTCGGCAAGGACCAGGTGCCGCACGTCGAGCAGGCCCGGGTGGTCGCCCGCCGGTTCGACGAGCGCTACGGCCGGGTGTGGGCCGACCGGCCCGTCTTCCGCGCCCCCGAGGTGCTGCTGTCGCAGGCGGCCAGCCTGCTGGGCACCGACGGGCACAAGATGAGCAAGTCCCGGGGCAACACCATCGAGATCGGCATGGACGCCGACACCACCGCCGCCCGGCTCAAGAAGGCGGTCACCGACGCCGACCGGCACATCACCTACGACCCGGAGAACCGGCCGGAGGTGTCCAACCTGGTGCTGCTGGCCGCGCTGGCCTCCGGGCGCGACCCGCACGAGGTAGCGGCCGAGGTGGGCGACGGCGGGGGCGGCACCCTGAAGCGGGTCGCCACCGAGGCGGTCAACGAGCACTTCGCCCCGATCCGCGCCCGCCGCGCCGAGCTGGTGGCCGACCCCGGCTACCTGGAGGACGTGCTGGCCCGCGGCAACGCCCGCGCCAACGAGATCGCCGAGGCCACCCTCGACGAGGTGCGGCAGGCGATGCAGATGCGCTACCACGCCTGAGGACGGTCCGGCGTGCGCGTGGTGATGGCGGTCGGCCCGTTCGCCGACCCGCTGGAAGGGCAGCAGGCCCTCACCGGCCTGGCCCGCGGCTGGCGCCGGCAGGCCGGCCACGACACCGTCACCGCCCGGCTGCTGTCCGACGGCGGGCCAGGGTTCCTCACCGCGCTGGGCGCCGCCCTCACGCCAGGACCCGACGCCGCGGGCGGTCCGCCGGCGGAGGCGCCAGCGGCCGAACCGGCAGCCGAGGCCGAGCGGTCGGCGCTGGAGACCCCGCTGCCCGCGCCGCCGCAGGCGGTCGTGGTGACCGGGCCGACCGGTGACCCCGTCCCGGCCGAGATGCTGCTGCGGGACCACCGCAACGGGGCGGGACGCACCGCCTACCTGGAGGCGGCCCACGCCGCCGGCCGGCACCTGGTGGGTCCCGACCGGCTCGCGGACCCGGGCGCGCTGACCAGCCGCGGGGTGGGCGAGCTGGTCGCCGCCGCGCGGGACGCCGGCGCCACCCGCATCGTCGTGGGCGTGGGCGACCTCGCCTGCCACGACGGCGGGCTGGGCCTGCTGCAGGCGCTCGGGGCGGGGGCCGACCTCGCCGACCTGGAGGCCGTGCGCGAGGACCTGCTCGGCACCGAGCTGGTGCTCGCGGCGGCGACCGAGCTGCCGCTGCTGGGCTTCCACGGTGCGAGCGCGGCGCTCGGCAGCGAGCACGGCGTCGACCCGGTCACCACCCAGGAGCTGGAGCAGCGCACCGGCCGGCTCGTCGAGCGCGTCTCGGCGGTGCTGCCGCCGCGGCACGACCTGCTGACCGGGCGTCGGCTGCGGCCGGAGCGGGAGCCCTCGGCCGGTGTCGGCGGCGGCGTCGGCTACGGTCTGCTGCTGCTCGGCGCCCGGCGGGTCCCGGGGGCGCGGCTGGTGCTGGAGGCGGCCGGGCTGCCGGCCCTTCTCCGCGGCTCGCTCGTGGTCATCGGCACCCCCTCCTACGACTGGCGCAGCGTCCACGAGGGAGTCGTGCCCGAGGTGGCGCACGCCGCCCTGGACGCCGCCGCCCCCACCGTGGTGCTGGCCCGCTCGGTGGAGGTGGGCCGGCGGGAGGGGATGTCGCTCGGGGTGTCCGGCTCCTACGGCGCCCGCGACGGCGAGGACTGGGAGGACCTGGCCGCCCGGGTGGCCCGTACCTGGTCGCCGCCCCCACGCGGGTGAGCCCGGGCTGACCCAGCCGGTTCCAGCGCTGCCGGTGCCGCCATGTGGGAGCACCTGCTCCCGGGGCGTACGCTGGTGCGTGGGAACAACGGCGCGCCGACGAGGCGTTGCCTGCACGCAGCACTCCCGAGAGGACAGGACGCAGCGCGATGAGCCTTCAGGACAGCCCGACCACCACGCAGGCACCGAGCGACGCCGGCCACGGCGTCGTCCTCACCGACCTGGCCGCCGAGAAGGTCAAGAGCCTGCTGGAACAGGAAGGCCGCGACGACCTGCGGCTGCGGGTCGGCGTGCAGCCCGGCGGCTGCTCCGGCCTGATCTACCAGCTGTACTTCGACGAGCGCACCCTGGACGGTGACCTGCTCGCCGACTTCAACGGGGTGGAGGTCGTCGTCGACCGGATGAGCGCGCCCTACCTCGATGGCGCCACCATCGACTTCGCCGACACCATCGAGAAGCAGGGCTTCACCATCGACAACCCCAACGCGGGCAGCTCCTGCGCCTGCGGCGACAGCTTCGGCTGAGCCACGACCGGCGGGTCGCCACCCGCCGCCGCCACGGCACACCGCGGCCGGGTCTCATCGGAGGCCCGGCCGCGATAGTTTGCGCACGTGAGCACCTCCGCCGGCACGGCCCGCGGGCACTGCCGGGCACGGCCGCCCGAGCGGGGCTGACCGGCCATGCCGCTCGAGCCGCTGCCGACCGCGTGGGACCTCAGCCTGGAGCGCGCCGTTCCGGGGGAGGACCTGGTCGGCGTGGGCGCCGACCTGGAGCCGGGCACGCTGCTGGCCGCCTACCGGGCCGGGCTGTTCCCCATGGGGGTGGGCAGGCACGGCGGGCCGCCGATGGGCTGGTGGTCCCCGGACCCGCGCGGGGTGCTGCTGCCCGGGGACCTGCACGTGAGCCGCTCGCTGCGCCGCACCCGGTCCCGCTTCGAGACCCGGGTGGACACCGCGTTCGGCCAGGTGGTGGCCGGCTGCGCCGACCCCTCCCGGCCTGGTCGGTGGATCACGCCCGCCGTCGGCGGCGCCTACGCGCGGCTGCACGAGCTCGGCTGGGCGCACTCGGTGGAGAGCTGGCAGGACGGCCGGCTGGTCGGCGGGCTCTACGGGATCGCGATCGGCGGGCTGTTCGCAGGGGAGTCGATGTTCCACCACGCCACAGACGCGTCCAAGGCGGCGCTGGTGGGGCTGGTGCGGCTGCTGGAGGCAGAGCTGGGGGACCGGTGGCTGGTGGACGTGCAGTGGCACACCCGGCACCTGGGCTCGCTGGGGGTCCGGGAGGTGCCGCGCAGCCGCTACCTGCAGCTGCTGGGGGCGGCCCTGCAGCAGCCGCTGCCGCAGGTCTGGTCGGGTGCCACGCAGGAGCCACCCACACCGCGCATGCCCCGGGGGGCGAGGTAGAGTTCTCGGTGTCCTGTCAGGCCTGAAGGTGAGGTGTGCATTGCCACGGCCCGTTGAGCGTGCCCCCCGGCGCACCAGGAGATTCTCCCTGGTCGCGGCCGCGGTCGCAGCGGCCCTGCTGCTGTCCGGGTGCGGCGCCCAGCTGCAGCGCGGTTACCTACCCGAGCCGGTCACCGAGATCGGGCCCGACACCATCGCCTTCTGGAACGGCACCTGGATCGCCGCGCTGGGCGTGGGCGTCGTCGTGTGGGGGCTGATCCTGTGGTGCCTGGTGGCCTACCGGCGCCGCGAGCACGACACCGAGCTGCCGACCCAGGTGCGCTACAACGTGCCGCTGGAGATCCTCTACACGATCGTCCCGGTGCTCATGGTGGCGGTGCTCTTCGGCAAGACCGTTGAGCTGCAGAACGCCCAGTTGCACCACGACGAGGAGCCCGACGTCATCGTCAACGTCGTCGGCAAGAAGTGGTCCTGGGACTTCAACTACCTCAACGAGGACGTGCACGTCACCGGGACCCAGGCGATCGACCTGAGCAAGGGCGAGCCGGGGCTGCGGGAGACGCTGCCCACGATGGTGCTGCCGGTCGACAGCCGGGTGGAGTTCGTGCTGACCGCGCGCGACGTCATCCACTCCTTCTTCGTCCCCCAGTTCCTGCAGAAGCTGGACGTGATGCCCGGCCGGATCAACACCTTCCAGGTGACCACCACCGAGGAGGGGCGCTACACCGGCAAGTGCGCCGAGCTGTGCGGCGCCTACCACGCGCAGATGCTCTTCGAGGTCGAGGTGGTCTCCCAGGAGGAGTACCAGGCGTTCATCGAGCAGCAGCGCCAGTCCGGCCACGACGGGCTGCTGGGCAGCGAGCTGAATCAGTACGACTACTACAAGGACCCGTTCGGGGACGAGTTCGACGAGGACCTGAACCGGGTCCCGCCGGAGCAGAGGCAGGAGGACTGATGGCCACCATCGTCGGGCCGGAGACCCGTGGCCGCGTGGACGAGCCTCCCCGGAGCCCGCGCAAGGAGTCGATGGGCTCGCTGGCGGTGAAGGTGCTCACCACCACCGACCACAAGGTCATCGGCAACCTCTACTTCGTGACGTCGGTGATCTTCTTCATGCTCGCCGGCGCGATGGCGCTGATCATCCGCGCCGAGCTGTTCACCCCGGGGCTGGACGTCGTGGACAACCCCGAGCAGTTCAACCAGATGTTCACCATGCACGGCACGGTGATGCTGCTGCTGTTCGCGACACCGCTGTTCGCCGGGTTCGCGAACGCGCTGATGCCGCTGCAGATCGGCGCCCCGGACGTGGCGTTCCCGCGGCTGAACATGCTCGCCTACTGGCTGTACCTGTTCGGCGGCATGATCGTCATGGCCGGCTTCCTGACCCCGGGCGGCGCGGCCTCGTTCGGCTGGTTCGCCTACCAACCGCTGTCGGGGGCCGCGCACAGCCCCGGCCTGGGCGGTGACCTGTGGGTGATGGGGCTGGCGCTGTCCGGCTTCGGCACCATCATGGGCGCGGTCAACTTCATCACCACCATCATGTGCATGCGCGCGCCCGGCATGACGATGTTCCGGATGCCGATGTTCACCTGGAACGTGCTGATCACCTCGCTCCTGGTGATCATGGTGTTCCCGGTGCTGGCCACCGCCCTGTTCGGCATGGCCGCCGACCGGATGTTCGGCGCGCACGTCTTCGATCCCTCCAACGGGGGAGCGATGCTGTGGCAGCACCTGTTCTGGTTCTTCGGCCATCCCGAGGTCTACATCATCGCACTGCCGTTCTTCGGGATCATCACCGAGATCATCCCCGTCTTCAGCCGCAAGCCGCTGTTCGGCTACAAGACGCTGGTCTTCGCCACGGTCACCATCGGCGCGCTGTCGGCCACGGTCTGGGCCCACCACATGTACGCCACCGGTGCGGTGCTGCTGGAGTTCTTCGCGATCATGTCGATGCTGATCGCGGTGCCCACCGGCATCAAGTTCTTCAACTGGATCGGCACCATGTGGGGCGGGAAGCTGTCCTTCGAGACCCCGATGCTGTGGGCGGTCGGGTTCCTGGTGACCTTCCTCTTCGGCGGTCTCACCGGCGTGATCCTGGCCAGCCCGGCCCTGGACTTCCACCTGACCGACACCTACTTCGTCGTCGCGCACTTCCACTACGTCGTGTTCGGCACCGTGGTGTTCGCGATGTTCGCCGGCTTCTACTTCTGGTGGCCGAAGCTCACCGGGCACATGCTGCACGAGGGGATCGGGAAGCTGCACTTCTGGATGCTGTTCCTCGGCTTCCACGGCACCTTCCTCATCCAGCACTGGCTGGGCGCCGCCGGTATGCCCCGCCGCTACGCCGACTACATGGTCGGAGAGGGCTTCACCTGGATGAACCAGCTGAGCACCGTCTCCTCGTTCCTGCTGGGTGCCTCGATGGTGCCGTTCCTGTGGAACGTCTGGGCGAGCTTCAAGACGCCCAAGATCCAGGTGGACGACCCGTGGGGCTACGGCGGTGGCCTGGAGTGGGCGACCTCCTGCCCACCCCCGCGACACAACTTCGTCACCATCCCGCGGATCCGCTCCGAGCGCCCCGCGTTCGACCTGCACCACCCGGACGTGGCAACCATGGAGTCGCCTGAACCTGACAAGAACGTGATGGAGGAGCTGCTGGGCGGTCCGGAGACTGATCCCGCCGGCCAGACCGGGACCGACTCCGGCGGCCGCGAGGGTCACAGCGAGGAGGGTCGGCGATGAGGACCGAGATCAAGATGTGGGCCTGGTTCGTCCCGTTCTTCGTGGTGGTCACCTACATCTACGGCCACTTCACCGGCTGGAACGAGTGGGTCGGGATGACGGGACTGGCGCTGGCGGCGATCTTCCCGGCCTTCATCGCGGTCTACCTGTGGATGACCGCGCGGCGGCTGGACCCGCGCCCCGATGACAACCCGCACGGGGAGATCTCCGACCAGGAGGGTCCGTACGGGTTCTTCAGCCCCTACTCGTGGTGGCCGCTCTGGCTCGGGCTGGGCAGTGCCGTGGTGTTCCTGGGCCTGGCCGTGGGCTGGTGGATGGTCATCATCGCGGTTCCTTTCACGGCGATCGCCACCGTCGGCTGGACGATGGAGTACTTCAAGGGCGACAAGGCCGTCTGACGTTCACCGGCCGGGGCGTCCCCGCTGGTCAGTAAGGGTTGGCGAGCCTCAGTGAGGTTCGCCAACCCTTGCTGGTGCCCGGGTCGGCAGCGCACTACCGTCGGGCCCATGAGACTCAGCGACACGCTCCTGAAGACCTTCTCCGAGCAGATCACGCTGGAGCTGGAGTCCAGCATCGTCTACCTCCAGCTGGCGGTCATCCTCGACGGCCAAGGCCTGCCCGGCATGGCCGGGTGGATGCGCCACCAGTCCAACGAGGAGCGCGACCACGCGGGGCGCTTCATCAGCCACGTCACCGACCGGGGCGGCAGCCCGCAGATCGGCGCCATCGAGGCACCCACCAACCTCGGCGACTCCGTGCAGGACGTGTTCCGGGCCTCGCTGGCCCACGAGGAGAAGGTCTCGGAGTCGATTCGCAACCTCTACCGGCAGGCGCAGTCCGAGGGAGACATCGACTCGATGCCGCTGCTGCACTGGTTCATCGACGAGCAGATCGAGGAGGAGGCCACGGTCTCGGAGATCCTCGGCCGGCTGGCGCTGATCGGCAGCGACGGCGCCGGGCTGCTGCGGCTGGACGCCGACCTCGCGGGACGCGGCGGGGGCGGCCGAGACGGCTCCGAGTGAGCGGGCGGGCCCGGCGGCTGCGCCGGCCGCCGGGCCCGGCCGGCTCAGAACACCGGCTTGCCGCCGGTGACGCCCACGACGGTGCCGGAGACGTAGCTGGCCTCCCTGGGGGAGGCGAGGAACACGAACGCCCCCGCTAGCTCGGCGGGCTGCCCGGCGCGGCCGATCGGGGTGTCCCCGCCGAACTTCTCCAGCTTCTCGCCGTCCTGGGTCGCCGGCTGCAGCGGCGTCCAGATCGGGCCGGGCAGCACCGCGTTGACACGCACCCCGCGCTCGCCGACGGTGGCGGCCAGGTTGACGGTGAAGTTGTTGATCGCGGCCTTGGTGCTGGCGTAGTCCAGCAGCGTGGGGGAGGGCTCGAAGGCCTGGATGGAGCTGACGTTGATGACGCTGGCGCCCTTGTGCAGGTGCGGCAGCACTGCCTTGGTGAGCCAGAACATGGCGTACAGGTTGGTCTTGAAGACGCGGTCCATGTCCTCACTGCGCAGCTCCTCCAGCCCCGTGGTGCGGGCCATCTGGAAGCCGGCGTTGTTCACGAGCACGTCGATGCCGCCCAGCCCCTCCACGGCCTGCTGGGCGACCTGCTGGCAGGTCTCCTCCTCCCGCAGGTCCCCGGGGACCAGGACAGCCTTGCGCCCGGCCTTCTCGACCCACTGGGCGGTCTCCTCGGCGTCCTTCTGCTCCTCGGGCAGGTAGTTGACGGCGACGTCCGCACCCTCCCGGGCGTAGGCGATCGCCACTGCCCGGCCGATGCCGGAGTCACCGCCGGTGATGAGGGCACGCAGGCCGGCCAGCCGGTCGTGGCCGGTGTAGGAGGACTCGCCGTGGTCGGGCAGCGGCTCCATGCGGCCGGTCAGGCCCGGGGGCTGCTGCTCCTGGGCGGGGAACCCACCCTGCTCGTTGGCGAGCCGCTCGGCGTTGCGCACGATCTCGGGAACGAGCACGTCGTCATCACTGCGCTCTGGTGTCGTCATGGCTCCTGTCTAGCGTGCGGGGCAGGAGCCCGCATCCGCAGTCGCAGGCGTGCGGCAGGAGCGCGGGAGCAGCCGACCGGTCAGTCCCAGCCCAGCTCGTGCAGCCGCGCGTCGTCGATGCCGAAATGGTGGGCGATCTCGTGCACCACGGTGACGGCGACCTCCTCGACGACCTCCTCCCGGTCCTGGCACATCCGCAGCGTCGGCCCGCGGAAGATGAGGATCCGGTCAGGGAGGGTGCCGCCCCAGGTGGCGTCGCGGTCGGTGAGCGGGGTGCCGTCGTAGAGGCCGAGCAGGTCCGGCTCCTCGGTCTCCGGGGGTTCCTCCTCGACGAGGAACACCACGTTGTCCATCAGGCCGAGCAGCTGCTGCGGGACGGTGTCGAGGGCGTCGGCGACGGCTGCCTCGAACTCCGCCACCGACATGGGCAGCGGGCGGTCCGGGTGCTCCGGGCCGCCCGCTGCGTGTGGTGGCTCAGTGATCGTCGTGGTGCCGCCCGTGCGGCACCTCGCCCGGGATGGCGTTGACCGGGTCGCTGTGCTGCTCGATGGCCTCGATCGCCTCCTGCTCGCCGTGGTGGTGCGCCGCGGCCAGCTCGGCCGGGGTGACCGGCTCGACGCGGTCGGCGAAGTAGAAGTCCGACATGGACCGGCGCAGCCGGTGCGTCATCTGCCGACGCCGGCTGACGCCGCGCTCGTTGACGTCCGGACCCTCGGTGAGCGACAGCGGCCGGATGGGCTCGTACTGCACCAGCGGCCAGCGGGTGTAGGGGTCGAGCTCCTCGTGCTCCTCCTCGAACCGCCCCTCGGCCGAGCGCATGATGATGCCGGCCTCGCGGCCGTGCAGGACCTTGTCGCGGTCGGCGCGCTGCAGCGCCAGGCAGAGCCGCTTGGTGATCCAGAAGCTCACCACCGGGGCCACGAAGAACAGCGTCCGGAAGGCGATCGTGATGTCGTTGATGGACAGGTTGAGCTTGATCGCCAGGATGTCGTTCACCGTCGCCAGCGCCAGCACCGTGTACATCGAGATCGCCGCGACGCCGACCGCGGTGCGGACCGGGTTGTTGCGCGGCCGGTCCAGGATGTGGTGCTCGCGCTTGTCGCCGGTGATCCACTGCTCCACGAACGGGTAGACGCCCGCGATCGTCCACACCAGCGGCAGCAGCAGCAGCGACCCCAGGAAGATGTTGAAGCTCCACGTGGTGCCGAAGACGGTGAACTCCAGCCAGCCGGGGAGCAGCCGCAGCGCGCCGTCGGAAAACCACATGTAGAAGTCGGGCTGGGAGCCGGCGGTGACCTGGGTCGGGTCGTAGGGCCCGAACACCCACACCGGGTTGATCGCCACGAACGCCGAGATGAGCGCGGTCATGCCGAACACGATGAAGAAGAATCCGCCGGCCTTGGCCGTGTACACCGGCAGCAGCGGGAACCCGACGACGTTGTCGTTGGTGCGGCCGGGGCCGGGGTACTGGGTGTGCTTGTGCACCACGACCAGCATGATGTGCAGCGTGAACAGCCCGACGAGCAGCGCCGGCAGCAGCAGCACGTGGGCGATGTAGAGCCGGGGAATGATCAGCTCACCGGGGAACTCGCCGCCGAAGACCATGAACGTCATGTAGGTGCCGATGACCGGCGCCGACTGCATGAAGCCGGCCATGGCGCGGATGCCGGTGCCGGAGAGCAGGTCGTCCGGCAGCGAGTAACCGGCGAAGCCCTCGATGACGGCCAGCAGCGACAGCACCGTCCCGATGACCCAGTTGATCTCGCGGGGCTTGCGGAAGGCGCCGGTGAAGAACACCCGTGCCATGTGCAGCGCGATGCCGACGATGAACAGCAGCGCCGCCCAGTGGTGCAGCTGCCGGATCAGCAGCCCGCCCTTGATCTCGAAGGAGATGTCCAGGGTGGACTTGTAGGCCTCGCTCATCCCGACGCCCTGCAGCGGGGCGTACTGCCCGTCGTAGACGGTGTGGCCCATCGAGGGCACGAACCAGAAGGTCAGGAACGTCCCGGTGATCAGGCAGATGATCATCGAGTACATCGCGATCTCGCCCAGCAGGAACGACCAGTGGTCCGGGAACACCTTGTTGAGCAGGAACCGCATGCCCTTGGCCGCGCCGACCCGCTCGTCGGCCCAGCCGACTCCCGGCGGCAGGGTGGGCTTGGTGGGGGGCGCGCCAGCGGTGGTCCTGCCATGCCTGCGCAGGTGGTCCGCGCCCTGGGGCACTCGGGTCGTCGTCATCAGCCACGCTCCCAGTAGCTCGGGCCGACGGGCTCCTCGAAGTCACCCTCGGCCTGCAGGTAGCCCTCCTCGTCGACCGAGATCCGCAGCTGCGGCAGCGGTCGCTTGGCGGGACCGAAGATCACCTTGCAGTCATCGGTCATGTCGAACGTCGACTGGTGGCACGGGCACAGCAGGTGGTGCGTCTGCTGCTCGTACAGCGCCACCGGGCAGCCCACGTGGGTGCAGACCTTGGAGTAGGCCACGATGCCCTCGTAGCCCCAGTCGAGCTCCTTCTGGCTCCGGATGTCCTCGGGGTTGAGCCGGACCAGGATGACGGAGTCCTTGCCCTTGGCGACGAGCAGCTCGTCGGCGTCGAGCTCGTGCTCGGCCTCCTCGCCCACGAAGCCCTCGGGCATGACGTGGAACACCGAGCCCTGGGTGACGTGCTCGGGCCGGATCGGCGTCCCGGCCGGGTCCACCATCAGCCGGGTGCCCTGGCGCCAGTGGGTGCGGGCGAGCCGGTCACCCGGCAGCGGGCCGAGACCGCCGACCACCTGCACCGCCAGCGGCAGCGCGAACAGCGCCAGCGCGCCCCCGGCGGTGAACAGCAGCAGCGGGCGCCGGTGCAGCTGGGCACCGCGGTAGCCGTCGGACAAGATCTGCGCCGCGGCGTCCCTGGTCTCCTCGTCGGAGCGCTGCGGGTGCCGTTCCTCGGCGATCTCCTCGCCAGGCATGAGGGTCTTGGCCCAGTGCACGGCGCCGAAGCCGATCCCCAGCAGCGAGATCGCCAGCGTGAGGCCCAACGCCAAGTGGTAGAGGCTCATCAGGCCGATGCCGGGCACGTGACCGCGGGCCTCGGGGTCGATGGCGAAGTAGGCCACCAGGAAGCCCAGCGTCCCCAGGATCGACAGCAGGAACAGGCTCGCGACCTGGCGCTCGGCCCGCTTGGCCGCCCGCGGGTCCACGTCGGCTCGCCGCGGCGCGTGCGGGGGCATCCCCGGGTTCTCGAACCGGTCCGGCACCGCGAGGGAGCGGTCGGAGTGTCCCTCCGTCGTCGCCGGGACCGCCGTCCCGTGCGGGGTGTCAGGCAGGTTGCTCACTCAGGACGCCTTCCTTCCGAGCCAGACCGCCGCGCCGATGATCAACGCGATGCCGAAGGTCCACACGAACAAGGCGTCACCGGCCGGGCCGAGGGAGCCCAGGCTGTGCCCGCCGTAGCTGCTACCGCCCTCCTCGATGTCCTTGATGAAGGCGATGACGTCGCGCTTCTCCTCGGGGGTGATGTTGTCGTCGTTGAAGACCGGCATCGACTGCGGTCCGGTCTGCATCGCCTCGTAGATGTGGGCCGGCGTGACGTTCATCAGGTCCGGGGCGTACTTGCCGCGGGTCAGCGCCCCACCGGAGCCGGAGGAGTTGTGGCACATGGCGCAGTTGGTGCGGAACAGCTTGCCGCCGTTGGCCGGGTCACCCTGCGAGGCGTCGAGGTACTCCGGCTCGGGCACGTCCGGGCCCGGGCCGAGAGAGTGCACGAACGCCGCCATCTGGTAGATCTCCTCCTCGGAGAAGTTCACCGCGCGGGCATTGCGGGGCGCCTGGACGCCCGGCTCGGCCAGCGGCATCCGCCCGGTGCTGACCTGGAAGTCCACGGCCGCCGCGCCCACGCCCACCAGCGAGGGGCCGGCGGTGCCGTTGCCCTGGGCGTTGGTGCCGTGGCAGGAGGCGCAGTTGGCCAGGAACAGCTTGCGGCCGGTCTCGATGTCCTCCTCAGAGGCGTTGGCCGCCTGCTCCATCGGGTTGACCGGGGCGGCCGGCTTGAAGGCGGCATAGGCCGTGCCGGTCATGGTCAGGCCCAGCAGGAGCAGCACCACGAGGGCGATCGGGCTGCGCCGGAGCGCGGGGAGCTTAGTCACTCGGTCGTCCTCACTTCACCACGTAGATCGTCAGGAACAGGGCGATCCAGACCACGTCGACGAAGTGCCAGTAGTACGACGTGACCACCGCCCCGGTGGTCTGGGCGTGCGTGTAGCGCTTCGCGGTGAAGCTGCGCCCGATAATGAGCAGGAACGCCAGCAGGCCACCGGTGACGTGCAGGCCGTGGAAGCCGGTCGTCATGTAGAAGACCGACCCGTAGGCGTCGGAAGCGAGGGTGACGCCCTCGCGGATCAGCTCGGCGTACTCCCAGACCTGGCCGGCGACGAACACCGATCCGAAGATGTAGGTGAGCACGTACCACTCGCGCATCCCCCAGGAGGCGACGTTCAGCAGCGAACCGGTGCGGGCCGGGACGCCGGCCTCGGCCTTGAAGACGCCCAGCTGGCACCAGATCGAGGAGATCACCAGCACCGTGGTGTTGGCCAGCGCGAACGGGAAGTTCAGCATCTCGGTGCGCTCGGCCCACAGCTCGGGGGAGATCGCGCGGATCGTGAAGTACATCGCGAACAGGCCGGCGAAGAACATGATCTCGCTGGCCAGCCACACGATGGTGCCCACCGAGGTCATGTTCGGTCTGGTGACCGGCCCTTGCGCCGGCGCAACCCCCACGGGCAGTGAGTCGGCTGTCGCTGCTGAAGTCGTCGCCACGCAGCCATTATGGCCTACGGGGGAGCGGCGCGGACACCGACCCTTCCGGCCGCGCGTCGGGTGTTCCCGCAGGTAGGTACCATCGTGCGCATGACCGTTTCCACCACGACCGGGCAGCCCACCGAGACTCGTCGGATCCGGGTCCTGCTGTTCAGCGACGACCGCACGACGCGCGACGCGGTGCGCTTCGCGGTGGGTACCCGGCCCGCTCCGGACGTGGAGGTCGAGGAGTGGCACGAGGTGGCCACCCCCACGATGGTGGAGATGGCGGTCAAGGACGAGAGCAACCACTACGACGTCCTCGTCCTCGACGGCGAGGCCCAGCCCTACGGCGGGCTCGGGCTGTGCCGCCAGCTGAAGAACGAGCTGTTCGAGTGCCCGCCGGTCCTGGTGCTCATCGGACGCCGGGAGGACGGCTGGCTGGCCGCCTGGTCGCAGGCTGACGCCGTGGTGACCCACCCGCTGGACCACACGGCCGTGGCGGAGGCGGTCGCCCGGCTGGCACGCTCGTGACCGACGCGTCCGCCACCACCTGGCCGGACGTGCTCAGCCGGCTCCTCGCCGGCACCGACCTGTCCACCGAGGACGCCGGCTGGGCGATGGACCAGGTGATGTCCGGGCTGGCCACCCCGGTGCAGATCGCCGGGTTCCTCACCGCGCTGCGCGCCAAGGGGGAGACCGTGCAGGAGATGCGCGGGCTGGCCGACACCATGCTCGCCCACGCGCGCCGCTTCCAGGTCGAGGGCCCGGCTCTGGACATCGTGGGCACCGGCGGTGACCGTGCCCACACCGTCAACATCTCCACCATGTCCTCCGTGGTCGCGGCCGGGGCCGGGGTCCGGGTCGTCAAGCACGGCAACCGGGCGGCGTCCTCCTCCTCGGGGTCGGCGGACGTCCTCGAGGCGCTGGGCCTGCGGCTGGACCTGGAGCCGGTGCGGGTGGAGCAGGTGCTGCACGACGTGGGGCTGACGTTCTGCTTCGCGCAGACCTTCCACCCCTCGATGCGGCACGCCGGCTCGGTGCGCCGCGAGCTGGGCGTGCCGACGGTCTTCAACTTCCTGGGGCCGCTGACCAACCCGGGGCAGCCGCGCTACGCCGCCGTCGGGGTCGCCGACCCGCGGATGGCGCCCCTCATCGCGGGCGTGTTCGCCGGACGGGGTCGCACCGCGGTCGTGTTCCGGGGGGACGACGGGCTGGACGAGATCACCCCGAGCACCACCAGCCGGCTGTGGTGGACCCACGGCGGCGAGCTGGTCACCGCGGAGGTGGACCCCGCGCGGGTGGGCATCGGGCCATATCCGCTGTCCGCGCTGCGGGGCGCCGACGCGGCCCACAACGCCCAGGTCGCCCGCCGGCTGCTCGACGGTGAGACCGGACCGGTGCGCGAGGCGGTGCTGCTCAACACCGGGCTGGCGCTGGCGCTGGTGCAGGCCGGGGAGGCCGACGAGGTGCCCAGCGGCAGCGAGGACCTGCACCGGCGACTGGGCGAGGGCATCGAGCGCGCCGCCGACGCCATCGACTCCGGCGCGGCCGCCTCGGTCCTCCAGCGCTGGGGGAGGGCCACCGCCGGCTGACCGGTCGGCTGGGCCCGGCGGGCCCGCGGACGGGCGGCTAGTCGCCGTCCTCGAGGCCGAGCGCGAAGCCGGCCTCGAGGTCACCGGAGGAGTAGGTCCGGAACGCGATGTGGGTGTCGGTCTCCAGCACTCCCGCCACCTTGTTGAGCCGGTCGGCGATCACGTCGTGGAAGTCCTCGTGGCTGGCGACCCGCGCCACGGCGATGAGGTCGACGCTGCCGGTGACCGAGTAGACCTCGCTGATCCCCTCGATCTCGGCGATCTCCTGGGCGGCCTCGGGGATGCGGGCCACCTCGGCCTTGATCATGACGATGGCGGAAATCACGAGCCCCAGCCTATGTCACCCGGCCAGCGCACCGGGCGGCTGCGACAGCGGGCGTGCCACACCGGCGTCGGCGAACGGCTCGACCTCGCCCCAGTGGCGCGCCATCGGGTCCAGCTCCGCCCGTGCCCGGCCCGCACCACCGACCGGGCAGGTCCACGGCAGCGACGGCTCGCTCAGGTCGACCAGCCGGGTGCCCGGCGTCTCCAGCCAACGCAGCACCAGCTCGGTCTCCTCCGGGTGCGTCGCCGGCGCCGGCGGGCACGGCCGGGGCACCGCCTCGGCGCTGGCGCGCATCGCGGCGATCGCCGGCATCGGGTCCGCCCCCGGCGGGGTGACCGTGGTGCCGGCGAGCTTGCCGTACCGCACGCAGACCACCTCCCAGCCGCCTCCGTCGCGGCGGCGGGCCGCGGTCAGCTCGGGCGCCTGCGC
>NZ_WIQI01000059.1 GCF_009602535.1 Ornithinicoccus halotolerans | reverse complement strand
CCTTGTCGCCTACTGCCGGTAGCCGGCCAGGAAGTTGCCGAACCGTTCCAGGGCGGTGGCCAGGTCCCGGCCCCACGCGTTCAGCGCCCACCCCTTCGGCTGCTCCAGCAGCAGCCAGCGGCGGGCAGGCGGGGCGGTGCCCACCATGGCGTCGCCGCGCTCCCGCGCCGCGTCGGAGCACCGCGGGGCCGGGGCGGTCGGCGGCTGGTCCGCTGGCTGCTGCCGGTCGGTCACGGGGCGGGAGTCACCACCGCCAGGCCGCCAACGACCAGGGACCGCGCTGCCTGCAGCGCCAGCTCCCGGTCGGCGGCAAGCTCGGCGACCGGCAGCGCGCCGGCGTGCTGCAGCCGTTCCAGGGCGGGGCCGTGCTCCGCGGCGAGCCGGACCGTCCCGGCGCGGGTCCGCACCTGGAGGTCACCGTCCTCCGTGGGCTCCACCACGGGCGCCAGGTGGTGCCGCAGCCGCAGCACCCCCTCGAGGCTGAGCCGGTCCGCGGCGGCGAGCTGGGCCAGCGGCGGCACCGGCTCGGCGCGGCGGCTGCTGCGGTCCTGGTCGGCCAGCAGGGCCGCGACCTCGTCGTCCGGGACGCTCGCCACCGCCTGGACGAGGGCGCGGCGAGCCAGCTCGATGTCCTCGGCGATCGGCTCCGGGGCGGTGTGGTCCAGGCCCGCGGGCAGGCTGGCACGCACCTGGTCGTCGGCGGCCAGCACCCGCCGGGCGCGCGTCAGCAGCGCCTCGGCGAGGTGGTGGCGGGTCCACTGCTGGATGCCGAGAGTGAGGTGGGCACTGGTGCCGCCGAGCGCGCGAGCGGCGTGGATGTACCCGCGCGGCAGGTAGAGGCAGTCGCCGGCCCGCAGCGTGGCCTCCAGCGCCGGCGGCCCGGCCGCGGCCCGGGCGACCTGCTCGCGGCGCTGCTGCCAGGCCTGGTCTCGCAGCGGTGCGGGGAGCACTGGCTCGTGGACGACCCAGCGCTTCTCCCCGTGCAGCTGGAGCACGAGCACGTCGTGCACGTCGTAGTGGTGGTCGAACCCCTGGTTCTGCGGCGGGGTGACGTAGGCGTTGGCCTGGACCGGGTGACCCAGCTCCGAGCCGAGCTGCGCCACCAGGTCGCGCACCGCCGGCCAGGTGCGGTGCAGCCCCTGCAGCACGACCGTGGCGCCGTCAGCGACCAGGCGACGGACACGGTCAGGGTCGACCTGGTCGGGGATGCCGGCGCCCACCCCGCCGGGTGCCGTGAACGCCGACTCCGGCAGCGTGCGCCCGTCCTTGGCCATCCGCAGGAACGGGGTGCGCAGCACCCCCGAGGAGAGCAGCTCGTCGACGCCGGCGAGGTCGAGCAGGTCGGCGAGGTCGCCGCCGTCCGGACGGTCCCGGGCGGGCACGAGGAGCGGTCGGCGTCCCCAGGACTGCGGGAACGCCTCCGCCGCCGGTCCCAGCAGACGGGTGAGGGCCGGTTCCCCGGCCCTCACCTGCTGTTCGCTGGTCACAGCGGGCGGCCCCGCCACTCCTCGTGGATGCCGCCCTCGCCCTCCGCGCCGCTGTCGGCACCACCGTCGGCGCCACCGTCAGCGCCGCTGTCGGCACCACCGTCAGCACCACCGTCGGCACCGCTGTCGGCGCCACCGTCCGCGCCACCATCAGCGCCACTGTCCGCGCCACCGTCGGCACCGCTGTCGGAACCACCATCAGCGCCACTGTCCGCGCCACCGTCGGCACCGCTGTCGGAACCACCATCAGCGCCACTGTCGGCACCACCGTCGGCACCGCTGTCGGAACCACCATCAGCGCCACTGTCCGCGCCACCGTCCGCACCGGCGTCACCACCGCGCTTGACCCCGGCGTCCTGGGCCGCGGACTCCGCGTCGTCGATGGCCGACTGCGCCCGCTGCAGCGGGGTGCCGGCCTCGTCGTCCTGCTCCGGGTTGTGGGTCGTCATGGCGCCTCCTTGAGTCGGTGTGCTCTCCCTGTCTACTCCGCGCCGCGCGATCTGCAACTCTGCGAGGACTCAGCCGTGCTCGGGGAACCAGATCGTGGTCTCCCGGGCGGCTGACTCCGGCGAGTCCGACCCGTGGACGATGTTCTGCTGCACCCGCACGCCCCAGTCGCGCCCCAGGTCACCGCGGATGGTGCCGGGCAGCGCGGCCGTCGGGTCGGTGGCACCGGCCAGGGCGCGGAATCCCTCGATGCAGCGGTGGCCCTCGATGAGGACGGCGACCACCGGTCCGGAGGACATGAACTCCAGCAGCGGCTCGTAGAACGGCTTGCCCTGGTGCTCGGCGTAGTGCGCCACGAGCTGGTCCCGCGTGGGGACCAGCACCCGCAGGGCCACCAGCCGGTAGCCCTTGGCCTCGACCCGGCGCAGCACCTCGCCGGTGAGACCGCGGGCGTACCCGTCCGGCTTGACCAGGACCAGGGAGCGCTCGATCGTGTCGGTCGTCTCAGTCACGACCCGACCCTATCTGCCGGAGGCGCCCGTGCCGCCGGCCAGCACCGGTGAGGTCACCCGGTGTGCAGCACCCCGGTCCCCAGCAGCCCGAACAGCAGGAGCGCCAGGGCGATCCGGTAGATCACGAACGGGGTGAACGTGTGGGTGCTGATGAACCGCATGAACCAGGCGATGACCGCCAGCGCGACCAGGAACGCCAGCCCGGTGGCCACCCAGGTCGCGGTCCAGTTGGGCGGCACCGGGTCGTCGGAGACCTTGGCCAGCTGGAAGAAGCCCGACCCGAGAACCGCCGGGATCGCGAGCAGGAAGGAGTACCGGGCGGCGGCCTCGCGGGTATAGCCCATCGCCAGGCCGGCGGCGATGGTGCCGCCGCTGCGGGAGACGCCGGGGACGAGCGCCAGCGACTGCGCCAGCCCGTAGAGGATGCCGTGCTTCCAGGTCAGCTCGCGCAGGGTGCGGGTGTGGCGGGCACTCCGCTCGGCGGCCAGGATGACGAGGGCGAACAGCAGCAGCATCGAGGCGGTGAGCCACAGGTTGCGCAGGTCCGTCTCGATCCAGTCCTGCAGCGTGTAGCCCAGCACCCCGATCGGGACGGAGCCGATGATGACCAGCCAGCCCATCCTCGCGTCTGGGTCATCCCGCGCCACCTTGCCGACCAGGGCCAGCGCCCACTGCCGGATGATGCGCACGATGTCGCGCCAGAAGTAGACCAGCACGGCGGCCTCGGTCCCGAGCTGGCTGATGGCGGTGAACGCCGCGCCGGGGTCCTCGCTGCCGATCAGCTGGCCGACGATGGACAGGTGGGCACTGGAGGAGATCGGCAGGAACTCGGTGAGTCCCTGCACCACCCCCAGCACGATCGCCTCGAGCACGGTCATCGCGCGGTGGGGTCCTCTCCGTCGTCAGGGGTGGTCCCGGGTGCCTGCTCGCCGGCCGCGGCCTCGGCGTCGGCCTTGATGCGGTCCACCTTCCGGCCCTGCACCAGGGCGGTGACCCACAGCGCGCCGAAGATGAGGGCGACCAGGACCATGCTCGGCAGCACCAGCGCGCTGGCCAGCGTGAGCAGCTGCACCAGCCAGCCCATCACCACGCCGCCGGGCAGCCGCAGCAGCCCGGTCACCAGCAGGCAGCCGACGGCGAGCCCGCCGCCGACCCACAGCGCGACGGTGCCCCGCTCGGGCTCCCCCGCCCCGACCGCGAAACCACGCACGACGAGTGCGCCGAAGAAGACGATCAGGCTCTGCGCCAGCAGGGTGGTGGCCAGCAGCCGCCGGGTGAACCTACCGGGCACGCCGAACCAGGCACGCGCATCCGTCACGGGCCACAGTCTGGCATCCGGGTCTTCGCCGCGGCCGGGGGCCGACGAGGCGTCGGGAGGGGCAGCCGGGTGCGGGTCGAGCCGCGCGGTGGTCATGGCCCCCAACCTAGGAACGCGGGCCGGCTGCGCGCGTCGGCCCGCGGTCGCACCCTGCGGCGGTCCTGGGCACGACCGTGGTCGGACAGCCTCACGAGGCGGAGCCGGTACGGCCGAGCAGCGTCCGCACCTCAGCGGCCACGGTGATCGAGCCGGTGGCCAGTACCCCGCCGGAGACACCGCCGCCCTCGTCCGCGAGCCCCGCCGCGACGTCGAGGGCGTCGGGCAGGTCCGGCACCACGGTGACGCGGTGGTCGCCGAACAGCTCGGCGGCGACCGCGCCCAGCCGCTCCGGGCGCAGTGCGCGCGGGGAGGTGGTGCGGGTGATCACGACGTGGTCCAACACCGGCTCCAGCGCCGCGAGGATGCCCTCGGCGTCCTTGTCCTCCAGCACGGCGACGACGCCGACAAGCCGGTGGAACGTGAACGAGTCGCCCATCGCCTGTGCCAGGACGGTCGCGCCCGCCGGGTTGTGGGCGGCGTCCACGACCACCGTGGGGCTGCGGCGCACGATCTCCAGCCGGCCCGGGGAGTCCATGGCCGCGACGGCGTCGCGGACCACGTCGGCCGCGAGCGGCTGCTCCCCGCCACCGACGAAGGCCTCGACGGCGGCGACGGCGAGGGCGGCGTTGTGCGCCTGGTGGCGCCCGAAGAGCGGGAGGAACAGGTCCGGGTGGTCCCCGGCGAGCCCGCGCAGGCTCACCTGCTGCCCGCCCACCGCGACGTCCCGGGCCAGCACGCCGAAGGTGACGCCCTCGGCCTGGGCCGTCGCGCCGACCTCCTCGCAGCGCTCCAGCAGCACCTGCATCACCTCGGGCTCCTGGACGGCCGCCACCACCTGGGCGCCGGGCTTGATGATCCCGGCCTTCTCGGTGGCGATCTGCTCCAGGGAGTCACCCAGCAGGTGGGCGTGGTCGACAGCCACCGGGGTGATCACCGCGACCTGCCCGTCGGCCACGTTGGTGGCGTCCCAGACGCCGCCCAGACCCACCTCGACCACGGCGACGTCGACGGGTGCGTCGGCGAAGGCGGCGTAGGCCAGCACCGTCAGCACCTCGAAGAAGGTCATCCGCGGGCCGCCGGCCTCCGCGGACTCCCGGTCGGCCATCTCGATGAACGGGCGCGCGTCGTCGTAGGCGTCCAGGAACCGCTGCTCGTCGACCGGCTCGCCGCCGATGACGATCCGCTCCCGCAGGTCGTGCAGGTGCGGGCTGGTGTAGCGGCCCGGGTTCAGTCCCAGCTCGCGCAGCAGCCGCTCGATCATCCGGGCGGTGGTCGTCTTGCCGTTGGTGCCGGTGACGTGGATGACCGGGAACGAGCGCTGCGGCTCCCCCATCAGCTCCATCACCCGGGCCACCCGGTCCAGCGTGGGCTCGATCGCGTTCTCCGGAGCGCGGGCCAGGATCTCCTGGCCGACCTGCCCCATCCGGGCCGCCAGGTCGCCGGCGCTCACGCGGCCACCCTCGCCAGGAGCACGTCAACGGCGCGCCCGCCGTCGAGCTCCACGGTGGTGCGGTAGCCGCCGTCCCCGGCCCGCTCCGGCAGCGGGGTGCCCGCCCCGGCGGCGCCGAACTGCACCGCGAGGGTCTCCCCCATCACCAGCGCCTGGTGCTCCAGGGCCGCCTGCCACACCTCGTCGTCACCCACGACGGTGAGCGCGATCCGGTCGGTGACCTCCAGGCCGGCCTCCCGGCGGGCGCCCTGGACCGCGCGCACCAGGTCCCGGGCCAGCCCCTCGCGGGCCAGGTCCTCGGTGACCTCGGTGTCGAGCACGACGAAGCCGCCGCCGCGCAGCATCGCCGTGGCCGAGCTGGCGTCACCGCCGCCGGCCACGACCGTCTCCAGGGAGTACTCGCCCTCCTGCAGCGGCACGCCCCCGGCGACGACGGTGCCATCGTCCACGGCCCGCCAGTCCCCGGACTTGGCGCCCGCGATGGCCCGTTGCACGTCGCGGCCCAGCCGGGGGCCGGCCGCCCGGGCGTTGACGCTGAGCCGCTGCTCGACACCGAAGTCCTCCAGCGAGGAGGCCTCAAGGTCGACCAGCACGACCTCGCGCACGTTCACCTCGTCGCGGACCAGGTCGGTCAGCGACTCCAGGGCGCCGGGGCGGTCGGTGACCACGGTGAGCCTGCGCAGCGGCAGCCGCACCCGCAGCCCGCCGGCCTTGCGGAGCCCGAGCGTGGTCGAGCAGACCTCGCGGACGGTGTCCATCGCGTCCACCAGGGCCGGGTCGGCGGGCAGGTCCTCGTGGTCGGGCCAGTCGGTCAGGTGCACCGACTCCCCGCCGGTGAGGCCGCGCCATACCTCCTCGGTCACCAGCGGCAGCAGCGGCGCCGCCACCCGGCAGCTCACCTCGAGCGCGGTGTAGAGGGTGTCGAACGCCTCGGCCGAGCCGGTCTGCTGGCTGCCACCGGTGCTCCAGAACCGCTCCCGGGAGCGACGGATGTACCAGTTGGTCAGCACGTCGACGAAGCCGCGGACGGCGTCGCAGGCTCCGGCGATGTCGTACTCGTCCAGCGCCGCCTGGCTGCTGCTCACCAGGTCCCGCAGCTTGGCGAGCAGGTACCGGTCCAGGACGTGCGTCGAGGAGGTCGACCAGTGCGCCTGGTAGCCCTCGGCGTTGGCGTAGAGACCGAAGAAGTACCAGGCGTTCCACAGCGGGATCAGCACCTGGCGTACGCCGTCCCGGATTCCCTGCTCGGTCACCACCAGGTTGCCGCCGCGCAGGATCGGGCTCCCCATCAGGAACCACCGCATCGCGTCGGCCCCGTCCCGCTCGAACACCTCCCGCACGTCCGGGTAGTTGCCCAGCGACTTGGACATCTTCTGCCCGTCGTTGCCCAGCACGATGCCGTGGCTGATGCAGTTCTGGAACGCCGGCCGGTCGAACAGCGCGGTCGCCAGGATGTGCAGGGTATAGAACCAGCCGCGGGTCTGCCCGATGTACTCCACGATGAAGTCCGCCGGGAAGTGGTCCTCGAACCACTCGGCGTTCTCGAACGGGTAGTGCACCTGGGCGAAGCTCATCGAGCCGGAGTCGAACCAGACGTCCAGCACGTCCTCGACCCGGCGCATCGTCGACCGCCCCGTGGGGTCGTCCGGGTTCGGCCGGGTGAGCTCGTCCACGAACGGCCGGTGCAGGTCCACCTCGCCGCTGGCGTTGCGGGGCAGCCGGCCGAAGTCTCGCTCCAGCTCCTCGAACGAGCCGTAGACGTCGATCCGCGGGTAGGCCGGGTCGTCCGAGCGCCACACCGGGATCGGGCTGCCCCAGAACCGGTTGCGGGAGATCGACCAGTCACGGGCGTTCTGCAGCCACTTGCCGAACTGGCCGTGCTTGACGTGCTCGGGGACCCAGGTGATCTGCTCGTTGAGCTCGACCATCCGGTCCTTGAACCGCGTCACCTCCACGAACCAGGAGGAGACCGCCATGTAGATCAGCGGCTGCCGGCACCGCCAGCAGTGCGGGTAGGAGTGGTCATAGCTCTCCCGGCGCAGCAGCACCGTGCCCGGCGACACCGCCCCGGTCTCGCCGTCGCCGCGGGTGGCCGCCTTCAGGTGGTCCATGATCGGGCCGTTGGCGTCCAGCACCAGCAGCCCGGCGTAGTCGTCGACCGGGGCGGTGAAGGCCCCGTCGGGACCCACCGGCACCACCGGCTCGATCCCCTCCCGGTCGGTGACCATCTTGTCCTCCTCGCCGAACGCCCCGGCGCTGTGCACCAGCCCGGTGCCGTCCTCGGTGGTGACGAAGTCGGCCTCGACGACGCGGTGGGCACGCTCGTGACCGGCGAAGTAGGAGAACGGCGGGGTGTAGGAGCGGCCCAGCAGGTCGCGGCCCTTCAGCCGCTCGACGACGACCGGGTCCTCCCCCAGCTCGCGGGCGAAGGCCGCGACCCGGGCCTCGGCGAGCAGGTAGCGCTCGGTGCGGTCCCGGTCAGCCGGATGCGGTGCCTCGACGACCACGTAGTCGATGTCGGGGTCGACCATGATCGCCAGGTTCGACGGCAGCGTCCACGGCGTGGTGGTCCACACCAGCGCCAGCTCGCCGGTCTCCAGCCGCAGGCCCACGGTGACCGCGGGGTCCTGGCGCACCTGGTAGACGTCCTCGTCCATGCGCAGCTCGTGGCTGGACAGCGGCGTCTGGTCGTTCCAGCAGTAGGGCAGCACCCGGAAGCCCTCGTAGACCAGGCCCTTGTCGTGGAGCTGCTTGAACGCCCACATCACCGACTCCATGTAGTCGGGGTTGAGGGTCTTGTAGTCGCCGTCGAAGTCCACCCAGCGGGCCTGCCGGGTGACGTAGTCGCGCCACTCGTCGGTGTAGCGCAGGACCGAGGCGCGGCAGGCGTCGTTGAACGCCTCGGTGCCCAGCTGCCGGATCTCGTCCTTGGTCTTGATGCCCAGCTGGCTCATCGCCTCCAGCTCGGCCGGGAGCCCGTGGGTGTCCCACCCGAAGCGGCGCTCCACCCGGTCCCCCCGCATGGTGCGGTAGCGGGGCACCACGTCCTTGACGTAGCCGGTGAGCAGGTGGCCGTAGTGCGGCAGGCCGTTGGCGAACGGCGGGCCGTCGTAGAACACGAACTCGCACTCGCCGTGGTCGCCGGCCTCGCGCCGCTCGACGCTCTTGACGAAGGTGTCCTGCTCGGCCCAGAAGTCCAGGACCCGGCGCTCGATCTCGGGGAAGCGCGGGGCCGCGGAGACGCCGGCACCGGGCTGGGCGGCGGTGCTGGCGCGGGGGTAGGCCGGGGTGGCTGTGGCCTTGGAGGCCGGCTCGGACGTCGCCATGGGGCGTGTGGCTCCTGTGCTCGCGGGTGCTGGTCCGCGAGGACGACACCGTCTGGCGACGGCACCGCGGTACCACCTCGCTTGCGGTGGTCCCTGCCGGGGCCACCGCCGCTCCTGACGGCTGTGACGGGCCTACCCGTCCGGGTCTAGTGAGGGCGGCCCGCGAGTGGTCCCGCCCCGTTCTTCCGGAGGCTCACCGGTGATGGCCGGGTCAGTGCCTGTGCCTCCATGCTACCGGCTGCGCGGGTGTGGTGGGGTGGGGCGATGGAGCCGCTGCCCGTCACCCTCGCCGACCGGGTCGTCACCGACCCCGACGTCGCCCGGGGCTACGCCGTCGACCACGGGCCGTCCGCCGCGGCCGGCCGGCTGCCGGAGGGCTTCACGGTGGTGCGCGCCCGGGACCGCGATGACGTGCAGGAGGTGCTGCGGCACGCCGCCCGGCACCGGATCCCGGTCGTCCCGCAGGGGGCTCGCACCTCCACCACCGGGGGCGCCGCGGCGCTGCCGGACGCGATCGTGCTCAACGTGGAGTCGCTGCGGTCGCTCGAGGTCGACCCGGACGAGCGCATCGCAATCACCGGCCCGGGCGTGGTCAACGCCGACCTGAAGGCGGCCGCGGCGGCCCACGACCTGGCCTACCCCCCGGACCCGGCCAGCGCCGGCAGCTGCACCATCGGCGGGAACGTCGCTACCAACGCCGGCGGGCTGTGCTGCGTGAAGTACGGCGTGACCGCCGACTACGTGCGGGGCCTGGAGGTGGTGCTGCCTGGTGGTGAGGTGATGCGGACCGGGCGGCGCACCGCCAAGGGGGTGGCCGGGTACGACCTGACCGGGTTGTTCGTCGGCTCCGAGGGCACCCTCGGCGTCGTCACCGAGGTGGTCGCCCGGTTGGTACCCGCCGGGGACGCCCCGCTGACCGTGCTCGCGGTCTTCCCCACCCTGGAGGCGACGCTCGCCGGTGTCGGGGTGCTGCGGCAGCTGCGGCCCACCCCCTCCCTCATCGAGCTGATCGACGGGCCGGGCCTGGCGGCCGTGCAGGCCTACGGTGACTACGGCTTCCCGCTCGACTGCGGTGGGGTGCTGCTGGTCCAGTCCGACCGCGCCGGCCACGCCAGCGAGGACATGCGCGAGTACGCGCGGGCGCTGCAGCGGGCCGGCGCCGAGGACGTGGCCGTGGCCGACGACCAGGCGGAGGCGGACCTGCTCATGGCCGGGCGCCGGGTGCTCAACCCGGCGCTGGAGGCGCAGGGCCCCCGGCTGGTGGAGGACGTCTGCGTCCCGGTCGCCAGGCTGGGCGAGCTGGTCCGGGAGGTCCAGGAGATCGCCCACCGGCACGGCCTCCGCGCCACCAGCTCCGGGCACGCCGGCGACGGCAACCTGCACCCCTGCTTCTTCTACGACGCCGCCGACGAGGCGAGCGTGGCGGCCGCCCACGCCGCGTTCGGCGACCTGGTGGCGACCGCGTGGCGGCTCGGCGGCACCCTCACCGGCGAGCACGGCGTCGGCGCGCTGAAGGCGCCCTGGCTCGAGGGCGAGCTGGGTCCGGCCGAGATGGCACGGCAGCGGGCGGTCAAGGCCCTCTTCGACCCGCACGGGATCATGAACCCGGGCCGGGTCTACCCGGCGGCCGGCTGAGCCGCCCCCGGCACACCTCCGGGGCCGGCCCCGCGTGGTGCGGGACCGGCCCCGGAGGTGACGGCGAGCGGTGAGCGGCGAGCTGCTGCCGCTACCGGCGCCTCAGACCTGGTCGGCCGGGATGTCCTTCTCCCGGTCCTCCAGGCCCAGCTGGTACAGCCGGCCGTCCTTGCGGTCGCGCAGGTAGTCGTTCATCTCCCGCTTGATCACCGGGAGCAGGAAGTAGACCCCGAGCAGGTTGACGAAGGCGCAGACGAACAGGAACGCGTCGGCGAACGCCAGCACCTCGCCGAACGTGAGCACCGCTCCCATGACGGTGAAGCTCAGGAACACGAACTTGTAGATCAGGTCCGAGGTGGTGGACTCGCCGAACAGGTAGTTCCACGCCTTGTTGCCGTAGTAGGCCCAGGTGATCAGCGTGGACACCGCGAACAGCGCCACGGCCACCGCCAGCACGTACGGGAACCAGGAGATGGACTGCTCGAAGGCGTTCGAGGTGATGGTCACGCCGTTGAAGTCCGTGTCGCCCTCGAAGGCCGCCTGCCGGGCGTCCTGGTACATCTGCGTGTTGGCGATGACGATCGTCAGCGACGTCATGGTGCAGATGATGATGGTGTCGATGAAAGGCTCGAACAGCGCGACGAAGCCCTCGGAGACGGGACGCCGGGTCTTGACCGCGGAGTGCGCGATCGGCGCCGAGCCCAGCCCGGCCTCGTTGGAGAACGCGGCGCGCTGCATCCCGACGATCAGCGCGCCGAGCACACCGCCGGCCACGCCCTCGGCGGTGAACGCCCCCTCCAGGATCGTGCCGACCGCGCCCGGGATCTGCGGGATGTTGGTCAGAATGACGATCAGACAGGCGACGACGTAGATGATGCCCATGAACGGCACCAGCGTCCCGGTGGTCCGCCCGATGGACTTGATGCCGCCGATGATGACCAGGCCGATGATGGCGGCCAGGACGAGACCGAAGATCAGGCCGGCACCGGGGTTGTTCAGCGGGCTGTTGTCACCACCGGTGACCGACACCGCCTGGGCCATGGTCTGGTTCGCCTGGAACATGTTGCCGCCGGCGACGCCGAAGAACAGGATCGCGACGGCGAACAGGCCGGTGAACCCCACCGACAGCCACTTGGGGAAGCTCTTGAACGCCACCGGCAGGTACTTGAACGGGCCGCCGGAGACGGTGCCGTCCGCGTGGATGTCGCGGTACTTCACGCCCACGGTGCACTCGGCGAACTTGGTGCCCATCCCGAACAGGCCGGCGATGATCATCCAGAACGTCGCTCCCGGGCCGCCGAGGACCACCGCGGCACCGACACCGGCGATGTTGCCCAGGCCCACCGTCCCCGAGACGGCGGAGGTGAGCGCCTGGTAGTGCGGGATCTCCCCCGGGTCGTCCGGGGAGGAGAACCGGCCCCGGATGACCTCGTAGGCGACCTTCATGCCGCGGAACTGGATGAAGCCGAGATAGGTGGAGATCACGATCGCCGCGACCAGCAGCCAGGCCACGATCCACGGCATCGGGAAGAACTCGGGCGACCAGAAGATGATGGCGTTCGCCCACTCGTTGACCGGGGCGAAGACAGAGTTGATGGATTGCTCAATCTGGCCGAGGAAGGTTTCCTCGCCGACGAGCGACATAGGCAGGGGGGTTCTCAACATGCCGATACGCAACAACCAACGGCGCCCCGCTGCAAGCACCTCGATGGTTCTTTACCGAATCGTGACCTCGCCATGGGAACACGGCTCTGCCGTGACCCGTTGAAAGGCCCGCAGCAGCGCCCTCCCCCGCGCGCCCGTCACGCGCGCGTTCCCGCCGCCAGGGCGACGGCCGGCGCCCCCCTCACATCTGGGAGAATGCGGCCATGACCACCACACCTGCCGACACCTCCGTCCGCCGGCCCGTGCTGCCGGAGAAGCCCTCCGTCGACGGCCTGGAGGAGAAGTGGGCGCAGGTATGGCAGCAGCGGAGGACCTACGGCTTCGACCGTGAGCAGGCGCTCGAGCGGCCGCGCGAGGACCTGTTCGTCATCGACACGCCACCGCCGACCGCCAGCGGTTCGCTGCACATCGGGCACGTCTTCTCCTACACCCACACCGACTGCCTGGCCCGCTACCACCGGATGCGCGGGCGCACCGTGTTCTACCCGATCGGCTGGGACGACAACGGGCTGCCGACCGAGCGTCGCGTGCAGAACTACTACGGCGTCCGTGGCGACGCCACGCTGCCCTACACGCCGGGCTACCGTCCCCCGCACACCGGCACCGAGGGCAGGTCGGTGCGGGCCGCCGACCAGGAGCCGGTCTCCCGGCAGAACTTCATCGAGCTCTGCGAGGAGCTGACCGAGCTCGATGAGCAGAAGTTCGAGCAGCTGTGGCGCAAGCTCGGGCTGTCGGTGGACTGGGCCACCACCTACCGCACCATCGCCGACCGCTCGCGGGCCGTGTCCCAGCAGGCGTTCCTGCGCAACCTGGCCCGGGGCGAGGCCTACCAGGCCGAGGCGCCCGGGCTGTGGGACGTGACGTTCCAGACCGCCGTGGCGCAGGCGGAGCTGGAGGCCCGCGACTACCCGGGCCACTTCTACCGGGTGGCCTTCCACCGCGACGGCGGCCGACCCGTCCACGTCGAGACCACCCGCCCCGAGCTCATCCCGGCCGTCGTGGCGCTGGTGGCCCATCCCGACGACGAGCGGTACCAGCACCTCTTCGGCTCCACCGTCCGCTCGCCGCTGTTCGGCGTGGAGGTCCCGATCCTGGCCCACCCGCTGGCCGAGATGGACAAGGGCGCCGGCATCGCGATGTGCTGCACCTTCGGTGACCTCACCGACGTCACCTGGTGGCGGGAGCTGAACCTGCCGCTCCGGCCGGTCATCACCCGGGCCGGCCGGCTGCAGCCCGAGACCCCGGCGTGGGTGGCCGCGGGCCCCGGCGAGCGCCTCTACGCCGAGGAGCTGGCTGGACGGACCGTCTTCAGCGCCCGGGAGGCCGTGGCTGCCGCGCTGCGGGAGTCCGGAGACCTGGACGGTGAGCCGGCGAAGACCCAGCGCAAGGCGAACTTCTTCGAGAAGGGCGACAAGCCGCTGGAGATCGTCACCACCCGGCAGTGGTACATCCGCAACGGCGGCAAGGACGAGGGGCTTCGCGAGGCGCTGGTGCGCCGCGGCGAGGAGCTGGGCTTCCACCCCTCCTGGATGCGGGCCCGCTACGAGAACTGGGTCCGCGGCCTCAACGGTGACTGGCTAATCAGCCGGCAGCGGTTCTTCGGCGTGCCGATCCCGCTGTGGTACCCGATCGCTGCCGACGGCGAGGTGGACTGGGCGAACCCGCTCGCGCCCGGGGAGGACCGGCTGCCGGTCGACCCCACCAGCGAGGCGCCGGAGGGCTACACCGAGGAGCAGCGCGACCAGCCCGGCGGGTTCACCGGCGAGCCGGACGTGATGGACACCTGGGCCACCTCCTCGCTCTCCCCGCAGATCGTGGCCGGCTGGCCGGTCGGTGAGCGGCCCGACGGCGAGCTGGGCAACGACCGCCGGCTCTTCGAGCACCTCTTCCCGTTCGACCTGCGCCCGCAGGGCCAGGACATCATTCGCACCTGGCTGTTCGCGACCGTCGTGCGCGCCCACCACGAGCACGACTCGCTGCCATGGCGGCACGCCGGAATCAGCGGCTGGATCCTGGACCCGGACCGCAAGAAGATGTCCAAGTCCAAGGGCAACGCGCAGACCCCGGAAGGGCTGCTGGACTCCCACGGCAGCGACGGCGTGCGCTACTGGGCCGCCTCCGGCCGGCTCGGCACCGACGCGGCGTTCGACGAGGGACAGATGAAGGTGGGCCGCCGGCTGGGCATCAAGGTGCTCAACGCGAGCAAGTTCGCGCTGAGCCTGGGGGCCGGGGAGGCCGAGGCGGACACCGCCTCGCTGGCCGAGCTGGTCAGCCGGGTGAGCGAGCCGCTGGACCGGGCCATGCTGGCGCAGCTGGCGCAGGTGGTGCGGCAGGCCACCCGGGCCTACGACGGCTATGACCACACCCGGGCGCTGGAGCTCACCGAGACCTTCTTCTGGTCGTTCTGCGATGACTACCTGGAGCTGGTCAAGGAGCGCGCCTACGGGTCCGGTGACCGGCACACCCCCGAGCAGACCTCCTCGGCCCGCGCCGCGCTCCGGGTGGCCCTCGACGTGCAGCTGCGGTTGCTGGCACCGGTCCTGGTCTTCGCGACCGAGGAGGTCTGGTCCTGGTGGCACGAGGGCTCGGTCCACACCAGCAGCTGGCCGGCACCGGAGGAGCTGGAGCCGGCCGCCGCCGACGAGGACCCCGCGCTGCTGGAGCTCGTCGGGCGCGCCCTCGCCGGCCTCCGCAAGGCCAAGTCGGAGGCCAAGGTGGGGATGCGCACACCGGTGACCGCCGCGACCGTCGCCGCGCCGGAGGCGGACCTGGCCCGGCTGCGGCAGGCGATCGGTGACCTGCGCGCCGCTGGCAAGGTCTCCGGTGAGCTGCTGCTGGACACGGCCGCCTCGCTCGAGGTCCGCGACGTGGAGCTGGCCGCCACCTAGGCTGCGGCACCATGGGCAGCGGCCGGGGCACCGTCGTCGCGGTCCTGGCCGGCGCCGGGCTCGGTGCGCTGGTGCTGCTGTGGGCCGCCGGCAGCGACACCCCGCTGCTGAGCTTCCCGGACTCGACCGTCGACCCACCGGGGCCCGAGGACGAGGCGCCGGTCAGCGCCCCGCCGCAGCCGCGGCCCACCGGAGCCGAGCAGGAACCGCAGCCGGACCGCCGTCCCGGGCTGCCGTGGGACGTGCTGCTGGCACTGCTCGTCACGCTCGTGGTGCTGGGGCTGCTGGTGCGGGTGATCCTTCGGCTGCTGGGCGACCGCGGCCAGGAGCCGCAGGAGGAGCAGGACGGGCTCGAGGAGCTGGAGGCCCTGGTCGCCGCCACCTCGGCTCAGCAACGGGCCCGCGCCGCCGCCGAGGAAGATCCGCGCAACGCGGTCGTCGCCTGCTGGGTCGCGCTGGAGGACGCGGCCGCCAGCAGCGGGCTGCCCCGCGGCCCGGCCGAGACCTCGATGGAGTTCACCTCCCGGGTCCTCACGCGCTGGCAGGTGCGCCAGGAGCCGCTGACCGAGCTGGCACGGCTCTACCGCGAGGCCCGGTTCTCCCGGCACCCGGTGACCGAGGAGCAGCGGGAGCGGGCGCTGGCCACGCTGGCGCTCATCCACGAGGACCTGCAGGTGGCGCGATGAGCCGGCGCCGGGCGCTCAGCAGCAGGGACCGGCGACGGCTGCTGTGGACACTCGCCACCGCAGCGGTCCTCTGCGCCCTCGGGCTGGTCACCGGCCTGCTCGACCACGGGCCCTGGCTGGACGTGCCGCTGGTGCTCGCCGCGACCGCGGCGGTTGCCCTGCTGGCGTGGACCCTGCAGGACCACGGGGAACGGCTGGAGGCGGCCACCTGGCACCCGACCCGGCGGCAGGAGTCGACCCAGCCCTCCTCGGTCGACCACCGGCTGGCGCGGCTGCGCCGCGACCTGCGGGACACCATGGAGCACGCCGACCGGCCCGACGCGGTGCAGCCGCTGCTGCTCGAGCTGGCCGAGGAACGCGCCCGGGCCCACGGGCTGACCGGCCTGCCCGAGCGGCTGGCCGCCGACCTGGACCGGCCCCCCGGTGAGACCCACCGCCGACCCGCCCGCGAGCTGGACACCGTGATCCGACGCATCGAGGAGCTGTGATGCCCACCACCGACCACCCCGCCGCCGAGGTCTCCACCCTGGCCCAGGAGGTGCTGACCCGGGTGGAACAGGCCGTCGTGGGCAAGCGCGAGCCGCTCACCCTGGTGCTGTCCGCCGTCCTGGCCGGCGGCCACGTGCTGCTCGAGGACTTCCCGGGGCTGGGCAAGACCCTCGCCGCCCGCTCGTTCGCGCAGACGCTCGGGCTGGACTTCAGCCGGGCCCAGTTCACGCCCGACCTGCTGCCTGCCGACCTGACCGGCGCGTACGTGTTCGACCAGCGCCGGGGCGAGTTCGACTTCCGCCGCGGCCCGCTGTTCACCGGGTTGCTGCTGGCCGACGAGATCAACCGCACGCCGCCCAAGACGCAGTCCGCGCTGCTGGAGGCCATGCAGGAGCGGCAGGTCACCGTGGAGGGGCAGACCTACCCGCTGCCGCAGCCGTTCCACGTGCTGGCCACGGCGAACCCGATCGAGTACGAGGGCACCTACCCGCTGCCGGAGGCGCAGCTGGACCGGTTCCTGCTGCGGGTCTCGTTCGGCTATCCCTCCGCGGCGGAGGAGCTGGACGTGCTGCGCCGCCGCGTCGCCCGGCAGGCCGAGGAGCAGCGGCTGGACCCGGTGACGGACGCCGCCGGCCTGCAGCGCATGCAGCAGGCCGTCGAGGGCGTCCCCGTCGAGGACGAGATCGCCCGCTACTGCGTCGAGCTCGCCGCTGCGACCCGCGGCCACCGGGCGGTGCAGGTCGGCGCCTCCCCCCGCGGGTCGTTGGCGCTGCTGCTCGTCGCGCGGGCCTACGCGGTGGTGAACGGCCGCGACTACGTGACCCCCGAGGACGTCAAGGCGGTGGCGCACGCGGTGCTGGACCACCGGGTCGCGGTGCGGCCCGAGCTGTGGATGTCCGACGTCGACGGCAGCTCCGTCGTGGCCGCGGTGCTGCAGGAGGTGCCGGTGCCCGGCGCGCGTCAGGCCGCGGGGTCGACGGCACGGTGACGGCGACCGGGAGCGGGCACTGGGCACCCACGCACTCCCACGTGCGGGCGCTGCTGGCGGTGGCGGCGGCGGCACTGGGGGCGCTGCTGCTGCGCCGTCCGGACCTGGTCGTCCTCGTCCTGCCGCTGCTGGGCGTGCTGGTGTGGTCCGTGCTGACCCGGCCGGAGGGGCCGGCACCCCGGGCCCGGATGGGGACGGCGCACCGGGTGCTGCGCGAAGGCGACCGCAGCGGCGTGGTGGTGCACGTCGACGGCCTCGGCCCCCGTGCCGACGTGGTGGCGGCGACCGTCACCGCCGACGACCGGGTGCGGCTGCGGCCGCGGTCG
>NZ_WIQI01000058.1 GCF_009602535.1 Ornithinicoccus halotolerans | reverse complement strand
CGGACGGCCGGCCCGGGCCGGGCCTGGGGGTCGTGCGGTTCGCGCTGCGCGACGGCACCCCCGCCGCCGTGCCGGCCCGGGACCCCGAGGCGCTGGCGGTCGCCCTGTACAAGGCACTCGAGGGGCGCTGACCCCGCCTCCTACCGGGTGAGGGCCGGAGGTCCGTGTAACCTCGCCGCAACGGCACGACGGAAGGTGTGTGGCATGGCGATCATCGTGGGCTGGATCCCGACCAAGGAGGGCCGTGCGGCCCTGCGCCGGGCGGCTCAGGAGGCCCAGCTGCGGCGGACGAAGCTGGTCGTGGTCAACTCCCATCGCGGCGGGCGCGACTTCAGCGCCGAGGAAGCCGCCAAGTTCGAGGACGCCCTCGCCGACGTGCAGCAGCAGCTGGACGCCGACGGCATCGAGCACGAGGTGCGCCAGCTGGTCCGCGGCAACGACCCCGCCGAGGACCTGGTGGACGTGGCCGAGGAGAGCAACGCCGACTTCATCGTGATCGGCCTGCGCCGGCGCACCCCGGTCGGCAAGCTGATCCTGGGCTCCAACGCCCAGCGCATCCTGCTGGACGCCTCCTGCCCGGTGCTGGCGGTGAAGTCAACCCCCGACGACTGACTCGGGAACGGCCTGATGAGGCCGGTGAGCAGGGCAGATGGCTGCCCGGGAACATCAGCGGGGACGGGTGGGTTTTATAATGGTAGCCAGCGGCTGGCCGGACAGCAGCCCTCCGGTCCGTCCACGACACCCAGCCACCCCCATCGCCGGGCCTTCGTGGTGCCCATGAAGGCAGGGGTGAGGCCGCTCCGCAGAAAGTAGTTGATGCCACCCGTGACAGCGAAGACGGCAGGGACCGCCCAGGCCGACGCGACCGCGCTTCCGGAAGAGTTCACCAACCCCGTGCTCTACTCCCTCTGGGAGAAGGGCACGAAACAGGGCCACCTGACCCTCTCGGAGATCCGTGAGGCCCTGGAGCGCACCGAGCTCCCGGCCAAGCGGATGCGCAAGGTCCTGCGTGTCTTCAGCGACAATGCGGTGGAGGTTCGCGACGACGGCACCGCCGCGACACCGACGCGCAAGACCACCCGTCGTAGCACCAACAAGGCCAGCGCCGCCTCCAAGGGCACCACGTCCTCGCGTAGCAGCAGCGAGGACACGGACTCCGGGGACGCGGACCGCACCGGGACGGAGTCCGCAGTGAGCACGTCCAAGAAGACGACCACCACCAAGTCCAGCAGGTCGCGCAAGACCACGACCACCAAGGCCGACAGCGAGGCGACCGCCACCGACGCCGCCGAGGCCACCGCGCAGGAGCCCACGGGGGAGAGCGCCAGCGCCAACGGCAGCGCGACCAAGGCCAGCACCAAGGCCAAGCCCGCCACCAGGTCGAGGAAGAAGTCGAGCACGGCCACGTCGGGCACCACGTCCGGCTCGACCGCCACCACGACGGCAGCCACCAAGGGCGGCACCACCCGCGCCGCCGCCGAGGCCGCCGCCGGTTCGGCTGGTGACGTCGAGCCCGACGCGGACGCCGCGCCGGCCAAGAAGAGCAGCGGTGGCCGGAAGAAGAAGAGCGACCCGGTCGCCGAGGTGGCCGAGGAGCCGGACGAGGACGCCGAGGACGCCGACGAGCTGGACATCGAGGAGGCCGGTGACGCGGCCACGACCGAGGACACCACCGTCGGCCCGAAGCTGCCCGCCAAGGGCATCGACGCCGAGGACGACGGCTTCGTGCTGTCGGCCGCCGACGATGAGGACGCGCCGGCGCAGCAGGTCGTCACCGCCGGCGCCACCGCCGACCCGGTCAAGGACTACCTGAAGCAGATCGGCAAGGTCGCCCTGCTCAACGCCGAGCAGGAGGTCGAGCTCGCCAAGCGCATCGAGGCCGGCCTGTTCGCCGAGGAGAAGCTGGCCTCCGGGGAGAAGGTGGACGCCAAGCACGTCCGCGAGCTGCGCTGGATCGCCCACGACGGCAAGATGGCCAAGAACCACCTGCTGGAGGCCAACCTCCGCCTGGTGGTCTCGCTGGCCAAGCGGTACACCGGCCGCGGCATGCTGTTCCTGGACCTGATCCAGGAGGGCAACCTGGGCCTGATCCGCGCGGTGGAGAAGTTCGACTACACCAAGGGATACAAGTTCTCCACCTACGCCACCTGGTGGATCCGGCAGGCGATTACGCGCGCCATGGCCGACCAGGCCCGCACCATCCGGATCCCGGTGCACATGGTCGAGGTCATCAACAAGCTCGCCCGGGTGCAGCGGCAGATGCTGCAGGACCTGGGCCGCGAGCCGCTCCCTGAGGAGCTGGCCGCCGAGCTCGACATGACCCCGGAGAAGGTCGTCGAGGTGCAGAAGTACGGCCGTGAGCCGATCTCGCTGCACACCCCGCTGGGGGAGGACGGCGACTCCGAGTTCGGGGACCTCATCGAGGACTCCGAGGCGGTCGTGCCCTCCGACGCGGTGTCCTTCACGCTGCTGCAGGAGCAGCTGCACTCGGTGCTGGACACGCTGTCCGAGCGGGAGGCCGGTGTCGTCTCGATGCGGTTCGGCCTGTCCGACGGCCAGCCCAAGACGCTGGACGAGATCGGCAAGGTCTACGGCGTCACCCGCGAGCGGATCCGCCAGATCGAGTCCAAGACGATGTCCAAGCTGCGGCACCCCTCCCGGTCCCAGGTGCTGCGCGACTACCTGGACTGACGACCTCACCCTTCGATGGGACGCGTCGCCGCAGGCCAGGTGCCTTACTGTGGCACCTGACCTGCTGGGGCGTGGGTCGGCCCGGCGCTGCTGCAGCTGCGTGTCGGCATCGTGATCGGCCGGGGTTCGGCGCCACCGGTGCATTAGGCTCCCCGCTATGTGGCGGGTGAAAGGGCCCCCGACAGCACAGGTGGAGCCATAGTGCGCACAGTGGCGCCAGCGCACCTGACCGCGGCGGGGTGGGCGGTCGGTGTCGCGGTGACAGCCCTGATCCTGTGGACCCCGTATCTCGGCTTCGTCTACCGCAGCCCCTCGCTGCACCTGATGCTGGACACGGTCGATGCCTGCGTGGCGTTCCTGGCGGCATACCTGGTCTACGGAAGGTTCGTGCGCGCTCGCACGCTCCAGGACCTGCTGCTGGCTGAAGGCCTTGTACTCCTGGCGGTGGCCGGAGTGGGCCTGACCTACTTCGCGGGGCCACTCGCTGGTCAGCCTGGCGGGGCCTTCCATGTCTGGCTGCCGCTGACGGTGCGGCTCATCGGTGCTGTCCTCATCGCGCTGGCGGCGCTGTCCCGCTCGCGCAGGCGGACGGGGCGGTCTGCCGGAGTGTGGTTGGTGCTCGGGCCGGTCGTCCTGGTCACCGCAGTGGTCATGGTGCTTGCTGTGCTGGGCTCCCGGCTGCCCACGGCGGTGGGACAGGCGTACGTCCCCCCTGCGGTGCAGCCCCCCCTCCTCACCGGGCACCCGCTGTTCATCCTCGCCCAGGGCGCGTCGGCGATCTGCTTCGGCATTGCCTCCATCGCCTTCACGGCGCAGGCGGTCCGTCGCGGTGACGCACTGCTGCGCTGGCTGGGTCCGGCCTGTGCGCTCGGGGCCTGCGCGCGCGTCCACTACGCACTCTTCCCGTCCCTCTACACCGACTGGCTCTACACCGGCGATCTCCTCCGCACCGGCTTCTACTTATTGCTCCTGGTGGGTGCTGCGCGGGAGCTGAGCCAGTACTGGAACGCGCAGACCAAGGCGGCGGTGCTCGAGGATCGGCGACGACTGGCCCGGG
Organism: Ornithinicoccus halotolerans; assembly: GCF_009602535.1. Classification (GTDB taxonomy): domain Bacteria; phylum Actinomycetota; class Actinomycetes; order Actinomycetales; family Dermatophilaceae; genus Ornithinicoccus; species Ornithinicoccus halotolerans. The sequence continues at coordinate 13,705 of NZ_WIQI01000058.1, read as the reverse complement.
AACTGCACGACGGGGTCATTCAGGAGCTTGCCTACATCCGTCTGGAGAGTCACGGCATACCGGTCGAGTCACCAGCCCGCGGCCGTATCACGCACGCGTGCGACCGCGCCCTGGACGAGGCCCGGGCGGCCGTGCACGCGCTTGACAGCTCTGGCACGGAGCCGTTGGGGTTCCGGCTGCACCGGGCAGCCACGGAGCTGGCCGAGCGGTACGCGGTGGACCTGGAAGTCGACCTGGACGACTCGGTGGACGCGCTGCCGCACCAGCAGCACGCCTTGACCCGTATCACCCGCGAAGCGGTGTCCAACGCGGCGCGCCACGGCAAGGCCGCTCGCGTGGTCGTCAGGCTGTCCCGTGAGGGCGGGTGCAGGCGGCTGTCCATCCAGGACGACGGCCGAGGGTTCGACGTCGGGACTGCCTCCACGAGCACCGGCTACGGACTGACGAGTATGCGGGACCGGGCCAGCGCACTGCCGGGTTCCTTCCGCATCGACGCCTCCACCGGGACAGGCAGCGTGGTGACGGTGACGTGGTAGCCCAGCCCGGTATCCGGATCGTCATGGCCGACGACCATGCCCACATCCGGGCGCGGATCAGGCAGGCGCTGGAGGAAGGAAACTGCGAGGTCTGCGCGGAGGGAGCCAGCGCTCCTGAGGCGGTCCGGCTGGCGCTGGAGCACCGGCCTGACGTCGTGCTCCTGGACATCCACATGCCGGGCAGCGGAATCCAGGCGGCTGTCCAGATCAGCCGGGCCCTGCCACAAACGGCCATCGTCATGCTCACCCAGTCGAAGGAGGACGACGACCTATTCGACTCTCTTCGCGCCGGCGCCTCCGGGTATCTGCTCAAGGACACCGACCCCGCCAACCTGCCCGGTGCCCTGCGCGGCGTCCTGGCCGGAGAGGCCGCCATGCCTGCCGGACTGGTGGCCCGAGTCCTCGAGGAGTTCCGGGCGCCGTCCCGGCGGCGCTTCGTGCGCAGGTCGGCGGCGGCCAGCAAGCTGAGCGCCCGGGAGTGGGAGGTGATGGAGCTGCTGGCTCAGGGGCTGTCCACCGAGGACGTCGCGGGCAGGCTGTTCCTGTCACCGTCGACCGTGCGGGTGCACGTCTCCACCGTGCTGCGCAAGCTGCGGGTCAAGGACCGGGCGAGCGCGTTCAGGCTGCTCAGCGAGGAGTAGCTGCCGGCGCTTTGCCTCCGCGGGTCCACGTCACAGCTCTCCCCGGTGCTGCACCTGCTCGGGTGCCGCGCGCGGCAAAGGAAGGTCCCAGGCCACCGGCCTGGGACCTTCCTTTGGCTGACGTCAGCGCGGCTACTTCACGACCTTGAAGTCCGCGCTGGTCGACGACCCGTCGGCCGCCTTCACCGTCGCCCGGTAGCACCCGACCGTTGTCGGCACCTTCCAGTTCTGGATGAACTGACCGGCGGTGCTGTCGTAGCGCAGGCTGGTGCCACCAGTGGTCACCGTCTCCACGGGAGCCTCGTCAGTCCCAGTTTCACAGGTGACCTTCATCGTCGTGAACCCGACGACGGCGGCCGTGGTGTCCAGCTCCCTCGGGCCGGCGAACAGCTCGAACTTCAGCGGAACCGTGCTGCCGCCCTTGACGCGGTTGAGCACGCCGCCCATGTCGACGGGAGCGTAGAACCCGGCAGTCGTCCAGCTCAGCACGGTGTAGCTGCTCCCCACGCTGACCGTGTTACCGGCGTTGTCCGTAGCCGTCGCGGTCATGGTGTGGGGGCCCACCGCGGTGGAGTAGCCCTCGACCACGCAGCTGGCGAGTCCGGAGACGGCGTCATCCGCGGTGCAGGTGGGAGCGGCAGGCACGCTCCCGAAGTGGTGGCTGCTCGCCGCCGACGGTCCACCCACGAAGGCGACGTTGGTGGGGGCCGACTGGTCGATCTTGTAGGTCCTGCTGACCGCGCCCGCCTCGCTGGCGTTGCCGGCGGCGTCGGTGAACACCGGGCTGGCGGCGAGGACCGCGGCTCCCTGTCCGCTGGTGGTCACGGTCGCAGCGGCAGTGGTTGGACCGGAGACAGCGTCGGTGGCGGAGAACCCCGCCGTCACGTCGGAGGTGTACCAGCCGTTGGCTCCCGCCGTCCCGAGCACGACGCCGTCGTAGCTCACGCTGGGCGCGGTGCCGTCCCGCTTGATGGTCACGCGCTGCTCGGCAGCCGACCCACCGGCGCTGGTCGCGGAGCAGCTGTAGCTGGTCGCTTGCTGGTCGTCGGTGATCGCCTGGCTCGCGCAGCCGGTCTTCACCAGAGAGCCGGGAGACTCTGGCTCGGTGACGGTCCACGTCAGGTTGACGTCCGTCGTGTACCAGCCGTCGTTGCCGTCCGGCGATGCCGGGCTGAGAACGGAGGAGACGACCGGTGCCGACGGGTCCACGATGCCGTAGGTCGCCGAAGCCGAGTCCGTCAGGCCACCGCGGTCGGTGTAGGAACAGCTGGCCGTCTGTGACCCGACCCCGTCGGAGGCGTTGGCGCCGGTGACCGAGCTCAAGGTAGCCGGGAAGGTGCTGTTGCCGTCCTCGGCGTCGGTCACCTCACACGTGGCCGCCGGCACCGAGCCCTTGTTGTAGCTGGCGTCCTGCGCGACGCCACCGATACTGACCGTGGGGGACGTGTTGGTCGGCGCCGAGACGTGCAGCATGAAGTTCGAGGGAGTGGTGTTGTAGTCCCCGGCGACGTCGGACCATGTGCTCGCCACGGCGTAGGAGCCCGACTGCGCCGAGGAGAAGGTGACGGCCTTGGCGTTCTGCTCACCACAGTCGCTGAACTGCACGCTCCGGGGGGTGGGTGTCACTGCCGCGGGAGCCACGATCGTGACCGTCACCGGGGATCCGTCCCTCGCATCACAGGTGCCGCCAGTTGCCTGGATGTGGTAGTTCACCGTCGTGCTCGTCCCGACCGCAATCGTGCGGCTGCGGTTCTCGCCCACGACATCGTTCCGCACGTTGTCCGCATAGGCCAAGCCACCGACCACCAGTGACCCCGATGCCGTCAGGGCCAGCGCGCTGGTCGCTCGACCCATCCACCTACCTCTCGCCTTCATGTTGCCCACCTCTCCGTGTGGTGTCATCGGTGACCCGGTGTGGATCAGCCACTGGGGAGAACGTAGAGGAGTTCTTTACCTACCCATGACTATTTGCCCGTTCAAACAGCTAAGCGGACGCTGCGATGGCGTTCAAACCGCTAAGCGCCGGCCGGGTTGGCGGCGCGCAGGCTTCTGACGTGCGGGACCAGGTGCCCTGACGCCAGCGTTTCCGACCCGCCTTCGCGCAGGCCAGACACCTCCTCGGTGCCTGGCCTGCTCGCCGTCCCGGCGGCCGCATCCTCGCTAGGGTGGGCCGATGCGCATCGGAATCCTGACCGGCGGGGGAGACGTGCCCGGCCTCAACCCCTGCATCAAGGCGGTCGTCAACCGGGTGCACGACGAGGGGCACGAGGTCGTGGGCATCAGGCGAGGGTGGGCAGGACTGGTCACGACGGACCCCGCGGACCCCGACTCGGTGGCGGCCAACCTGATCACGCTCGACCCCGGCCGGGTGCGCACGGTGGACCGCACCGGCGGCACGTTCTTGCACAGCTCCCGGACCAACCCGAGCCGGATGCGGCAGAGCGAGGTGCCGTCCTTCCTCGCCGACCGCGTGACGGGCGAGGGCCCGCACGACCTCACCGACCACGTGCTGGCCGTGCTGCAGCACGTCGGCATCGACGTCCTCATCCCCATCGGCGGGGACGACACGCTGTCCTACGGGCTGCGGATGCACCAGGAGGGGGTGCCGACCATCGCCATCCCCAAGACCATGGACAACGACGTGCACGGCACCGACTACTGCATCGGCTTCTCGACCGCCGTCACCCGCGGCGTGCAGTTCATCCACAACCTGCGCACCTCGGCCGGGTCGCACGAGCGGATCGCCGTCGTCGAGCTGTTCGGCCGCTACAGCGGTGAGACCTCGCTGATCACGGCGTACCTGGCCGGAGTCGACCGGGCGCTGATCTCCGAGGTGCCCTTCGACATCGACCGGGTCTGCGAGCTGATCGTCGCCGACAAAAAGCGCAACCCCTCCGGCTACGCCATGCTCACCGTCTCCGAGGGGGCTTCCATCCGCGGCGGTGACATGGTGCTGTCGGGTGAGGAGGACGCCTACGGCCACCGCAAGCTGGGAGGCATCGGCCAGCTCACCGGCGAGCTGATCAAGGAGCGCACCGGTGAGGGCATCGTCCACCAGCAGGTGGGCTACCTGATGCGTTCCGGCAGCCCGGACTCCCTGGACCTCATGGTGGCGACCAACTACGCCGTGATGGCTGCCGACCTCGCGCTGGACGGCTCGACCGGGCGGATGGTGGCGCTCCGCAACGGCACCTACACCAGCGTGCCCATCGCGGTGACCGGCGAGGGGGTCAAGCGGGTCGACGTGGGAGAGCTCTACGACGAGCCGAACTACCGTCCCCGGGTGCGCCACGTGCGGGGCAAGCCGATGTTCCTCTACTGAGCGAGACCCGCTACTCGTCCCCGGGCCGCTTCTTGGCCGCCTTGGCGGCCTTGTCGGCACGCTTCTGCTTCAGGCTCTTGCCGGACTTCTTGGACAGCTGCTGACGCGGCGACTTGTCGGCCATGATGGGCTCCTCGGTCGGAAGCCTGAATGGCTCCGTGAACTCAGCCTACAGCGCAGCCGGTCCCACTAGGGCCGTCGCCGGGTGCGCCTCTCCGACCACCCCGGGCGCCGTACAGTGACGCCGTGGCCGACCACCTCGACCTCCAGCCCCAGTTCCCCGCGGTGGGCTCGGTGGGCCTGCACCGGGTGACCGAGCAGGACTGGCGCAGCCACCGCGACTTGCGGCGGCAGATGCTGCTGGAGGCCCCGGACGCGTTCTGGGTGACCCACGCCGACGTCGCCGACTGGGGGAGGCGCAGTGGTGCGAGGCCACGAGTCGCGCGCACTACCTGCAGGCCCGGGACGGCGGAGGCAGCGGCACCGCGCGCCCGCATCTCCTGGGATACCTGGGCAAGCCAGGCCTGAGCGTTCCGCTTGGTGTCGTGGGTGGTGGTCCGCTGGCGACGGGACCCGTCGGCTCCCTTGGGGAGGTCCAGTACGGCGTACCAGCGGCTCCACGAGCCGTCAGGCCTGCGCCTGCGGTAGATGTGTCCTCTCATGGTTCTTCTCCTTTCTCTGGGCATAAATGAACCCGCCAGCAAGATGGCTGACGGGTGAGTCGGGGGCAAGTATCAGGGATTCCTGCCACCCAGGGGTTTTCCAGCCTCTCCTTTTGAGGCGTGGTTATCCCTGATCTGAATGTCTCATTGCACAGCGCTCCTGACCTGCACGCTTACCGTGCGGCGCAGCACAGCGCAGAGCCGTTCCTAGTGCGCGACTACCTGGACTGACGTCTCGACCGGGAGCGGTACGTGATGCAGGTCGATGGTCTACGAGGCACCTGCATGACTGACGGGTAGGACAGCGCTGTCGGCAGCTCTGTGGCATGGATCGGTCACCGACCGGTGACCGGGTGTGGAAGACTCTGCACGTCCGAACGGCTTCGTCCGACTGCACCAGGGGGCCTTGATGACCATCGACGCGGTTCCCGGGCCGAGCGTGCCGTCGGTGCGCCTGCGCGCCGGCGGGTGGGCGCTGCACGCCTACACCGCGAGCGGCACCGTGCTGGGCATCCTGGTTGTCATCGCGGCCGTGGACGGCGACACGGTGCGGGCGTTGTGGCTGCTGCTGGCCGCCCTGTTCATCGACGGCACGGACGGGCTGCTGGCGCGCCGGCTGCGGGTCAAGGAGACCATCCCCACCTTCGACGGGGCCCGGCTCGACGACATCGTCGACTACATCACCTACGCCTTCGCGCCCATGGTCCTGCTGTGGACCACTGGCCACCTGCCGGCCGGCACGTGGGGAATGGTCGTGGCCATGATCCCGCTGCTGGCCTCGAGCTACCAGTTCTGCCGCACGGACGCCAAGACCGACGACCACTTCTTCCTCGGGTTCCCCAGCTACTGGAACGTCGTCGCCTTCTACGTCATCGTGCTGGAGCTCTCAGCAGCCGTGACAGCCACCATCCTCCTGGCGTGTGCCGTCCTGGTCTTCGTGCCCATCAAGTACCTCTACCCGTCGCGGACGAACACGCACCGGGCGCTCAACCTCGCGCTGGCCGGGCTCTGGCTCGTGCTCTACGCCGTCATCCTCATCGATCTGCCGGATCGCAACGTGCTCCTGGTCGCCGTGTCGCTGGCCTACATCGGCTACTACCTGGCAGCCAGCGTGACGCTGACGCTCGTGCAGTCCAAGAGACAGTGATCGAGCGAGGCCACCAGCCGCGCGCACTACCTGCAGGCCCGGGAAGCGGAGGCAGCGGCACCGCGCTGGGGACCGTTGGGATCCTGCCGCAGGCCTACGACGAGCAGCTCCCGACGCCGTCAACCTGATCGCGCTCTACGTGGTGCCCCAGGCGCGCGGCCGTGGCGTCGGGGAGCTGCTGCTGGGCGGGGGAGCGGCGGTCGCCCGGTCGCTGCGCCGGCGGCGGATCCTGCTCGAGGCGGCCAGCAACAACGCGGCCGCCATGGGGCTCTACCGCCGCTGCGGCTACCAGTTCACCGGCCGCACGTTCCAGCACCCGCGGCGTCCGGACCTGGTCGAGCGGGAGATGGTGCTCGCGCTGCACCGCCCGTAGCGGCTACCCGCGTCGCTCTGCACCCGCTGTCGCGCTCGCGGCGGTGGAGCTCTCCCGCCGGTCCGTGCGGCCCAGCAGGCTGCGCAGCTGCCGCCATGCGCTGCGAGGGAGCAGCCGGGCCTGGGTGCGGATGTTCCACGGCAGGTCCCGCTCCACCCCGGCGACCACGGTGCGCACGTCGCGGTGCATCTGCCGCTGGGCCGGCTGCTGCTCCGGCTCCGGCAGCGGGCGCCCGTAGCGGCTCGCCTCCAGCGTGCGCGCCGCCCGCACCAGCGCCTCGTGCTCCCGCCGGTCCAGCAGGGTGCGGTCGCTCAGGTGCTTCCCCATGGCACGGGGGCTGCGCGGCTCGGGTGGCGCGACGCCCATGTCCTCCAGTGAGCGGGTGAGCCACAGCCACTCGCCCTCGATGCGGGCGGGGTAGTCGTGGGCCTCCCGCAGGCCGGCCTCGCGCCACCGCCGCGCCGCCCACGGCACCAGCGCTAGCAGCAGCGCCAGCACCGCCGCGACCAGCAGCGCCCGGAGCAGCACCGGTCCCAGGTCGGCGAGGATGCCGGTGTCCTCGTCAGTGGTGCCGCCGGCGAGCTCCTCCGCAGGCAGCGTGGGCTCCGGCAGCGCCCCGTCCTCGGGCACCTCCGGGGCCTGCTCGCCCTGCTCGTCGACGGTGTGGATCGGGGCGAGGGCGGTGCGGCTGCCGGGGGTGGGTTCGAACCGGGTCCAGCCCAGGCCGTCGATCAGCAGCTCCGGCCAGGTGTGGGCGTCGGAGGCCAGCACCTCCCGGCTGCCGTCCTCCTGCAGCGTGCCGGGCAGGAAGCCGATCGCCATCCGGGCCGGGATGCCTTCCAGCCGGGCCAGCATCACCATGGCGGTCGCGAACTGCACGCAGTAGCCCTGCCTGGTGTCCAGGAAGTGGGTGATCGGGTCGGAGGCGTCCGCCACCCCGGGCGCCAGCTCCAGGTCGTAGCGGTACTGCGCACTCCGCAGGTGCTCCTGGATGGCGGCCGCCACCTCCAGCGTGGACCCGGCGCCCTGGGGGACGACCTGCTCGGCCAGCGCGGCCAGCGCCGGCTGGGCATCGTCCGGCACGTGCAGGTAGCGGTCGGGGAGGTCCTCCTGCAGGCCGCCGCCGACGTCGTCCGGCAGCCGCTGGTAGGAGCCCAGCTGCAGGTAGGTGGCGGAGTAGGTGTCGACCTGGCCCTCGACCCGGACTGCCTCCGGCCCGGGGTTGAGCTGCCACGGCTCGTCGATCTCGAGGCCGGTGAAGGGGAAGGGCACGGCGAGGTGCGGAGACTCGAGGCGGTTGTTCTCGACGACCAGCTGTCGCGGGGTGACCGGCAGCTCGTCGGCCTCGGCCCGTCGCTGCCACAGCTCGGCGGTGGGCAGCCCGCTGCCCGCCTCGACCGGGAGGGTGTCCTCTTCGGGCGGCTGCCACCGGTCGTCCTCGTAGACGCTGCTCGCGGTCACCCGCAGCACGTCGGCCTGCACCGCGTTGGTCCGGTAGACCAGCACCGGCTCCTCGGAACGGTTGTGCAGGTCCTGGGTGGGGTCCATGGTCGTGGTGAACCCGACGCTGGCGGTGCCGCCGCCGACGGTGCGGGCGTCAGGATTGCGGGCGAGCCCCTCGCTGAAGAACGTCGGTGGCAGGTGGGGGAGCACGGAGGCGCCCAGCAGGGCCACCAGCACCGTGCTGACGCCGAGCACCCGCGCGGTGCGCCGGTGACCCCGGGGGGCGGTGCCGGCCGGCCCGGAGCCGAGGGCGTGCTGGTCGGCCGAGGCCCACTCCCGTACCGCACGGTCGCCCTGCTGGGCGAGCAGCGCCAGCCAGGCCAGCCCGGCCGCCAGGAAGTACTGCGGCGCCATCGCCTGCCCGGAGTTGGACACCGACACCAGGAACACCGCCGCCAGCGGCCCGCCGGCCAGCGCCGGCGCCCGCGCGCCCACCGCGATCGAGTCCACCGAGATGGCGGTCAGCGTCAGCAGCGTGACGACGAGGAACACCACGCCCGGGGTCGTCGGCGCCGGGGCGGCGTAGTGCTGGAGCACCTGCCCGGACTCCTGCAGCAGCGTGCCGGCGCGGAGCACCGTGTCGCCGGTGGGCAGCCAGGCCCACCGCAGCGTGTCCCCGAGGTAGGTGGCGGTGAGGCCGGTCAGGGCCGCCAGCAGCTGGCACAGCACCACCAGGGTCGGCCCGGCGCCGAGCGTGCGCAACACCGCACCGACGAGGCTGACGACCAGCACCATCGCGGCACCGTCCCAGAGCCACCCGTTGTCCTGCAGCAGCGAGGTGAGCGGCCACACCACGGCCAGGCAGGCCAGCCCGGCCAGCAGCGACTCGGCCCACCGGCCGTCCTCGAGCCGGGAGACCGCAGCGGGCGCGGGGGCGGTCACGACCGGCTCCCGGCCGGCATGCGGCCGCGCAGCTGCTCCCAGGCGCCGCGCACGGTGTCGTGGGGGCCGGCCAGCGTGGTGCGCCAGCCGGTCTCGGCCAGCACCCGTAGCAGCCCGCGGGACCAGGTGCTCCCGCCGGTCCTCGGGCCGGGGCCGCGCACGGCGCTCCCGGCCACCTCCTCCTGCTCCTCCCGGACCGGCGACCAGGCGTCCCGGTCGATGACCATCGCCAGCGCGGTGGTGCCGGGATCGTGCACCGCGGCCAGGTCGCGCAGGTCGCCCTCGCCGTAGGCGGACACGGCCGCGACCAGCAGCACCCCACCGCTGGTGAAGGTGTGCGCGGCCGCAGCCAGCGGCTCCAGCCCGCTCTGGCCGTGCGGCTGCACCCGCGCCAGCCGCTCCAGCAGCGCGGGCAGCTCCATCGGCGTGCCGGCCGTCCCGTCCCGGACCGTGTCGTCGGTGAGCAGGTGCACCACGTAGCCGTCGGCGACCAGGTGCCGCGCGACCGAGGCCAGCGCGGAGACCGCCCACTCGAACGACGGGTGCAGCCCGTGACCCGGGTAGGCGCCGGCGCGGCAGTCCAGCAGCAGCACCGCCCGGCGGCGGGAGGGCTGGTCCTCCTGCCGTACCATCAGCTCGCCGCGGTGGGCGGTGGCCGGCCAGTGCACCCGGCGCAGCTCATCACCCTCGCGCCACTGCCGGATGCTGACGTCGTCCTCGCCGTGCAGCGCGACCATCTGCGGCAGCTCCCCCTCGGTGCCGCGGCCCTGGCCCCCCGGCGGCGCCGCGGCCAGCGGCCACACCTGCGGCAGCACCAGCAGCTCGGCCGTCTCCGGCAGCTGCACCGCCAGGTAGGTCAGCCCGAACGGGTCCCGCAGCCGCAGCGTCAGCGGCCCCAGCGGGTAGGCGCCACGGTGCCGGCTGCGCACCGCGTAGTCGAGGGTCTCCCGCTCGCCCGGCACCAGCCGCGGCAGCAGGAACCGGGGCCGGTCGCCGAGGGCGTAGTCCAGGTGCTCCTCGGCGAGGTAGAGCGGGGTGCTGCTACGGCCGGTGTTGGTGACGGTGAGCTCGATGGTGCCCGGCTGGTCGGGGACCAGCCGCGGGGGGTTGAGCGCGCGCTCGACGCGGAGCGTGGGGGTGCGGCGGTGCAGCCACAGCAGCACCAGCAGCGGCAGCACCAGCAGCAGCGCCCCGACCCTGGTGACGTCCGGGTAGCCCAGCACCGTCCCGATGAGCACGGTGAGGCCCCCGAGGGTGAGGAACAACCGCCCCCGGGGAGTGAGAACCTGGGGACGCGGCATCACGCCCCGGAGGGGACGGGCGTGTGGCGGACCAGGTCGGTCACCACGTCGTGCGGGGTGCGCCGGGCCAGCTGCGCCTCCCCGGTGAGCAGCAGCCGGTGGGCCAGCACCGGCCCGGCCAGGTGCTGCACGTCCTCGGGGATGACGTGGTCGCGCCCGCCCAGCGCCGCGTGGGCGCGGGCGGCCCGCAGCAGGTGCAGCGCGGCCCGCGGCGAGGCGCCCAGCCGCAGCAGGTCGTGACGGCGGGAGGCGGTGCACAGGTCGACGACGTAGCGGCGCAGCGCCGGCGAGGCGTGCAGCCGCCGGATCGAGAGCACCTGGGCCTGCACGTTCTCGGCGTTGGTGACGGGGGTCAGCGCCGCCAGCGGGTCCTGCTCTCCGTGGCTGGCCAGCATCGCCAGCTCGGCCGCCGGCCCCGGGTAGCCCAGCGAGATCCGGGCCATGAACCGGTCCCGCTGCGCCTCCGGCAGCGGGTAGGTGCCCTCCATCTCGATCGGGTTCTGGGTGGCCATCACCAGGAACGGCCGGGGGAGGGCGTGGGTGGTGCCGTCGACGGTGACCTGGCGCTCCTCCATGGATTCCAGCAGCGCCGACTGCGTCTTCGGCGAGGCGCGGTTGATCTCGTCCCCGACCACCACGTTGGCGAAGATCGCCCCCGGCCGGAACTCGAAGCCGCGGGTGTCCTGGTTGAACACGCTCACGCCGGTGATGTCGCTGGGCAGCAGGTCGGGCGTGAACTGCACCCGGCTGACCCGGCAGTCGATCGCGCGTGCCAGCGCCTTGGCCAGCATCGTCTTGCCGACGCCGGGGACGTCCTCCACGAGCAGGTGTCCCTCGGCCAGCAGCACCGTGACCGCGGTGCGGACCGCCTCCTCCTTGCCCTCGATGACGGTGCTGATCGCCCCGTGGATGCCCGCGGCGGTCTCGCGCACCGCCTCTAGCGCGGCCTCGTCCAGCCCATCCGCCCCCTGCGCCACAGGAGTGCGCTCGACGCCCTCGGTGGTGCTGTGCGCCCCTAACGTCATACCCCGATCCTGCCTCATCGGGCGGCCTGCTGGCTGCCCCACCTCTCCGCCGGCGGTGTCCTCCACCGTCCCCCACCCCGCCGGCGCGCCGGACGGTCGCGCCGCCACCCCTGGCCGCGGCACGCGGCGCTCCCGCTGGGCCCACCCGGCGCACGGCGGTCGGAACGGCGGGTTCGCGGCGACTTCCCCCACTTCGCTCCCACCGTTACTGACCTGCTTCTTTGCAGCAATCCGGGGCCTGTTTCACGGCCGTTCGACGTTGACTGTGGGGGGAAGTGGAGTATTGTGGGGGAACACGGAGGCAGTTGGGTCCCCGACCGGGCGGCGAAAGGGGTGAGGGCTCGATGTCGATGTTCCTGGGCACCCACCAACCCCGCCTCGACGACAAGGGCCGGCTGTTCCTCCCCGCCAAGTTCCGCGAGCGCCTCGCCGGCGGCCTGGTCATCACCCGGGGCCAGGAGCGCTGCCTCTACGTCTTCCCGATGACCGAGTTCGAGCGGATCGCCGAGCAGATGCAGAGCACCCCCACCACCAGCCGGGCGGTGCGCGACTACCAGCGCGTCTTCCTCTCCGGCGCCTCCGACGAGATCCCCGACAAGCAGGGCCGGGTCACCATCCCGGCCGCGCTGCGTGAGTACGCCGGGCTGGACCGCGACTGCACCGTCATCGGCGCCGGTGCCCGGGTCGAGGTCTGGGACAGCGCCGCCTGGGAGGCCTACCTGGAGTCGACCGAGCAGGCCTTCGCCGACCAGTCCGAGGAGGTGATCCCCGGGCTGCTGTAGCGGCCTCCCACCCGAACTTGACCGTGACCCCGACCTCGACCCCGACCCCCAACCCCCAACCCTCGACCCCGACCACGGCCCTGGCGCCAGGTCTCCACCCGGTTCCCCGGGCTCCGACATCCCTTCCCCGGTGCCGGAGCCCAGCTGCGATCTTCGCCCACCCGACGTCCCTTCCCCGGCGCCGGGCGGCCCGCGCAGGAAGCGGTTGGGGACCTGACCCCAGGGCCCACCACCACCCGCCACCCGACCCCCGCCACGGCCGACCCGGCAACGGAAAGGAGCAGCCATGGGCAGCAGCGATCCCGCCGAGCGCCACGTGCCCGTGCTGCGCGACCGGGTCGTGGGACTGCTGGCGCCGGTGCTGTCCGGCGAGCAGGGGGAGACGGGCGGCGGGGACACCGGCGACGCCGGCGGACCGGTGCACCTGGACGGGACGCTGGGCCTGGGCGGCCACGCCGAGGCGGTGCTGGAGCGGTACCCGCGGGCGCGGGTCGTCGGGCTGGACCGCGACGCCGAGGCGCTCGCGCTGGCGGCGCAGCGGCTGGCCAGGTTCGGTGACCGGTTCACCGGCGTCCACGCCCGCTACGACGAGCTGGCCGACGTGCTCGACGAGCTCGGGGTGGACCGGCTGGCCGGCGCCCTGTTCGACCTCGGTGTCTCCTCGCTGCAGCTGGACGAGGCCGCCCGCGGCTTCGCCTACCGGGTGGACGCCCCGCTGGACATGCGCATGGACCAGCAGCAGGGCCCGACCGCCGCGGACGTGCTCAACGGCTACGACGAGGAGGAGCTGACCCGGCTGCTGCGCGACTACGGCGAGGAGCGGTTCGCCCGCCGGATCGCGCGCGCGGTGGTCCGGCGCCGGGAGCGGGAGCCGTTCAGCACCTCCGGCCCGCTGGTCGAGCTGCTCCACGACGTCGTCCCGGCGGCCTCCCGCCGCACCGGCGGCCACCCGGCCAAGCGCACCTTCCAGGCGTTGCGTATCGAGGTCAACGCCGAGCTGGCCAGCTGGCGCGCGGCGCTGCCGGCCGCGCTGGGCCGGCTGGCCACCGGCGGCCGGATCGTCGTGCTGTCCTACCACTCGCTGGAGGACCGGATCACCAAGCGCGCCCTCGCCGCCGGTGCCACCAGCTCCGCGCCGCCGGACCTGCCGGTCGAGCTGCCCGAGCACCAGCCGTGGCTGCGGCTGCTGACCCGCGGCGCCGAGCAGGCCGACATGGCCGAGGTCGAGGCCAACCCCCGCGCCGCCTCGGTCCGGCTGCGCGCCGCCGAGCGCACCCGCGAGACCGGACCCGAGCCACCACCCGCCGCCCGCACCTCCCGCCAACCCCGCCGTGGCCACCACGACCACAGCCACCACAGCCACCACAGCCACCAGAGCCACCACAGCCAGGAGAGCCGCCGATGAGCCTGCCGACCGCGGCCCGCGTTGCCCCCCGCCCCGTCCCTCGCGCCACCGCCGCCGCGGGTGGAGCCGTACAAGACCCACCTGGCCTACGTGAAGGAGCGGCGCAGCGACGCCGACGGCGAGCAG
>NZ_WIQI01000057.1 GCF_009602535.1 Ornithinicoccus halotolerans | reverse complement strand
CCGGCCGCTCGCCCGGCCGCGCGCTGCTACGGGCCGCGACCGGCCGGGTCGAGGACCCGGTCCGGCTGCTCGGGCTGACCTTCCCCAACCGGGTCGGCCTCGCCGCTGGCATGGACAAGGACGCCCGCGCCGTCCGGGCGTGGGGACCGCTCGGCCTGGGCCACGTCGAGCTCGGCACCGTCACCGCGCTGCCGCAGCCGGGGAACCCCCGGCCCCGGCTGGTGCGGCTGCCCCGCAGCCGGGGGGTCGTCAACCGGATGGGGTTCAACAACCCGGGGGTGCACGCGGTCGCCGGCCGGCTCCGCCGCGCGCGGCGGGAGGGGTCGCTGGCGGTGCCGGTGGGCGTCTCCATCGGCAAGAGCCGGGCGACACCGGTCGAGGAGGCCGTCGGCGACTACCTGACCTCGGTGACCGTGCTGCACGGCCTGGCCGACTACCTCGCCGTCAACGTCTCCTCACCGAACACCCCCGGGCTGCGGGGGCTGCAGGACGCCGGGCCGCTGGCCGAGCTGCTGGCCGCGGTGGTGCGTCGCACCCGGGAGCTGGCCGCCGGCGGGCCGTGCCCGCCGGTCCCGGTGCTGGTGAAGCTGGCACCCGACCTCACCGACACCGCGCTGGCCGAGGCCCTCGAGGTTGCCCTCGAGGCCGGGGTGGCGGGGTTCGTCGCGACCAACACGACACTGTCCCGGGAGGGGGTGCACCCGGCCGAGCAGGAGCTGGCCGACCAGCCGGGCGGGCTGAGCGGCGCGCCGCTCGCGCCCCGGGCGCGGGAGGTGGTCGCGCGCATCCGGGAGGCCACCGAGCTGCCGCTGGTCGGGGTGGGCGGCGTGATGGGCCCCGAGGACGCCCGCGCGCTGCGGGCCGCCGGTGCCGACCTGGTGCAGCTGTACACCGGGCTGGTCTACGCGGGTCCGGCCCTGGTGGCCGAGGCCGCCCGGGCGGCCGCCCCGCCGGTAGCCTGACCCCATGGTGACGGGCAGGACGGAGTCAGGGCTGGAGCTCAAGACCGTGTACGGCCCCCAGGACCGGGAGGGCGCCGATCCGGCCGCGCAGCTCGGGGAGCCGGGCTCCTACCCGTACACGCGGGGGGTGTACCCGACCATGTACACCGGCCGGCCGTGGACGATGCGCCAGTACGCCGGGTTCGGCACCGCCCGGGAGTCCAACGCCCGCTACCACGAGCTGGTCGCCGCCGGCTCCGGCGGGCTCTCGGTGGCCTTCGACCTGCCCACCCAGATGGGCTACGACAGCGACCACCAGCTCGCCCACGGCGAGGTCGGCAAGGTCGGCGTGGCCATCGACTCCGTCGAGGACATGCACACCCTCTTCGACGGGCTGCCGCTGGGCGAGGTGTCCACGTCGATGACGATCAACGCCCCGGCGGCGACGCTGCTGCTGCTCTACCAGCTCACCGCCGAGGAGCAGGGCATCCCGGCGAGCGCGCTGAGCGGCACCGTGCAGAACGACGTGCTCAAGGAGTACATCGCCCGCGGCACCTACATCTACCCGCCGGCGCAGTCGCTGCGGCTGGTGAGCGACCTGTTCTCCTACTGCCGCAGTGAGATCCCGCGGTGGAACACCATCTCCATCTCCGGCTACCACATGGCCGAGGCGGGGGCGACGCCCGCGCAGGAGATCGCGTTCACCCTCGCCAACGCCAAGGAGTACGTGCGGGCCGCGCTGTCGGCCGGCCTGGCGGTGGACGACTTCGCCCCGCGGCTGTCGTTCTTCTTCGTCGCGCGCACCACGCTGCTGGAGGAGGTGGCCAAGTTCCGCGCCGCCCGGCGGCTGTGGGCCCGGATCATGAAGGAGGAGTTCGGCGCCCAGGACCCCCGGTCGATGATGCTGCGCTTCCACACCCAGACCGCGGGCGTCCAGCTGACCGCCCAGCAGCCGGAGGTCAACCTGGTGCGGGTCGCGCTGCAGGGCCTGGGCGCGGTCCTCGGCGGCACCCAGTCGCTGCACACCAACGCCTACGACGAGGCGATCGCGCTGCCCAGTACCAAGGCGGCCCGGCTGGCGCTGCGCACCCAGCAGGTGATGGCCCACGAGAGCGACGTGGCCAGCACCGTGGACCCGTTCGCCGGCTCCTACGCGGTCGAGTCGATGACCGACGACATCGAGGGCGCGATCACCGAGCTGGTGCAGGCGGTGGAGGACCGTGGCGGCGCGGTGGCCGCGATCGAGCAGGGCTTCCAGAAGGAGCAGATCGAGCACGCCGCCTACGAGACCGCCCGGGAGATCGACGGCGGGGAGCGGGTCGTCGTCGGGTTGAACCGGTTCCAGGTCGAGGACAACGACCCGTACCAGCCGCTGCGGGTCGACCCTGCCATCGAGGAGGAGCAGTGCCGCCGGCTCACCGAGCTGCGGGCCCGCCGCGACGGGGACGCCGTCGCCCGCGCCCTGGAGGAGGTGCGCCGGACCGCCGAGGGCACCGGCAACCTGCTGGTGCCGATGCGGGAGGCGCTGCGGCTGCGCGCCACCGGCGGCGAGGTCGCCGACGCGCTCCGGGAGGTGTGGGGCCAGCACGTGCCGCGGGAGACGTTCTGAGGCGGCGGTAGCCTGGGGGACCGTGACAGCCACCCCTTCCTCGCACGTCCACCCGGTCCCGTCGCTCGAGGCGCTGACCACGCGGATCGGTGCCGTGGTCGACGACCGGGCCGAGGACCTGCTGCGGTGGCGGCGTGACGTGCACCAGCACCCGGAGGTCTCCTGGCAGGAGCACCGCACCACCGCCCTGGTCACCGAGCACCTGACCGAGGCCGGGCTGACCGTCCGGGCGCTCCCGGGCACCGGCGCGCTGGTGGACCTCGGCGCCGAGCAGCCGCGGGTGCGGATCGCGCTGCGGGCCGACCTGGACGCGCTGCCGATCGAGGAGGAGACCGGGCTGTCCTACGCCTCAGTCCGCCCGGGCGTCACCCACGCCTGCGGTCACGACGTGCACACGGTGGGGCTGCTCGGTGCCGGTCTGGCGCTGGCCGCCATCGAGGAGGACCTCGCCGCCGCCGGGGTGGCGGTCCGGCTGATCTTCCAGCCGGCCGAGGAGTCGATGCCCGGCGGGGCCGAGAAGCTGCTCGAGCTGGGGGCGGTCGAGGGCGTGGACCGGCTGCTGGCGGTGCACGCCGACCCGTCCGTGGACGTCGGCTACGTCGGCCTGCGGGTGGGGGCGATCACCGCCGCCTCCGACTCGGTGCACGTCTCGCTGACCGGCCGGGGTGGCCACACCTCCCGGCCGCACCTGACCCAGGACCTCACCTTCGCGCTCGGCAAGGTCATCACCGAGGTGCCCTCGGTGCTGTCCCGACGGCTGGACCCCCGGTCCGGGACCGCGCTGGTGTGGGGTGCGGTGCGGGCGGGCACCGTCGCCAACGTCATCCCCAGCCGCGGTGAGGTCATCGGCACGCTGCGGATGCTGGACTCCGAGACCTGGGACACCCTCGGCCCGCTGGTCGAGGAGGTGGTCCAGGACGTGGTGCGCCCCTACGGCGTCCGGGCCGAGGTCCAGCACGTCCAGGGCGTGCCGCCGGTCACCAACGACCCCGCCTCGGTGACCGCGCTGACCGCCGCCTCGCACGCGGTGCTGGGCCCGGGCACCGTCGTGGCGACCCCGCAGTCGCTCGGCGGCGAGGACCTGGGCTGGTTCCTCACCCGGGTCCCGGGCGCGATGGCCAGGCTCGGCACCCGGCCCCCGGGGGGCCCCAGGCACGAGCTGCACCAGGGTGACCTGATCGTGGCCGAGGAGTCGGTCCTCGTCGCGGCGCGCCTGCTGGCCGCTGCTGTCGTCACTTCACTGGGGCCCGACGGGCTGGTGTGACTGTTGTGACTGGCGAGGCGACGAAACCGCCCGTCAGGTCACAACTCGGTCACCTTCCGGCGCCACCGGCGGGACACCATCGTCCGCAGGCCGGTCATGGCCTTAGCATCACCCAGTCACGTCCCTCTCTTCCCAAGGAGTTCCCGTGCGACGGGTGATGAGGATCGCGGCCGCAACGGCGGCCGCCACCATGGTGTTAGCGGCATGCGGCGAGGCGCCGGAGGACAGCGGGTCGGAGGACCCCGGCTCCGGCGACGACACGCAGACCACCGAGGACGCCGGCTCGACCGCTGGCGGCGACGCCGCCTCCGACTTCAAGGCCTGCATGGTCTCCGACGCCGGCGGGTTCGACGACCAGTCGTTCAACCAGTCCGGGCGCGAAGGCATGGAGGCCGCCGAGGAGGCGTTGGGGATCGAGACCGTCCTGGTCGAGTCCCAGTCCGACTCGGAGTACAGCTCCAACGTGGGGGGCCTGGTCCAGCAGGGCTGCAACCTGACGGTCGGCGTCGGCTTCCTGCTCGAGGACGCCATCCAGGAGGCCGCCGAGCAGAACCCGGACACCAACTTCGCGCTCATCGACTCCTCGTTCCAGGACGAGAACTTCGAGCCGGTGGAGCTGGACAACGCCAAGCCGATCCTCTTCAACACCGCCGAGGCGGCCTTCCTGGCCGGCTACCTGGCCGCGGGGATGACCGAGTCCGGCACCGTCGCCACCTTCGGCGGCATCCAGATCCCGTCGGTGGCCATCTTCATGGACGGCTACGTCGACGGCGTGAACCGGTACAACGAGGACGAGGGCGCGGACGTGCAGGTCCTGGGCTGGGACAAGGAGGCGCAGAACGGCTCCTTCTCCGGCGACTTCGAGAACCAGTCGCAGGGGCAGACCCTGACCGAGCAGTTCATCGCCCAGGGCGCCGACATCATCATGCCGGTCGCCGGCCCGGTGGGGCTGGGCGCGGCCGCGGCCGCGGAGGGCGCCGAGGGCGTCAAGCTGATCTGGGTCGACTCCGACGGCTACCAGACCACCGAGTACGGCGAGCTGATGCTCACCTCGGTCATGAAGCAGATCGGTCCCGCCGTGGAGGACACCATCACCCAGACCGTCGAGGGCGGCTTCAGCGCTGAGCCCTACGTGGGGTCGCTGGAGAACGACGGTGTCGGCCTGGCCCCGTTCCACGACTTCGAGGACGAGGTCCCCCAGGAGCTGACCGACCAGCTGGACGAGTACCGCCAGCAGATCATCGACGGCGAGCTGACCGTCGAGACGCCGAACGCCCCCTGACCGACGGCGCACGGCCGGTGACACCCGGCGTCGACCACGGCCCGGCCCGCGAGGGCCGGGCCGTGGTGGCGCCAGCGAGGAACAGGCGATGAAGCTGGAGCTGAGAGGGATCACCAAGACCTTCGGGTCGCTGGTGGCCAACGACCGGATCGACCTCGTGGTCGAGCCCGGCGAGATTCACGCCCTGCTGGGCGAGAACGGTGCGGGCAAGTCCACGCTGATGAACGTCCTGTACGGGCTGTACGAGCCCGACGGGGGACAGATCCTGCTGGACGAGCAGCCGGTGACCTTCGACGGTCCGGGAGACGCCGTCGCGGCGGGTATCGGCATGGTGCACCAGCACTTCATGCTGGTGCCGGTCTTCACGGTGGCCGAGTCGGTCGCGCTCGGCCACGAGCCGACCAGCACCGGCCCGGCGGGGCTGCTGGACCTGCAGTCCGCCCGCCGGCGGGTCCGGGAGATCTCCGAGCGGTTCGGCTTCGACGTCGACCCCGACGCAGTGGTCGAGAACCTGCCGGTCGGCGTGCAGCAGCGGGTGGAGATCATCAAGGCGCTGGCCCGGGACGCCCGCGTCCTCATCCTCGACGAGCCCACCGCGGTGCTGACCCCGCAGGAGACCGACGAGCTCATCGCGATCATGAACGAGCTCAAGCAGGCGGGCACCACCATCGTCTTCATCACCCACAAGCTGCGGGAGGTGCGCGCGGTCGCCGACCGCATCACCGTGATCCGCCGCGGCCAGGTCGTCGGGGAGGCCAGTCCCGAGTCGACCGAGGCCGAGCTGGCCTCGCTCATGGTCGGCCGGCAGGTCTCCCTCGCCGTCGACAAGCGCCCGGCTGACCCGCGCGAGGCGGTGTTCGTGGTCGAGGACCTGAGCGTGCTGTCGCCGGCCGGCACGGCGGTGGTCGACCGGGTGTCGTTCACGGTCCGCGGAGGGGAGGTGCTCTGCGTCGCCGGCGTGCAGGGCAACGGGCAGACCGAGCTCGCCGAGGCGGTGCTCGGCCTGGTGCCGGCCGCGCACGGGCGGATCCTGCTGGACGGCAGCGAGCTGTCCCGGCTCGCCGTGCGGGACCGCCTCCGGGCCGGGATCGGGTTCGTGCCCGAGGACCGGTCCACCGACGGCGTGGTCTCCTCCTTCACCGTCGCCGAGAACCTGGTCCTGGACCTGTACGACGCCGCCCCGTTCGCGCGGGGCCCGGCGATGTCGCCGGCCCGCGTCCATGACAACGCGCAGGAGCGCACCGCCGAGTTCGACGTGCGGCTCACCGACGTCCAGGACCCGATCTCCACGCTGTCCGGCGGCAACGCCCAGAAGGTGGTGCTGGCCCGGGAGCTGTCCCGGCCGCTGCGGCTGCTGCTCGCCTCCCAGCCCACCCGCGGCCTGGACGTCGGATCCATCGAGTTCGTCCACCGGCGGATCATCGAGGAGCGCGACAAGGGCACCGCCGTGGTCATCGTCTCCACCGAGCTCGACGAGGTCCTCGCCCTCGCCGACCGGGTGGCCGTCATGTACCGCGGCACGGTCGTCGGCATCGTGGACGCCGCCGACGCCGACCGCGACGTGCTGGGCCTGATGATGGCCGGGGTCCCGCTGGAGGAGGCCCGGCAGGAAGCCTCCCGGCACCACTCCAGCCTCGGCGAGGCCGACCTCACCGCCGGAAGCGAGGGGGGCCTCACATGAGCAGCCAGGGAACCGGCCCGGACACCGACCAGGACACTCGGTCGGCGCCGCAACCCGCCCGCGGCGGGGACGTGCTGCGGGAGATCGTCACCGGCAACGCGGTGATCTCGGTGCTGGCGGTCGTCGTGGCCATGGCCGTGGGCGGCGTCCTTATCGCGGTCGCGGACAGCGGGGTCCGCGGCTCCTCGACCTACTTCTTCGCCCGTCCAGGCGACACCCTGGTCGCGGCCTGGCGCGCCGTCAGCGGGGCCTACGTCGCGATGTTCCGCGGCTCGGTCTACGACTGGCAGGCCGCGACCTTCGCTGCCCAGGTCAAGCCGCTGACCGAGTCGGTGGTCTACGCCATCCCGCTGATCCTGGCCGGGCTGGGCGTGGCGATCGCCTTCCGTGCCGGGCTGTTCAACATCGGTGCGCAGGGGCAGATCATTGTCGGCGCGATCGTCGCGTCCTACGTCGGCTTCGCCTGGGACCTGCCGGTGGTGCTGCACCTGCTGCTGGCGGTGCTCGGCGGCCTGCTCGCCGGTGCGCTGTACGGCGCGATCCCGGGCATCCTCAAGGGCCGCACCGGGGCGCACGAGGTGATCGTCACGATCATGCTCAACTACATCGCGCTGTACTTCATCTCCTGGATCCTCAAGCAGCAGGCGTTCAACCCCGGCCGCACCGGGCAGCGCAGCCCGGCGGTGGAGGGCAGTGCGACCTACCCGCTGCTGGTGCCGGACCTGCTCGTGCCCGGCAACAGCTTCCGGCTCCATGCCGGCCTGCTGGTGGCGATCCTGGCGACGGTCTTCACCTGGTGGCTGCTGGAGCGCTCCACGCTCGGCTTCGAGATCCGGGCCGTCGGGGCCAACCAGCACGCCGCCCGTACAGCGGGCATGTCGGTCGCGCGCACCCTCGCGCTGACCATGGCCATCGCCGGCGGCATGGCCGGGCTGGCGGCGACCGCGCAGGTGCTCGGAACCGAACGCTCGCTGACCGCCGGGGTGGCGGCCTCGATCGGGTTCGACGCCATCACGGTGGCGCTGCTCGGCCGGTCCCGTCCCCTCGGGACCTTCCTCGCCGGGCTGCTGTTCGGCGCGCTGAAGGCCGGTGGCTTCCTGATGCAGTCGGTCACCGCCACCCCCATCGACATCGTGCTCGTCGTCCAGTCGGTGATCGTGCTGCTCATCGCCGCCCCGCCACTGGTCCGCTCCATCTTCCGGCTGCCCGCGCCACCCGCGCGACGACGCCGCCGCCCGCGCGCCGCCCGTCCCGCGGGCGGCCCGAGCCAGGAGGTCACCGCGCCATGATCAGCCCCGTCCCTCCCGCCGCGGGCACCGACACGACCGGGCCGGCCGGGACGCCCGTGCGGGCCCGGGCCGACTACCGCACCACCGTCTTCTATGGGCTCGCGGCGGCCGTGGCCGTGCTGCTGTTCGCGCTGCGCACACCCGGCGGCGCGGACACCCGGTTCCAGGTGGTCACCGGTTCCGGGCTGTTCACCGTCCCGGTGATCGCGGTGCCGGCGGAGCCGGTCGCCTGGCTGCTGTCGCTGGCACTCGTCGGCGCCGCGGCGTGGGCCGGCGTGCTGACCCACCAGCGGCGGCGCGTCCCGCTCTGGCTGCACATCGCCGTCGGGGTCGCCTTCGTGCTGTGCTTCCTGGTCTGGGTCGGCGCCGGCCGCGCCGCCCTCATCCCGGTCACCTCGCTGCTGGCGGGGGCACTCGCGCTGTCGGTGCCGCTGATCTTCGGCGCGCTGTCGGGCGTGGTGTGCGAGCGCAGCGGCGTCATTAACATCGCCATCGAGGGGCAGCTGCTGTTCGGTGCGTTCGCCGCCGCGGTGGTCGCCTCCCGGCTGGCCACGCCGTTCCTCGGGCTGGTCGCCGCACCGGTCGCCGGCGCCGCGGTCGGCGCGGTGCTGGCGTGGTTCGCGGTGCGCTACCAGGTCAACCAGATCATCGTCGGCGTGGTGCTCAACACCCTGATCATCGGGCTGACGGGCTTCTTCTTCTCCACGGTGCTGAGTGAGGACGCGGCGCTGTGGAACGCCCGCCAGCCGCTGGGCACGCTGCCCATCCCGCTGCTGAGCCAGATCCCGATCATCGGACCGGTGCTGTTCAGCCAGACCATCCTCGTCTACCTGATGTACGTCCTGGTGGTCGTGCTGCACGTGATGCTGTTCCGCAGCCGGTGGGGGCTACGCACCCGCGCCGTGGGCGAGCACCCCAAGGCGGCCGACACCGTGGGCATCCAGGTCAACCGCCGGCGGGTGGCCAACGTCATCCTGGGCGGGGCCATCGCCGGCCTGGGCGGGGCGTTCTTCACCGTCGGCTCGGGGCTCGCGTTCGGCCGGGAGATGTCAGCCGGGCAGGGCTTCATCGCGCTGGCCTCGATGATCCTGGGCCGGTGGAGCCCGTTCGGTGCCGTCGTGGCCGCGCTGATGTTCGGGTTCTCGCGCAACCTCGGCAACGTGCTCAGCACCATCGGCGCGCCGGTGCCCTCCGAGATGCTGCTGATGCTGCCCTACCTGATCACCATCTTCGCCGTCGCCGGCCTGGTCGGGCGAATCCGTCCCCCGGCCGCCAACGGGCAGCCGTACGTGAAGTGAGCCGGTCCGGTACGGCGCAGGTCATGGCAGGGTGCCACCATGGACCCCCGGCGCCCGCGCCGGTGACAGTTGTTCGCTGACGACGCGCCAAGGAGGCAGACGTGGCCGACCACGCCACATACCGGATCGCGGTGATCCCCGGGGACGGCATCGGCACCGAGGTGATGCCGCCCGCCCTCGAGCTGCTCGAGCAGGTGGGGCACGACCACGGCCTGCAGTTCGAGTGGCGCCACCTGGACTGGGGCTGCGAGTACTACACGCGCACCGGCGCGATGATGCCCGAGGACGGGCTGGACCAGCTCGCCGAGTGCGACCAGGTGCTCCTCGGCGCCGTCGGCTACCCGGGCGTGCCGGACCACGTCTCGCTGTGGGGCCTGCTGATCCCGATCCGCCGCCACTTCGACCAGTACGTCAACCTGCGCCCGGTGCGGCTGCTGCCTGGGCTGACCTCGCCGCTGCGGACGGTGCCGGAGGACGGGCTGGACTTCCTGGTGGTGCGGGAGAACAGCGAGGGTGAGTACTCCGAGGCCGGCGGGCGGATGTTCCGTGGCACGCCGCGCGAGATGGCGGTCCAGGAGTCGGTGTTCACCCGGCACGGCATCGAGCGGGTCGTCGACTACGCCTTGGACCTGGCGCAGTCCCGCGGTGGCCACCTCTCCAGCGCCACCAAGTCCAACGGGATCATCCACACCATGCCGTTCTGGGACGAGGTGGTGCGCGAGCGCGTCGCCGCCCGGGAGGGGGTGCAGCTGCGGGAGTACCACGTCGACGCCCTCGCGGCGGCGTTCGTGCTCGACCCGGGCCGGTTCGACGTGGTGGTGGCGTCGAACCTGTTCGGCGACATCCTCACCGACCTGGGGGCGGCCCTCATCGGCAGCATCGGTATCGCGCCCTCGGCCAACCTCAACCCCGCTGGAGAGAAGCCGTCGATGTTCGAGCCGGTCCACGGCTCCGCGCCCGACATCGCCGGGCAGGGCCTGGCGAACCCGCTGGGGCAGGTGTGGGCCGCGGTGATGATGCTGGAGCACATGGGGCACGGCGACGCCGCCCGCCGGGTCGAGACCGCCATGGGCACCGTGCTGAGCGAGGGCGCCCGCACCCCGGACCTCGGTGGCACCGCGACGACCACGGACGTGGGGCGGGACCTGCTGCAGGCGCTGGCCGAGGTGCCGACCGGTGGTGCGGCATGACCGAGGCGCCGGACTGGGAGCAGCTGCGGTCCTCCGCCCAGGAGGTGATGCGCCGCGCCTACGCGCCCTACAGCGGCTACCGGGTCGGGGCCGCGGGCCTGGTCGACGACGGCCGCGTGGTCGCCGGCTGCAACGTGGAGAACGCCGGCTACGGCGTGACGCTGTGCGCCGAGTGCGGTCTGGTCTCCGACCTGGTCGCCGGGGGCGGCGGCCGGTTGGTGGCCGTGGTGTGCGTGGACGGTGACGGCGAGGTGATCATGCCGTGCGGCCGGTGCCGTCAGCTGCTGTGGGAGCACGGCGGGGGCCCGTGCCTGCTGCTCACCCCGGAGGGGGAGCGGACGATGACCGAGCTGTTGCCGCAGGCGTTCGGACCGGACCACCTCTCCGGTGGCGGCCGCGGCTGACGCCGGGTCAGCCGAGCTCCCGTCCCTCCTCGAGCAGCAGCTCCTGCGGCATGCCGTGGGCCAGCAGCCGGGTGGCGTGCGCGCCCGACGCGGCCAGGTACAGCACCGTGCCGCCGGCGCCGGCCACCTTCTGGTGCACCGAGCGCGCCGTGCCGGCGTCGATCACCAGCCGTCCCTGCTCCGCCGGCAGGAACGCCGCCTCGGCGGCCCGGGGCGTCTGCTCGCTCTGCTTCGGCGCCACCCGGGCCGGGTCCAGCGGCATGTGGCCCATGGCGGCGGCCAGCTGCTCGAGCAGCTGCCGGTCGTGCGGCTGGCCCTTCTCCGGCCGCCCGAACCGCACCTCGCCCTCGTCGTCGACCTGGTAGGGCTGCACCGCCAGCGCGCCCTCGCGCCGGGAGTTCATCGTCGTGTAGGCGATCGCCTCGCCGGCGGGCTGGGCGGGACGCTCCTGGGTGGCCTCGCGCCCGGGCAGCCGCACCTGGGCGGCCAGCACGAGCAGCTGCGGCTGCAGCCCGATCGCCAGCGTCGGTGCGCACGCCAGGCTGACCTCCAGCCGCGGCGTGCTCACCACGCACAGCACCCGGTCGTCCCGCAGCGCGACCAGCGTCGGGTTCATCCGCGTCTCGCCGTCACGGCGCCGCTGTGAGCGGCGCTTGAGGTCCTGCACCGCAGGGACGACGAGGGCCATGGCGTCGGCGAGCTTCACCGGCCCAGGATCGCAGACGCGCGCGGCAGGAGGCGGGCTGGGAGGCGGTGGCAGGATGGCGCCATGAGTGAAGCCTTCGACGCCGTGGACGTCATCCGCGCCAAGCGGGACCGCCAGGAGCTGAGCAGCGAGCAGGTTGCCTGGGTCGTGGACGCCTACACCCGCGAGGTCGTGGCCGAGGAGCAGATGGCGGCGCTGGCCATGGCGATCCTGCTCAACGGGATGGAACGGCGGGAGATCGCCGACTGGACGCAGGCGATGATCGACTCGGGGGAGCGGATGGACTTCGCCTCGCTGTCCCGCCCGACCGTCGACAAGCACTCCACCGGCGGGGTGGGCGACAAGATCACGCTGCCGCTGGCGCCCCTGGTCGCAGCCTGCGGCGCGGCCGTCCCGCAGCTGTCGGGGCGCGGGCTGGGCCACACCGGCGGCACGTTGGACAAGCTGGAGTCGGTCCCCGGCTGGCGGGCGTCGCTGTCCAACGACGAGATGCTGGCCCAGCTGGAGGACGTCGGCGCCGTGGTCTGCGCCGCCGGTTCCGGGCTCGCCCCCGCCGACCGGCGGCTCTACTCGTTGCGGGATGTCACCGGGACCGTCGAGTCCGTCCCGCTCATCGCCTCCTCGATCATGAGCAAGAAGATCGCCGAGGGCACCGGGGCGCTGGTGCTCGACGTCAAGGTCGGCTCCGGCGCCTTCATGAAGGACCTGGAGTCCGCGCGTGAGCTGGCGCGCACCATGGTCGAGCTGGGCACCGACGCCGGGGTTACCACGGTGGCGCTGCTGACCGAGATGGGCACCCCGCTGGGGCGCACCGCGGGCAACGCCCTGGAGGTACGG
This sequence comes from Ornithinicoccus halotolerans, assembly GCF_009602535.1. Taxonomy (GTDB): domain Bacteria; phylum Actinomycetota; class Actinomycetes; order Actinomycetales; family Dermatophilaceae; genus Ornithinicoccus; species Ornithinicoccus halotolerans. Next base: position 5,774 of record NZ_WIQI01000057.1, on the reverse strand, counting down.
GAGAGCCTGGACGTGCTCGCCGGCGGGGGACCGGAGGACGTCGTCGAGCTGACCGTGGCGCTGGCCCGGGAGATGCTGCAGGCCGCCGGCGTGACCGGCGCCGACCCGGCCGACGCGCTCGCCGACGGTCGCGCCATGGACAGCTGGCGGGCCATGATCGTCGCCCAGGGCGGCGACCCGGACGCCGAGCTGCCCACCGCGCGGGAGACCGAGCAGGTGGTCGCCGAGGCCGATGGCGTGCTGACCCGGCTGGACGCCTACGCCGTCGGGGTGGCGGCCTGGCGGCTCGGGGCCGGCCGGGCCCGCAAGGAGGACCCGGTCCAGGCCGGTGCCGGTGTGGAGATCCACGCCAAGCCCGGTGACCGCGTCCGCCGAGGGGACCCGCTGCTGACGCTGCACACCGACACCCCCGAGCGGTTCCCGCGGGCACACCAGGCGCTCGAGGGCGGGTGGACCGTCGAGGACGGCACCAGCTCCGGCCGGCCGGCGATCGTCCTGGACCGCGTCGGCTGACGGCGGTTCGCCACGGGTGATGGCCGTCGCGTGCCCTCCGGCGCGGGGATCACCGGGCAGCCGCTACCGGCCCTTGGGGTGCCAGACCGTCTTGGTCTCCAGGAACGCCTCGAGCCGGTGCAGGCCGGGCACCGGAGCGAAGTCGGGCTCGACCGCCTGCTCGTCGCTACCGGCCGGCCGCAGCACCCGCTTGAGGTTCTCGGCGGCGGCGGCCTCCAGCTCGCCCCAGGAGACGTCCTGGGCGTCCGCAGCGCCGGTCAGGTCGATCGCGTTCACGTCCAGGTGGGAGGCCAGCCAGGGGGCCACCTCGGCGGTGCGGCCGGTGATGAGGTTGATGACGCCACCGGGCACGTCGGAGGTGGCCAGCGCCTCAGCCAGCGTGATCGCCGGGACCGGCCGCTCCTCGGAGGCCAGCACGACTGCGGTGTTGCCGGCCACGACGATGGGTGCCACCACCGACACCAGGCCGAGCAGCGAGGAGCGCTGCGGGGCGAGCGCGGCGACGACCCCGGTGGGCTCCGGGGCGGAGATGTCGAAGTAGGGGCCGGCCACCGGGTTCAGGCCGCCCAGCACCTGGGCGTACTTGTCCGACCAGCCGGCGTACCAGACCCAGCGGTCGATCGCGGCCGAGACGGTCGCCTCGGCCCGCGCGGCCGTCACGCCCTCGGCGGCCTGCACCTCGGCGACGAACTGCGTGCGGCGGGACTCCATCACCTCGGCGACCCGGTAGAGCACCTGGCCGCGGTTGTAGGCGGTCGCCCCGGCCCAGCCGGGCAGCGCCGCCCGGGCGGCCCGGACGGCGTCGCGGGCGTCCTTGCGCGAGCCCTGCGCGGCGTTGGCGAGGAAGCGCCGGCCGCGCCCTGCGGAGAACACCTCGTAGGAGCGACCGGACTCGCTGCGGGGGAACTTGCCGCCGATGAACAGCTTGTAGGTCTTGCGCACGTCCACCCGGCTCATCCGTCCGCTCCCGTCCTCACGTAGGCACCCAGTCCGTGCCGGCCGCCCTCGCGGCCGTAGCCCGACTCCTTGTAGCCGCCGAACGGGCTGGTCGGGTCGAACTTGTTGAAGGTGTTCGCCCACACCACACCGGCGCGCAGCTGGTCGGCCATCCACAGGATCCGCGACCCCTTGTCGGTCCAGATGCCGGCCGACAGGCCGTAGGGGGTGTTGTTGGCCTTGGCGACCGCCTCCTGCGGGGTGCGGAAGGTCAGCACCGACAGCACCGGCCCGAAGATCTCCTCCTGGGCGATCCGGTGGGTCTGGCTCACGCCGGTGAACACGGTGGGCCGGAACCAGAAGCCGTTGGCCGGCAGCTCGCACTCGGGCGACCAGCGGGTCGCCCCCTCGGCCTCGCCCACCTCCACCAGCTCGGTGATCCGGTCCAGCTGGGCCCGGGAGTTGATGGCGCCCACGTCGGTGTTCTTGTCCAGCGGGTCCCCGACGCGCAGCGTGGCCAGCCGGCGCTTGAGCCGCTCCTCGACCTCCTCGGCGACCGACTCCTGCACCAGCAGCCGGGAGCCGGCGCAGCACACGTGGCCCTGGTTGAAGAAGATGCCGTTGACGATGCCCTCGACGGCCTGGTCGACCGGCGCGTCGTCGAACACGATGTTGGCAGCCTTGCCGCCCAGCTCCAGGGTCGCCTTCGTGCGGGTCCCGGCGATGCTGCGGGCGATCTGCTTGCCGACGGCCGTCGACCCGGTGAAGGCGACCTTGTCGACGCCGCCGTGCTCGACGATCGCCTGCCCGGTGGCGCCGGCGCCGGTGACGATGTTGACCACGCCCGGCGGCAGCTCCGCCTGCTGGCACACCTCGGCGAACAGCAGTGCCGTCAGCGGGGTGGTCTCGGCCGGCTTGAGCACCACGGTGTTGCCGGTGGCCAGCGCCGGGGCGATCTTCCACGCCAGCATCAGCAGCGGGAAGTTCCAGGGGATGACCTGCCCGACCACGCCGTGGGGGCGGGGGTTCTCGCCCAGCGAGGCGAACTCGAGCTTGTCGGCCCAGCCGGCGTGGTAGAAGAACCACGCGGCGGCCATCGGCACGTCCACGTCCCGGGACTCCCGGATCGGCTTGCCGTTGTCCAGGCTCTCCAGCACCGCGAACTCCCGGGACCGCTCCTGCAGGATGCGCGCGATCCGGAACAGGTACTTGCCGCGGTCGGTCCCGCTCAGCCGGGACCAGGTGCGCTCGTAGGCGCGGCGCGCGGCGGCCACGGCACGGTCGACGTCCGCCGCGCTGGCCTCGGTGACCTCGGCGAGCACCTCCTCGGTGGCCGGGCTGATGGACTTGAAGACCGAGCCGCCGTCGGAGTCGCGGAACTCGCCGTCGATGAACAGCCCGTAGGAGGAGGCGAGGTCGACGACGGACCGTGACTCGGGAGCCGGTGCGTACTCGAAGGTGGGCATGAGGGGTCTCCTTGGCGGGCGCTGGCCGTCAGTCGATCGTCACGTAGTCGGGGCCCGAGTAGGCGCCGGTGGCCAGCTTGTGGCGCTGCAGCAGCAGGTCGTTGAGCAGGCTGGAGGCGCCGAACCGGAACCACTGCGGGGTCAGCCACTCCTCCCCGGCCACCTCGTTGACGACCACGAGATGGCGGATGGCGTCCTTGCTGCTACGGATGCCGCCGGCGGGCTTGACCCCGACCATCTCGCCGGTGAGGGCCCGCCAGTCGCGGACCGCCTCCAGCATGATCATCGTCACCGGCAGCGTCGCCGCGGGGCTGACCTTGCCGGTGGAGGTCTTGATGAAGTCGGCGCCGGCCAGCATCGCCAGCCAGGAGGCTCGGCGCACGTTGTCGTAGGTGACCAGCTCACCGGTCTCCAGGATGACCTTCAGGTGCGCGTCGGGGGCGTCGCCGTCCCGCCGGCAGGCCTGCCGGACCTGGGCGATCTCCTCGAAGACGTGCAGGTAGCGGCCGGACAGGAACGCGCCCCGGTCGATCACCATGTCGATCTCGTCCGCGCCGGCCTCGACGGCGTCGCGGGTGTCGGCCAGCTTCACGGCGATGCTGGCGCGGCCGGAGGGGAACGCGGTCGAGACCGCCGCCACGTTGACGCCGGTGCCGGCGACCGCCTCGCGCGCCACCGCGACCATGTCGTTGTAGACGCAGACCGCCGCCACCCGAGGGGTGTCCAGGTGGGCCGGGTCGGGCGTGCGCGCCTTGGTGCACAGGGAGCGCACCTTGCCGGCGGTGTCGGCGCCCTCGAGGGTGGTCAGGTCGATCATGCTGATCGCGGTGTCGATCGCCCAGGCCTTGGCGGTGGTCTTGATGGAGCGGGTGCCCAGCGTCGCGGCCCGGGCGTCGGCGCCGACCTCGTCCACCCCCGGCAGGCCGTGCAGCCAGCCGGAGAGGGCCTGGTTGGTCAGGCGGGTGACGCCGAGGATGTCGCGGGCCCGCTCGGTGGCCTCGGCGGTGACGGTCTGGCTGCTCACCCCAGGAGTCTAACGTCGGCGGCCGGGCGCTCCGGCCGCCCGGCCGCCTACACTCGCGGCCATGCCACAACGACTGGACGCGGTGCCGCTCGCGTCGCCCGAGGACACCACGGTGGAAGAGCTCGTCGGGCGGGTCAGCACCGCCCACAACAACTACTCGGTCGCCCGGCTGCACGGTGACGGCGGCTGGCGGGGACCCGCGCAGCTGGCCGAGTTCGAGGAGGTCTGCGTGGTGATCGCCGGCGAGCTGCTGGTCGAGCACGACGACGGCACCGAGGCGGTCCCCGCCGGCGAGCAGGTCATCGTGCGCCCCGGGGAGCGGGTCCGCTACGCGGCCGGCGAGGACGGGGTGGACTACCTGTCGGTGTGCGTGCCGGCGTTCTCGGAGCGGGACGCCCACCGTGAGTGAGCACGCGGCGGGGACCGGCCCGGCCGGGGTGAGCAGCGTGGTGGCGCGGCTCCGGCCGCTGCCGAAGGTCGCGCTGCACGACCACCTGGACGGCGGGCTGCGCCCGGCGACGGTGCTGGAGCTGGCGCGCGAGGACGGCTACGAGGGGCTGCCGGCCGACGACGAGGCCGCGCTGGCGGCCTGGTTCGCCGAGAGCGCCGACTCCGGGTCGCTGGTGCGCTACCTGGAGACCTTCGCCCAGACGCTGGCCGTGATGCAGACCGAGGCAGGGCTGCGGCGGGTCGCCCGGGAGGCGGTGGTGGACCTGGCCGCCGACGGGGTCGTGCACGCGGAGCTGCGGTACGCCCCGGAGCAGCACACCGAGCGCGGGCTGACGATGGACCAGGTCGTGCTCGCCGTGGAGGAGGGGCTGCGCGAGGGCGAGGAGGAGGCGGCCGGCGCCGGCCACCCCGTCACCAGTGCCGCGCTGCTGACCGCGATGCGGCACGCCGGGCCCGGCGCCGAGGCGGCCGAGCTGACGCTGCGGCACACCCGTCGCGAGGGGAGCAAGGTGGCCGGGTTCGACATCGCCGGCGCCGAGGACGGCCACCCGCCCACGCGCCAGCTGGCCGCGTTCCGCGCGCTGCGGGAGGGCTGCGTCCACTACACGATCCACGCCGGCGAGGCCTTCGGCCTGCCCAGCATCCGGGATGCGGTGCTCACCTGCGGCGCCGAGCGCGTCGGTCACGGGGTGCGGCTGGTGGAGGACCTCACCCTGGACGGCCGCCCGGTCGCCGAGGTCGCCCGCGAGCTGCCGTTCCACCGGTGGGACGCCGAACGGCTCTCCCGAGTGCGGCTGGGCCGACTGGCCGGCTGGATCCGGGACCGACAGCTCCCGCTGGAGCTGTGCCCGAGCAGCAACCTGCAGACCGGCGCCGCCCCCTCCTGGGACGAGCACCCGGTGACGCTGCTGCACCGGCTGGGCTTCGCCGTGACGGTCAGCTGCGACAACCGGCTGATGAGCCGCACCACCATGTCCGCGGAGCTGGCCGCGCTCGTCGAGCGGCACGGCTGGAGCGACGAGGACCTGGCCAGGGTCGCCGTGCGGTCGGCACGGTCGGCGTTCCTGCCCCTCGACGTGCGCGAACAGCTGGTCCGGGAGCGGGTGCTGCCCGGCTACCGGCTGGAGGCCGTCCCGGGAGGCTGAGCCGGCCGGGCCCGCCCGGGGGCCTCCGTGGGCCGGGCCAGCGGGTCGGGCGGGAGCAGCCGGGCCCGCAACGACTCCCGTGCGGCGGCGCGCTCGCGCTCCCGGCGGCTGCGCTCGGCGAGCACGGCCGCCAGCACCTCCTCCGGGTGGGAGTCGGGGGAGATACCGAGCACGAGCAGCCGCAGCGCGGCACCCACTCCGGGATGGACCGGCACGCAACCCAGCTCGGTGCCGCGAGCG
>NZ_WIQI01000056.1 GCF_009602535.1 Ornithinicoccus halotolerans | reverse complement strand
CGCCGCCACAGCGACACCGGCACGTACGCGCGGCAGGCCACCCCCGCCTCCTCCCGGCCGGTGGTGCGCAGCGGCCGCACCTGGTGCCCGGCGGCCGCGATCCGCTCGATCACGTGGGCGCCCAGCTGACGACCGCGTCCGGTGCGGGCACCGTGCAGCACCGCGACCCGCCACGGCCCGGGCGGCGTGGTCACCGCACCAGCCAGCCGGTCACAGCGCGCTGGCGCGGTCGTCGGGCGTGGCCAGCCAGTCCGGTTCGCGGCGGCGCCGGCGGCGCTCCAGCAGGAACGACACGCCGACCGCCCCGAAGTAGAGCACCACCATGGGAGCGGCCAGCGCCAGCATGGTCCAGGCGCTGGGGTCGGGGGTCGCCAGCGCACAGAACACCAGGATGAGCAGCACGGCCACCCGCCATCCGCGCAACATCACCGGAGCCGGCAGGATCCGCAGCACGTTCGCGCCCACCAGCAGCACCGGCATCAGGAAGGCCACCCCGAAGGCCACCACGAAGTAGAGGATGAAGTTGAGGTAGCCCATCGCGTCCTGCAGGTTGGCCGTGCCCGCCGGGGTGAACGACAGCAGGATCGCGACGGTCCGGGGCAGTGACCACGCCGCCAGCAGGCAGCCGGCGAAGAACAGCGGGACCGCCGCGGCGAAGAAGGCCAGCGCGGTGCGACGCTCCGCACGGTGCAGGCCGGGTAGCAGGAAGGCCCACAGCTGCCAGATCCACACCGGGCTGCCCAGCACGATGCCGACGAAGATCGCTACCCGCATCTGCACGGCGAACGGCTGGGTGATGCCGCTGCCGAAGTTGAGGTTGACCAGGGCGTCGCCGCGCGCGTCCCGCACGTTCCGGATCGGCTCCAGGATGAAGCTGAACAGCTCCTCGTAGTAGACCCAGCCGACGACGGCGCACAGCAGGACCGCGACGACCGAGACGAGCAGCCGGTTGCGCAGCTCGCGCAGGTGGTCGCCCAGCGACATCCGCCCCTCGGGGTCGCGGGGGCGCCGGCGCAGGCGGAGCACGTCGGGTGGGGGCGTCCGGCGTCAGCCGGCGGGACGGTCGTCGTCCCGGCGGGCTGCCGCGTCGGCGCGCTCCTGGCCCGGGGTCCGGAGGTCAGCCTCGGGCTCCTGCACCTCACCCTCCAGCGGGCGGGGCCGATCGCTGGCACCACCGGGCTCGCGGCGGCCGGTGCTGCCGCGGCCGTCATCGGGTTCGACGTCGCCGTCCCGGTCCTCGTCGTCGCGGGACCCGTGCAGCTGGTCGACCTCGGACTTGAAGACCCGCATCGAGCGGCCGACGCTGCGTGCCATGTCGGGCAGCCGCTTCCAGCCGACCAGGATCACGATCGCCAGGACGATGATGGCCAGCTGCCACAGGCTGACGTTCCTCAGCATGGTTGCTCCCTGCTCGTCATCGCGTCGGGACCGAGTGCGCGCTCCCGGCCGGGTCGCTGCCAGTCTACGCCAGCGCCTCCCGGGCCCCGGCGACGACATCCTCGGCGAGCACCTCGGGCAGCAGCACCCGCGCGTGGCCGCCGAGCCGCCACACGAGCCGGCGCACCCAGCCCAGGTCAGCGGTGCGCAGCACCACGTGGACCGACCCGTCGGCGCGGCGCTCCGCGGACTCGACGGGGAAGTTCTCGGCGACCCACGCCGCCGGGGGGGCGAGCAGCAGCTCGACGGCGACGTCGTCCTCGGAAGGCTGGAACACCCCCGGCCCGACGGCTCGTGACCGCGCCTGCGGCGGCGGCGTGCCATCGGCGTCCAGCAGCTGCACCTCCTCGATCCGGTCCAGCCGGAACATCCGCACGTCGGTGGCGCGGTGGCACCAGGCCTCCAGGTACCAGCGGCCGTCAGCGGTCAGCACCCGCATCGGGTCCACGTCGCGCTCCGTGCGCTCGTCGCGGCGGGTGACCAGGTAGCGCAGGTGCAGCCGGCGTCGCTCCTCCAGCCCCCGGCGCAGGGTCCGCAGCACCTGCTGCTCCGTGTCGTCGAGGCCGAGGTCGACCTGGACCTGCTCGGCGCCACCGGCCTCCTCGCCCGCCGCCGCGGACAGCTTGGCCAGCGCGCGGTCGATCGAGTCGTGCTCCTCGATACCGGGCACCTCCGCCAGCGCGCGCAGCGCGACGATGAGCGCCAGCGCCTCGTCGCGGGTCAGCCGCAGCGGACGGGCGATGGTGTCGGCGTTGCCCAGGTGCACCCGGCCGCCCTCCCAGGAGGCCTCGATCAGGTCGTCGGGTAGGTGCCCGGGGGTGCCGCAGACGAACAGCAGCTGCAGGTCGGCCACGATCTGCTCCTGGTCGACGCCGAGCTCCTCGGCGGCCTCGGCCAGGTCGATGCCCTGCCGCTGCAGCAGCCAGGGCACCATCGTCAGCAGCCGGGCCAGCCGGTCGGTGGCCGACTCCTGGCGGTGCGTGGTCCGGGTCATGCCCGCTCCTCCTCCGACGGCTCGGCCGCCCCCGGCCGCTCGTGGGCAGCCAGGACGGCCTGCAGCCGCTCGCGCACCTGCGCCGCGAGCAGCTGCGGCTCCACCACCCGCGCCCGGGGGCCGAGCGAGGCGACCTCTTCCACCAGCCCCGCGGCATCGGCGTCGGCGAACCGCACCAGGTCCCACCCCTCCTCCCCCGGCGAGACGTCCACCGCACGCCGCCGCAGCATGTGGCCGTGGCCCTCGGCGACGGCGACGGTGGCGCTGATGGGCTCCCCGGTGCGCGCGCTGGCGGTGATCATCTCGCGAGGGTCGTGCTCGGGCACTGGGTAGCGGCCGGGCCCGCCGCGCGTCCGCACCGGCCCCTCGATCCGGTCCAGCCGGAACACCCGGGGCGCCTGCCGGTCCAGGTCGTGACCGGTCAGGTACCACCGGCCGTGCCAGGAGGTGAGCGCCCACGGCTGCACCTGCCGGGCGGTCACCCCGCCCTGGCCGGCGCCGCGGTAGTCGAAGGTGACCTCCTGCCGCGCCAGCACCGCGGCGCGGACCGTGTCGAAGGAGGGCTCGGTGGTGTGCAGCAGCGGCTCGATGCCCGGCACCGAGGCATGCTCGGTCGCCACACCGGCGGCCTGCAGCTTGCGGACCGCGCGGGCGGCGGGGCCCGCCAGCGCGGCCTGGGACCAGGCCCGGCTGGCCAGGCCGATGACGGCCAGCTCGTCGGGCTCGAAGGCGATCTCCGGCAGCGCGTACTCGCGGCGGTCGATGCGGTAGCCGGGCTCGTCGTCGAAGTAGGCGTCGACCGGCTCGGTCCGCAGCGGGATGCCCAGCTCCCGTAGCTCGTCCTTGTCCCGCTCGAACATCCGGTCGAAGGCCTCGTCGGAGCTGTCCTGGTACTGCGGGACCGCCTGCCGGATACGGGCCTTGGACATCGGCGCCCGGGTGGCCAGCAGCGCGATCACGAGGTTGAGCAACCGCTCGGTCTTGGTCGCTGCCGGGCTGGGACGGGCCATGGGTCGCACGCTACCTGACCGGCGGGGACGCGCCCCCGGTCCCGCGGCGTGCCGCTACCCTGCCCTGGTGATCCGATGGCGCGAGGGCGTGGTGGCCCAGGTGCTGGACCGGCGACCGGGCGCCGTCGAGGTTGCCGTCGCCTCCGGTGAGGGGAGGGTGCGGGCGCTGGCCTACACCGACCTGGTCGGCGAGCCCGCCCCCGGCGACCGGGTCCTGCTCAACGGCAACGCGCTCGAGCGCGACCTGGGCACCGGCGGGCTGGCCATGGTCGTGGCGCTGCCGGACCGGCTGCCTCCGGTGGGGCCGGCGCCGGTCGCCCCGGGACACCTGGTCAAGGCCCGCTACACCCCGCTGCAGGCGATGGTGCTGGGCGTCGACGAGCAGGAGAGCGAGCACCACACCGCCCTGGCCGAGGCCGACGACATCGCGGGCATGCCGGTGGTCGCGGCCGACCTGCACTCCAGCCTGCCGGCGGTGCTGGCCGGGCTGCGGCTGACGCGGCCGCAGGCCCGGGTGGCGTACGTGATGACCGACGGCGGGGCGCTGCCCGCGGCGTTCTCCCGCACCGCCGGCGCGCTGCGGGAGGCGGGGTGGCTGGCCAGCGTGGTCACCACCGGGCAGGCCTTCGGCGGCGACCTGGAGGCCGCGACCGTGCACACCGGGCTGCTGGCGGCCCGGCTGGTCAGCGGCGCCGACGTGGCAGTCGTCGTGCAGGGGCCGGGGAACCTCGGGACCGGCACCCGGTGGGGGTTCTCCGGGGTCGCCGCCGGTGAGGCGCTCAACGCGGCCGCGGTCCTGGGTGGGCGTCCGGTGGCGGCGCTGCGCGTCTCGCAGGCCGACCCCCGCGAGCGGCACCAGGGGGTCTCCCACCACAGCCGCACCGCGTACGGGCGGGTGCTGGCCCGGCCGGCCGACCTGGTGGTCCCGGACTTCGACGGCGCGGACGGGGTGCCCGCGGAGCTGGCCGCCCGGGTCGACGCCCAGTGCGAGCAGCTGCTCGCCGACGCCCCCCACCTGCGGGGCCGGCCGGTGCCGGTGACCGGCCTGCGGGAGGCGCTGGCCGCCTGCCCGGTCCGGCTGTCGACGATGGGGCGGGGCCTGGAGCAGGACCCGGCCGCGTTCCTGGCCGCGGCGGCGGCCGGGCGTCACGCGGCAGGGCTGCTCAGCTGACGCCCTCCAGGTCGACCACGAAGATCAGCGTCTCGCCGGGCTTGATGACCGCGCCCGCGCCCTGGTCGCCGTAGCCGAGGTGCGGCGGGATGACGATGCGGCGGCGCCCGCCGACGCGCATCCCGAGCAGCCCCTGGTCCCAGCCCTGGATGACCTGGCCGACACCGACCTGGAACGACAGCGGCGTGCCGCGGTTCCAGGAGGCGTCGAACTCCTCGCCGGTGGACCAGGAGACCCCGACGTAGTGGGCCTGCACGATGGCACCCTCGGTCGCCTCCGGGCCCTCGCCCTCGATGATGTCCTCGACGACGAGGTCCCCCGGCGGGGTGTCCCCGGGGAACTCCACCTCGGGCTTGCTGCGCTCGGTCATCGGTCTGCCTCTCTGTCGGTGGCGTGCTCGGTCAGTGGGCGTCGAGGATGTCGACGACGAAGACCAGGGTCTCCTCCTTCAGCTCGTGCCCCTCCTGCGCGTCGCCGTAGGCGACGTCGGGCGGGGTGATGAGCAGCAGCCGGCTGCCGACCCGCTGGCCCACCACGCCCTGGTCCCAGCCGGGGATGACCATGTTGGCCCCCACCTGGAACCCGAACGGCTCACCGGCCTCGAGCGAGGAGTCGAAGACGCTGCCGTCGCTCCACTTGACGCCCGTGTAGTGGACGGTGACCTGGTCGCCCTCGGCCACCTCCGGGCCCTCGCCCTGGATGAGCGGCTCGACGACCAGCTCCTCGGGCGGGTCCTCGCCCTCCGGGATGGTGACCTCGGCCGGGCTGCTGCCGTCGGCCTCCACGGTGGGCAGCCCCTCGGGCGGCTCCACCGGCTCGCCCTCGGCCTGCTCCAGCGGGCTGTGCGAGCCCACCACCTCCAGGTAGAACAGCAGCGTGTCGCCGCTACCGACACCGAGCTCGGAGTAACCCTGCTCCCCGAAGGCGTCCTCGGGGGGCATCGCCAGCAGCAGCTCCGCCCCGGCGTGCACCCCCGGCAGCTGCTCCTGGAAGCCGGGCAGCAGCGACTCGTTGGAGAGGTCCATGACGACCTGCTCGTCAGTGGGGAAGGTGGAGACGACCTCGCTGCCGTTGGTGGCGTTGACGGCCAGGTAGCGCAGCTCGACGTGCTGGTCCGGCTGCACCGGCTCCCCGTCGCCGGGTGCGAGCTCGCGCACCTGGGTCTCGGCGACCGACAGCGGCAGCGTGTCGGCCGGCTGTCCCTCCTCGTCGGTCATCGGCTCGCCCTGGTAGGTGATGACCGGGACCTCGCCGCCGTCCTGCTCCTGGCGCTCCACCGCGACCTCGGAGAAGTCACCGGTCGGAGGGATTGAGGTCACCGCTGCGTCGTCGGGGGCGCTGGTGAGGGCGGAGTCGTCGGCGCCCTCCCCACCGGAGGAGCAGGCGGCGAGGAGCACCAGCGGCGCCAGGGCCAGGGCCAGCAGGCGCGGTCGGGGAGCAGGCACGGTCGTCCTTGTCTGTCGTCTCTCGTGGGTCTCGGCCCGGGGGTCCGGTCCCGGTCCCGGTAGCGGCTGGCCGCCCGGGCGCGCAGCCAGGCGGACCCCCGCAGCCCGGGTCAGCCTAACGCCCCAACCTGGCGGGCGCGGGCGCGGTGCCGCCGCGGACCACGTTGATGAGGTCGGTGACGCGCGGGTCCTGGCTGGCGAACGGGTCCTTGCACAGCACCGTGCGCTGGGCGGCGTCGTTGAGCTTCAGGTGCACCCAGTCGACGCTGAAGTCGCGCCGGTGCTCCTGGGCCGCCTGCACGAACTCCCCGCGCAGCCGGGCGCGGGTGGTCTGCGGCGGGGTGTGCTGGGCCCGCTGCACCTGCTCGGGCGGGCAGACCTCGGCGACGCGGCCGCGGCGGGCCAGGATCTGGTGCACCCCCCGGGTGGGATGCACGTCGTGCCAGGCCAGGTCCAGCTGCTGCAGCCGCGGGTCGGTCGGCTCCAGGCCGTGGGAGTCGGCGTACTCGCGCAGCATCCGCCACTTGGCGACCCACTCGATCTCGGTCTCGACCAGCTGCAGCTGCTGGCTGGCCACGGCGTGCAGCGTCCGCTCCCACAGCTCGATCACCCACCGGTAGGGCTCCACCTGGTCCAGGCCGCTGGCCTCGGCGTAGCGGACCACCCGGGCCAGCAGCTCGGACTGGATCTCCACCGCGCTCATCCGCCGGCCACCGGCCATCGCCAGCGGCAGGCTGCCGGTCGTGTCCCGGCTGATGTCGCGGATCGCCCGGATCGGGTTGTCCAGGGTGAGGTCGCGCTGCAGCGTGCCGGCCTCGATCATCTTCAGCACCAGGTCGGTCGCGCCGACCTTGAGCAGGGTGGTGCTCTGCGTCATCGTCGAGTCGCCGACGATCACGTGCAGCCGGCGGAACCGCTCGGCGTCGGCGTGCGGCTCGTCGCGGGTGTTGATGATGGGGCGGGACCGGGTGGTCGCCGAGCTGAGCCCGTCCCAGATGTGGTCGGCGCGCTGGCTGACCAGGTAGGTGGCCCGGTCGCCGGCGACGTGCAGCCGGCCGGCGCCGGCGATGATCTGGCGGGTGATGAGGAACGGGATGAGGGTGTCGGTGATGCGCGACAGCTCACCCCGCCGGGCGATGAGGTAGTTCTCGTGGCAGCCGTAGGAGTTGCCGCGGGAGTCGACGTTGTTCTTCAGCACGTACACCCGCGCCTGGATGCCCTCCTCGGCCATCCGTGCCTCGGCGTCGAGGGCCAGGTCGTGCAGGATGGCCTCGCCGGCCTTGTCGTGGGCGACCAGCTCGCGCAGGTCGTCGCACTCTGCGGTGGCGTACTCCGGGTGCGAGCCCACGTCCAGGTACAGCCGGGAGCCGTTGCCGAGGAAGACGTTGCTGGAACGGCCCCAGCTGACCACCTTGCGGAACAGGTAGCGGGCGACCTCGTCCGCCGCCAGCCGGCGCTCCCCGGTGAATGCGCAGGTGACGCCGAACTCGGTCTCGATCCCGAAGATGCGGCGCTCCATGCGGCCAGCCTACGTCTCCTGGCCCTCCGTCGAGCCCCCGCCGGCCCCGGGGCCGTGCTGGTCCTGCGGGTCCTGGTGCTCCTCGCCCGGGTGCTGCGTCTGCGGGTTGGTGTGCTCCCGCCCGTCGGAGCGCTCCGGGCGCTCGGGCGCCTCCCCGGTCAGCGTGTCGTGCGGGCCGGGGCGGGCGTCGTCGACGGTCGGCACGTCCGCGGTGGGGTCGGCCTGGTCCAGCAGCGACTCCAGCAGCGGCCCGCGCAGCCGCCGGAACGCCCGGCGTGGCCGGCGCCGGTCCAGCACCGCCACCTCCAGCTGCCCAGCGTCCAGCTGGCGCTCCTCGGCCGACCCGCCCAGGACGGCCATCGCCAGGGCGAGCGCCTCCTTGAGGGTGCTGCTCCCGGGGGTGAACCGCTCCCGCAGCTGGCCGGTGAGCTCCTCGCTGGCACCGCCCATCGCCACGAAGCCGGGCTCGTCGGTCACCGACCCGTCGTAGGTGAGCCGGAAGATCTGGTCGTCCTCGGGCCGCTGCCCCACCTGCGCGACGGCGATCTCCACCTCGTAGGGCTTGGACTCCTGGGTGAAGATGGTCCCCAGCGTCTGCGCGTAGGCGTTGGCGAGCCCGCGGGCGGTCACGTCGCTGCGGTCGTAGGAGTAGCCGCGCAGGTCGGCGTAGCGGATCCCGGCCACCCGCAGGTTCTCGAACTCGTTGTACTTGCCGACCGCGGCGAAGGCCATCCGGTCGTAGAGCTCGGAGACCTTGTGCAGCGTGGTGGAGGGGTTCTCCGCCACCAGGGCGATCCCGGTGCGGTAGCTGAGGACCAGGACCGAGCGGCCGCGGGCGATGCCCTTGCGGGCGTAGTCCGCCCGGTCCTTCATCAGCTGCTCGGGCGAGACGTACATCGGCAGCGTCATCGGGCACCTCCCGGGTTGGAGCGGCGGCGGGCGAGCAGGGCGGTGACCAGCTCCTCCAGCCGGTCGTCCGTGACGAACCGGACCCCGCCGGCCGTCACGACCGCGCAGGTGGGCCAGATCCCCCGCCCCAGGTCGGGCCCGCCGGTGGCGGAGTCGTCGTCGGCGGCGTCGTAGAGCGCCTCGACCGCCACGTCGACCGCCTGGTCCTCGGCCAGGCCGGGGTGCCAGAGCTTCTTCAGCGCGCCCCGGGCGAACAGCGAGCCGGAGCCGACGCTGTGGTGGCGCTGCTCCTCGTAGCAGCCGCCGGTGAGGTCGTAGCTGAAGATGCGGCCGCTGCGGGTCTCCAGGTCGTAGCCCACGAACAGCGGCACCACCGACAGCCCCCGCATCGCGTTGCCGAGGTTGCCGCGGATCATCGCGGCCAGCCGGTTGGCCTTGCCCTCCACCGAGAGCAGGGTGCCCTCGATCTTCTCGTAGTGCTCGAGCTCGACCTGGAACAGCTTGACCATCTCGACCGCGACGCCGGCCGTGCCGGCGATGCCCACCGCGGAGTACTCGTCAGCGGAGAACACCTTCTCCATGTCGCGGTTGGCGATGAAGCTGCCCATCGTGGCCCGCCGGTCACCGACCAGCACCACGCCGTCGGCGAAGGTCAGCGCGACGATCGTGGTGCCGTGCGGCACGTCGACGCGGCCCTGCTCGGGCAGCCCCGCCCCGGGGAGCAGCTGCGGGGCGTGCGCGCCCAGGAACTCGCTGAACGAGCTGCTACCGGTCGCCAGGAAGGACGCGGGCAGGCGCCGGCTGTCGGGGACCGCGCCGCTCACTGCCCGCCCTTCTGCACGAACCCGTGGACGAACTCCTCGGCGTTGTGCTCCAGGACGCCGTCGATCTCGTCCAGCAGGTCGTCCACCTCCTGCTCCCGGCCCTGGTCGCGCGCCTGCCCGGGTGCGGCACCGTCGGGCCCGCGGTCGTCCTCGGGCGGCGGCTGCTCCTCCTCGCGCCGCCGCGGCTGCTGCTGCTGACCTGCCACGGTCCTCACCTCCGACGTCTCGGCCCGGCTCGCGGGCAGTGGACCTGCTGCTCTCCCGACCTTAGTCGCTCCCGAGGACGCCCATCGCCTCGAGCAGCCCCTCGGCCGAGTCGTGCCGCTCGAGCAGGTCGGCGCAGTGCGCGCGGGTGTGGCCGGCCGGCTCGGGCATGCTCACCCGGTGCAGCCGCCTGCCCAGCGCGAACACGACCGAGTCCCAGGAGGCGGCGCGCAGCTCGTCGGCGTGCCGGCGCACGCACGCGCCGCGGAACCAGGCCCGGGTGTCGGCCGGGGCACTGAGCACGGCGGCCTCGGCGTCCTCGTCGGACACCAGGGTGCGCAGCCGCCCGGCGGCACGCATCCGGGCGGCCAGGCCGCGGGCGGGGTCCAGGTCGGAGTACTGGATGTCGATCGCCGCCAGCCGGGGGTCGTTCCAGGCCAGGCCGTCCCGGTCGCGGTACCGCTCCAGCAGCTCCCACTTGGTGGCCCAGTCCACGACCCCGGCGCAGCTGCGGGGGTCCCGTCGGAGCCGGTCGGTGACCTCGTCCCACCAGCCCAGCACCTCCAGCGTCTCGGCGTCCGCCTCCCAGCCGGGCCGCTGCCGGTCCAGCGCGGTCTGCACCGCCTCGCGGTAGCCGCCCAGGATGTCCAGCGCGGTCATCCACCGGCCGTCGGCCAGCTCGACCTTGGCCTGCACCGCGGGGTCGTGGCTGACCTGGCGCACCGCAGCGACCGGGTCGGCCAGGTCCAGCTGCGGGACCGCGCTGACGCCGTCCTCGACCAGCCGCAGCACGAGGCTGGTGACACCGGTCTTGAGCAGGGTGCCGACGTCGGCGAGGGTCGCGTCCCCGGCGATGACGTGCAGCCGCCGGTAGCGGTCGGCGGCAGCGTGCGGCTCGTCGCGGGTGTTGACCAGCGGGCGGCGCAGCGTGGTCTCCAGCCCCACGTCGGCCTCGATGTAGTCGGCCCGCTGGCTGATCTGGAACCCCGGCTGCTGCGACGCCTGGCCCAGGCCGACCCGGCCGGCCCCGCAGAGCACCTGCCGCGCGACCAGGTAGGGCAGCATCGCCCGCACGATCGACTCGAACGGCACCGTCCGGGGCAGCAGGTAGTTCTCGTGGGTGCCGTACGAGGCGCCCTTGCCGTCCACGTTGTTCTTGTAGAGGCGCACCGGCAACCCCTCGGCCGCCAAGGTGCGGGCGGCCCGCAGCATCACCAGCTCCCCCGCGCGGTCCCACCGGACCGCGTCGCGGGGGCCGGTCACCTCCGGGCTGGAGTACTCGGGGTGGGCGTGGTCCACGTAGAGCCGGGCGCCGTTGGCCAGCACCGAGTTGGCGGTCGTGGGGTCCTCGACGTCGGTGAGCTGGCTGACGTCGGCCAGCGCCCGGGCCATCTCGAACCCGCGGGCGTCCCGCAGCGGCGTCTCGTCGGCGTAGTCCCAGCCGGCGCCGGTGGGCAGCGCCGCCCCGGGCCCGGCGCCCGCGACGTAGCCGCGGACCACCAGACCCGACAGCACCATCGGGGTGATGCTGGTGTCGCCGGGCAGGGTGATGCCGTACTCGGTCTCCAGCCCCATGATCCGGCGCGTGCTCATACCGTGAGCCTAGGAGCCGGGGCTGGGCTCCTCGTCGTCGACCCGGGGCGGGGCGGGCAGCTCGGTCCCCGGCGCGGTGAGCCCGTCGAGCAGCTGCTGCACCAGCGGGCCGTACTCGGCCACGACCTGCTCGGGGTCGACCTCCTCCGGCGGAAGCAGCCGGAACGACCGGATCCCGGCGGCCAGCCCGATCAGCATGCAGGCGGCCAGGTCCGCCCGGTGCCGCCGCTCCAGGTCGGCGCCGGCGAACCGGGACAGGAAGCGCTCGCGGAACTCGCGGCGGGCCGCGTCGGGGTCCGGGGCCCCGTGCAGCAGGTAGAGGGCGCGCAGCCACGGCTCGGCCACCTCCTGGTCGCGCCGGTCCAGCATCCGCCGCACCAGCAGCGGGCCCATCCCGGCGATCGGGCGCCCGGCGTCCAGCGGCGCCGGCTCCAGCGGGGTGGCGTCGGCGTAGAGCTGCTCCTTCGAGCCGGCCACCTTCATCACCATGGCCGGGCTGATCCCGGCCTCGGCGGCCACCTCACGGATCGTCACGGCGGCATAGCCGCGCTCCCCGAACAGCCGCCGGGCCACCTGCAGCACCCGCTCCCGGGTCGCGGCCTCGGTCACGCCGTGCTCCGCTCCCGCGGCGCGCCGGTCACGACGTCGATGTCCAGCGTGGCCGACGTGGAGCCGACCTGGACCGCCCGCGACCGGGTGCGGTGCCGCTCGGTGTCGACGACGGTCAGCACGTAGCGGCCCGGCGGCGGCAGCCCCAGCTCGTAGCTGCCGTCCTCCCGGGTGTGGGTGGTGGCGACGTAGTCGCCGGCGTGGCGGATCAGCGAGAGCATCACCCCGGGCAGCGGCTCGCCGTCGTCGGTCACCACGCCGGTGAGCGTCAGCCGCCGGTGCATCCGGATCCGGTCGATGCCGCGCTCGTCCAGCCGCACCAGTCCGGACTGCGGCGCCCACCCGTCGGCCGAGGCGACCACCAGGTAGGTCCCCTCCTCTGGCAGCGCGAGCGCGAACCGCCCCTCGCCGTCGGTGCGCCCCCAGTCGACGTGCCGGCCGTCCGGGTGCAGCACCGTGACGACGGCCTGCCGGATCGGGCGCGGCGGCTCGGTGTCGGTGGTGACCAGCCCCCGCACGATGAGCTCGGTGCCGGTGCCCTCGGCCTTGACCTGGTGCCGCTCCGGTGACAGGTCCTCCCCCGGTGTCACGGCCCGTTCGGTGGCCCGCACCGGCCGCCGGATGAACCCGGCGATGGTGGCGCCGACCAGGGCCGCCACCGCGCCGAGCCAGAACGTCGTCTGGTAGGCCCCCAGCGTGGGCACCGCGGTCTCGGCACCGGTGGCGCCCGCGGGCATCGTGCTCATCGTCAGCACCGCCGCCACGGTGGCGCTGGCCGTCGAGGTGCCGATGGCCCGCAGCAGCGTGTTGAGGCCGTTCGCCGAGGCGGTCTCGGTGATCGGCACCGAGCGCATGATGAGGGTGGGCATCGAGGCGAACGCCAGCGCGGTGCCGATCGACCCCACGGCGTTGGCGAGCAGGATCTCCACCAGCGAGCCGTGCAGGAAGACGCGCAGCACGAACCCGACGGCCAGCGCCACCGCGCCGCTGATCAGCATCAGCCGCGGCCCGTAGCGGCGGATCAGCCCGGCGGCGACCGGCGACATCAGCACCATGAGCAGCCCGCCGGGCAGCAGCGCCAGCCCGGTGGCGACCACCGACAGCCCCAGGCCGTAGCCGCTCTCCCGCGGCATCTGCAGCTGCTGGGCGCTGGTGAGGAAGTTGGTGAACATGCCGAACCCGATGAGGATCGAGGCGGTGTTGGTCAGCAGCACCGTCCGCCGCACCGAGGTGCGGATGTCGACCAGGGGCTGCCCGGCGCGCAGCTCCATCGGCACCCACACCGCGAACACCAGCACCGAGGCCAGCAGCAGGCCGACCACCTTCTCGTCCTGCCAGCCCCAGGCCCCCGCCTTGGAGATCGGCAGCAGCAGGCAGGTCAGTGCAACCGAGAGCAGCAGCGCGCCGCCGTAGTCGAACCGGCCGCGGGTGCGGACCCTCGACTCGGGCACGATCAGCAGCACCGCGAGGAACATCACGACCGCGAAGCCGCCGGAGACCACGAACAGCGCGTGCCAGTCGAACCCGCGGTAGATGACGCCGGCCAGCGGCATCCCGACGGCGCCGCCGATCCCGAGGGTGGCGCTCATCAGCGCCACGCCCGAGCCCACCCGGTCCGCCGGGAGCTGGTCCCGCATGATGCTGATGCCGACCGGCACCAGGCAGGAGCCGAGCCCGGCCAGTGCGCGCCCGGTGATCACCAGCGGCAGCGAGGCGCTCAGCGCGCTGACCACCGAGCCCACGATCACCGCCCCCAGGCAGACCAGCATCATCAGCCGCTTGCCCATCATGTCCGCCAGCCGGGACACGATCGGGGTCCCCACCGCCCCGGCCAGCAGGGTGGCGGTGACCAGCCAGGAGGCGTTCTCGGCCGAGGTGCCCAGGATCTCGGGGAAGTCCGGCAGCAGCGGCAGCACCAGCGTCTGCTGCAGCGAGACCAGCGTGCCGCAGAGCGCCAGCACGGTGATCACCAGCCCGGTCGAGGGACCGCCGCCGCGGTCGGTGGCCGGGGGGGTCGAGGGCGCGGCGGGCGGCGTGGCGGTACTGGTCACGGCTGGTGGGGCTCCGGGGTACGGTCGAGCGGAATGGGTGAACGGGCGTTCACCATCATAGTGAACGGCTGTTCACCGGGCGACGCCGGGGGCGGCCCACCGTCGAGGGCGGCGCCCAGCCCGCGGGACGGCTCAGCCGGCCACCGGCCGCCGGGCGACGGCGAACACCCGCCGGAACGGCAGCACCGTGCCGTGCGGCCCCGGCGGGTAGGCCGCCCGCAGCGCCGCGCCGTAGTCGGCCAGGAACGGCTCGCGCAGCTGCTCCGGCAGCGCCTGCAGGACCGGGCGGGCCCCGGTGCCGGTCATCCACCGCAGCACCGGGTCCGCCCCGGTGAGCAGGTGCAGGTAGGTGGTCTCCCAGACGTCGGGCGCGGTGGCGCCTGCCCGCAGCAGGGTGTCGAGGTAGTCGCCCGGGCCGGGGAGCGGCTCCCGCCGCCGGGCCTCGGTGGTGTGCTGGGCGTACGGCTCGCGGCCGGCGACCTCCCGCAGCAGCACGTGGCTGGCCGCGTCGTGGTTGCCCGGCACCTGCACGGCCAGCCAGCCCCCGGGCCGCAGCACCCCCAGCAGCACCGGCAGCAGCTGCAGCTGCCGCGGTACCCACTGCAGCAGCGCGTTGGCCACGACGACGTCCACCGCGCCGCCGGGCACGTCGTGGGCGCGGGCCCAGTCCCAGGCGTCGGCCCGCTCGAGCCGCAGCCGGTCACCCGCCCCACCCCGGCGGGCGTCCTCGGCACGGGCGAGCATCTCCGCCGAGCTGTCCACGCCGAGCACACGGGCAGCGGGCCAGCGCTGGCACAGCGTCGCGGTGAGGGTCGCCGGCCCGCACCCGAGGTCCACCACGTCCCGGGGCTGCTCCGCCCCCACCCGGGCCACCAGGTCCTGGAACGGCCGGCCCCGCTCCCCCGCGTAGCGGCCGTACTCCTCCGGGTCCCACTGCGGCCCGCCACGACCAGCCGTCCCCACCATCGGTGCCTCCTCGTCCACGCCCTCAGTGCACTATCTCGACATCAAGATACTCGCCGACTGCGATGATGGGGCCATGGTCCCGTCCCTGACACGGCACACCGCCGAGCCCGCCACTGCTGTCACCCGCACCCGGCTCGCTGCGCTGTGGCGCGCCGGGGTGGACGCCGCCGCCGTGCTGGTCTTCGCCGCGACCGGGCGCGCCTCGCACGCCGAGGCGCTCAGCCCGGGCGGGGTGCTGGCCACGGCCGGGCCGTTCCTCGTCGGGCTCGGGCTCGGATGGGGGCTGCTCCGGTGGCGCCCGGACCTCGTCCCGGCCGGGTCACTCCGGGAGGGCGTACTGCTCGCCGGCACCACCCTGATCGGCGGGATGGCCCTGCGGGCGCTGCTGGGCGCGGGCACCGCGCCGGCCTTCGTCGTCGTCGCCGCCGTGGTGCTGCTGGCGCTGCTACCCGGCTGGCGGCTGCTGGCCCGGCTGGCGACCCGGTTGCGACGGCGCTGACCTTCTCGGACCGGGAGCGGCCGCCGAGCGGTCAGAGGTACTGCCCGGTGCTGCCCCGCTCGATGGCCCGGCCCGGGGCAGCGCCCGCGCCGTCCTTGCCGGCGACGAGGGTGCGGATGTAGACGATCCGCTCCCCCTTCTTGCCCGAGATGCGGGCCCAGTCGTCGGGGTTGGTCGAGTTGGGCAGGTCCTCGTTCTCCTTGAACTCGTCCTCACAGGCCCGCAGCAGGTGCTCCAGCCGCAGCCCGTGCGAGCCGGAGGTGAGCAGCTCCTTGATCGCCATCTTCTTGGCGCGGTCGACGATGTTGTGGATCATCGCCCCGGAGTTGAAGTCCTTGAAGTACAGGATCTCCTTGTCACCACCGGCGTAGGTGACCTCGAGGAACTTGTTCTCCTCGATCTGGGCGTACATCCGCTCCACGACCGCGGCGATCATCGCCTCCACGGTCGCCTGGCGGTCCCCGCGGCGCTCGGACAGGTCGTGCTCGTGCAGCGGCACGTCCGCGGTGAGGTACTTGCTGAAGATGTCCCGGGCGCTCTCGGCGTCGGGCCGCTCGATCTTGACCTTCACGTCCAGCCGGCCGGGCCGCAGGATCGCCGGGTCGATCATGTCCTCCCGGTTGGAGGCGCCGATGACGATGACGTTGTCGAGGCGCTCCACGCCGTCGATCTCGGCCAGCAGCTGCGGCACGATCGTGGTCTCCACGTCGGAGGACACCCCGGAGCCGCGGGTGCGGAACAGGGACTCCATCTCGTCGAAGAACACCACGACGGGGGAACCGTCGGCCGACTTCTCCCGGGCCCGCTGGAAGATCATCCGGATGTGGCGCTCGGTCTCGCCGACGTACTTGTTGAGCAGCTCCGGGCCCTTGATGTTGAGGAAGTAGCTCGTGGTCTCGGGCTGGCCGCGCTGCAAGGCGGTCTGCCTGGCCAGCGACGCGGCGACCGCCTTGGCGATGAGGGTCTTGCCGCAGCCGGGGGGACCGTAGAGCAGGACGCCCTTGGGCGGCCGCAGCTGGTGCTCGGCGTAGAGCTCGGTGTGCAGGAACGGCAGCTCGACCGCGTCCTTGATCTGCTCGATCTGGCGGGCCAGGCCACCGATGTCCTCGTAGGCGATGTCAGGCACCTCCTCGAGGACCAGCTCGCTGACCTCGGGCTTGGCGATCCGCTCGTAGACGAACCCCGACCGGGAGTCCAGCAGCAGGCCGTCACCGACCCGGAACGGCTGGCCGCGCAGCGACCCGGCCACCCGGCAGACCCGCTCGTCCTCGCCGCGCACCAGCACCAGCACCCGGTCCTCCCCGAGCACCTCCTTGACCGTGACCACGTCACCGGCCTGCTCGAAGCCGGCCACGCCGACCACCGTCTGGGTGTCGTTGAGCAGCACCTCCCGGCCGGGCACGAGCTCCTCGACCGGCACCTGGGAGGTGGCGCTGGTGCGCAGCTTGCGGCCGCCGGCGGCCAGGTCGAGGGTGCCGTCGTCGTTGCGGGCCACCACGAGCGCGTGCGTCAGCGGCGGGGTGGCCATGGTGTCCAGGTCCTCGCGGAGCGCGACGATCTGGGCGCGGGCCTCGCGCAGCGTGTCGGCCAGCCGCTCGTTCTGCGCCTGCAGCGCCCCCAGCCGGGTCTGCAGGTGCAGCACCTGCTGCTCCAGCCGGCGGGTACGGCCGGGGCCGCTACCGCCTGGCGGGGGCCGGTCCTGTCCGCCCGGCTCGTGCGCCTCGCGGCCGTCGTGTCCGGGAGGCTGCGGTGTCTGCGTCACGGTGCCTCCTTCTGCCTCGTCACCCCAACCTAACCCGCAACGCCCACACCGACCGCCCTAGTTCCCGTCCGTGTCGGTCGGCTCGCCGTCGCCGGGGTGGCCGGCCTGGCCGGCGCGTCGCTCGGCCTCCCGCCGCACCCGGCGCACCTTCTTGTCCGACACCGGCCGCTCGCCGACCTCCTCGGCGCTCCACGCCTGCTCGGCGGGCGGTGCGTAGTCCTCGCCGTAGGCACCCTTGGCCGGCCGGCGGCGCCGCGGCGGTGGGGTGGTCCCCGGCGCGAGCCGGCGCGTGGTGAGCAGGAACCCGGTGTGGCCGTGCATCCGGTGCTCCGGCCGCACCGCGAGGCCCTCCAGGTGCCAGTCGCGGACCAGCGACTCCCACGCCCGCGGCTCGGTGTAGCCGCCGTGGTCGCGGGCCGCCTCGGCCACCCGTGACAGCTGGGTGGCGGTGGCGACGTAGCAGACCAGCACCCCACCGGGGGCCAGCGCCCGCCCCACCACCTCCAGGCACTCCCACGGCGCGAGCATGTCGAGCACCACGCGGTCGATGCTGCCGTCGGGCACGGTCTCCGGCAGCACCTCCACCAGGTCACCCACGGTGACCGTCCACGCGGGGTGGTCCTGGCCGAAGAACGCCCGGCCGTTGGCGCGGGCGATGTCGGCGAAGTCCTCCCGCCGCTCGACGCTGACCAGCCGCCCGTGCCCACCCACCGCCCGCAGCAGCGACATGCTCAACGCGCCCGACCCCACGCCCGCCTCGACCACCCGGGCACCGGGGAAGACGTCGCCCATCTGCACGATCTGCCCCGCGTCCTTGGGGTAGACGACCTGGGCCCCACGCGGCATCGACAGCACGTAGTCGGCCAGCAGCGGCCGCAGCGCCAGGTAGTCGGTGCCGGCGCTGTGCCGCACGACGGTGCCGTCGGGGGCACCGATCAGGTCGTCGTGCCGGATGTGTCCGCGGTGGGTGTGGAACTGGCCGCCGGCCACGAGCGTGATGGTGTGCATCCGCCCCCGCGGGTCGGTGAGCTGCACTTGGTCGCCCACCCGGAACGGGCCGCGCCGGCGGTCAGCTCCCACAGCGGGCTCGGCGGGCTCGGCGGGCTCGGCGGGCGGGGTGGGCTCGGCGGCGTCGGGGTGGGGCGGGGTCACGACCGGCCAGTGTAGGTGCGCGCCGCCGGTGCCCTCGCCGGCCTCACCGGCCGCGCAGGTCCTGGGCGCGGACGGTCCCGCGCACCCGGCCGGCGTCGTCGACGACCACCACGACCGGGCTCCCGCTGGTCTGCAGCGCCGAGACCACGTGCAGCAGCTCGTCCTGCTGCTGCGGGTGCACCACCGCCCCGGAGGGCAGCCGGCGGGTCACCGCCGCGACCGGGGTGTGCCCCCGCTCCGCGGGCGGCA
>NZ_WIQI01000055.1 GCF_009602535.1 Ornithinicoccus halotolerans | reverse complement strand
CTGAGGGCGGGGGCGCTCGGCGAACCCCGGCGGTGACCGGCTGGTCGCCGAGCGGGCCGGTCAGCGCGACACCGGTGCCGGCTGCTGCTGGGGCGCGTCCGCCGGCTGATCCGACCGCTCCAGCCGTGCGCCCTCGACGTCGACGTGCGGTAGCAGCCGCGCCAGCCAGCGCGGCAGCCACCACGCCCGCTCGCCGAGGAGCGTGAGGACGGCCGGGGTGAGCGTCATCCGCACCAGGAAGGCATCGACCAGCACCCCCAGCGCCAGCCCGAGACCGATCGGCCGGATCATCGTCAGCTCGGCGAAGACGAACCCGCCGAACACGGAAGCCATGATGATCGCGGCCGCCGTGACCACGCGGGCGTTGAGGTCGAAACCGCGGGCGACGGCCGCCCGGGCGGTGGCCCCGTGCACGTGCGCCTCCCGCATCGCGGAGACCAGGAAGACCTGGTAGTCCATCGCCAGCCCGAACAGCACGCCGATGAGCAGGATCGGCAGGAAGCTCAGCACCGGGCCGGGCTCGTGCACGCCGAACAGCCCGCCGCCGAGCCCCAGCTGGTAGACGGCGACCACGCCGCCGAACGCCGCGGCGACCGACAGCAGGAAGCCGGCGGTGGCCAGCAGCGGCACCCACACCGACCGGAACACCAGCAGGAGCAGCAGCAGCGACAGCCCGACCACGACCGCGAGGTACACCGGGAGCGCGTCGGCCAGCTGCTCGGAGATGTCGATGTTGGCCACCGTCTGGCCGGTCAGCCCGAGCCTCGCGTCGTGGGCCTCACCCAGGGCGGCCGAGCGGGCGTCGAGGGTCTCCACCAGGCGCACCGTGGACTCGGCGGAGGGGCCGTCCTCGGGGACCACCTGAAACGCCAGGGTGGTGCGGTCCTCGCTGCTGCCGAACGGGACCACCGAGCGCACACCCTCCACCGCGGCCAGGTCCTCGGCGAGGTCCAGCTGCCGCTCGGTCAGCGCCGGGTCGTCCTCGGCGGGCTGGTCGAGAGTGGCCACGGCGACGAGCGGGCCGTTGGCGCCGGCGCCGAACGCGTCGCGGATCTGGTCGTAGGTGCGGTAGGCGGTGGAGCCGGCCGGTTCCGAGGAGCCGTCGGGCAGGCCGAGCCGCAGCTGTGGTGCGGGCGCAGCCACGGCACCGGCGACCACCACGACCGCCAGCGCCGTCAGCCAGGGGTGCCCCTGCACGGCAGTCACCCAGCGGCCGGCGCCGGTGCCGCGCCGGTGGCGCCCGGCGTCCTCGCTGCGCTGCCGGCGCTGCCGCCGCGGCAACGCGCGTCCTGCCAGCAGTGACAGCAGCGCAGGGGTGAGGGTCACCGAGGCCAGCACGGCCACCGCGACGGTACCCGCCGCGACCAGGCCCATGACGGTGAGGAACGGCATCCCCGTCACGGCCAGCGCGGCCAGCGCGATCATCACGGTCAGGCCCGCGAACGTCACCGCGTTGCCGGCGGTGCCGGTGGCCAGCGCGATCGAGTCGCGCGGGGCCATGCCGTGCTGCAGCTGGCTGCGGTGCCGGTTGAGGATGAACAGCGAGTAGTCGATGCCCACCGCCAGCCCCAGCATCAGCGCCAGCGCGGGGGTGACGGTGGTCATCTCGACCGCCACGGTCAGCGTCATCGCGGCACCGATGCCCACGCCCACGCCGACGAGCGCCACCAGGAGCGGCAGGCCGGCGGCGAGCAGGGTGCCGAGCATCACCAGCAGCACGACCGCCGCGACCGCCAGGCCGATGGCCTCACCGGGACCGAACACCGAGCTCAGGTCGGAGACGATCTCGGCGCTGTAGTCGACCGTCACGCCCTCCTCGGCGAGGCTCTCCCCGATCCGCTGGATCTCGTCGGCCACCTCCGGGTCGACCTGTCCGCTGCTGGAGTCGAACCGCAGCTGGGTCATCGCCAGCGTCTCGTCCGGGGAGACCTGGCGCACCGGCGAGGTCAGCTCCGCGAACCGCTCGGCCTGCTCCAGCTCCACGCGGGCCTCGGCGACCCGGTCCTCGCCCCGCTCCAGCTCGGCCCGCCCCTCCTGCAGCTGCCCGCGGGCGTCCGCCAGCTGCTGGCGGCCCTGCTCCAGCTGTGCCCGACCCTGCTCCAGCTGCTCGGCGAGGGCGCTGCGCTGCGGCTCGGGCACGGCGGCCAGGCCCGCCTCCTGCTCCTCCAGCTGGGCCTGCTGCTGGTCCAGCAGCTGCTCCTGCTGCTGGAGCTGGGCCTCCCGCTCCTCCAGCTGCGCCCACCCCTGGGCGATCTCGGCCTCCCGGTCCGCGAGCTGCTCCCGGCCCTCGGTGACCTGCTCGCTCGCCTGGTCCAGCTGCTGCTGGGTCGCGAACGGGTCCGGGGCCTCGATCACCCCCTCCAGCGCTGACCAGGCCTCGGTCACCTCGCCGACCGCCTCCTGCTGGTCGGCGGTGAACGGCTCCCCGGTGGTGAAGGTGACGGTGCCGATCAGTCCAGCCGCCTCGGGGATCTCGGCCTCGAGCTGGTCGAGCACCGTCTGGAAGCGGCTCCCGGGGACGGTGAAGTCGTCGGTGAGCGGCCGGGAGAGCGTCACGACACCGGTGACGGCGGTCGCGACGACGAGCACCCAGCCGAGGACGACGGTCCAGCGGTGGGTGGCGCTCCACCGGCCGAGCCGGTGCAGGATCAGGGCCACGGGGTTCCTCCAGTCAGGCGGGCGGGCCCGGCACCGCGACGGGGCCGGGCCGCGCCAGGTCGGTCAGCGAGTCAACGGGCGCCAGCCGCTGCGGGCGTGGTCCAGCGCACGCAGCAGGTCGGCGTTGAAGACGGCGACGGCCTCGTCGGCGTCCAGGTCGACGGTGCGGGGGGCCCAGGCCCGCTCAACGACCTCGAAGAAGGCCATCAGCGCGGCGGCCAGGGTCCGCGGCCGCAGCGGGTCGGCGTCGCCGACCCGCCGGGCGAGCAGCTGGACGAGCCACTCCTCGTGGTGCCGCCACACCTGGTGGTGCAGCGGGTGCAGCCGGTGCTCGGGGAGCTGGCCAGCGGGCCGCCAGTCCAGCAGCAGCTCCCGGTCCAGCGGGTGCTCACGCAGCGCCGCCGCGACCGCGGCCAGCGGGTCCTCGGTCGCGGGCCGGGCCAGGAAGGCATCCCCGAGTGCCTGCAGCGTGGTCGCGGTGCCGGCCGCGACGACCTCGTCCACCCCGCCGAAGTAGTTGAAGAAGGTGCGGCGCGAGATCTCCGCCCGGTCGGCGATCTGGGCGACGGTGACCTGCTCCAGGCCGCGCTCGCGCGCCAGGGCCCGGGTGGCGGCGACGATCGCCTCCCGGGTGCGCGCCTTGTTGCGCTCGCGGCGCCCCGGCTGCTCCGGGAGGACGGCGGTCATGGCGGTCAGCGTAGTCATAGATGCACACAGTGCAAAATTGCGCGGCGTGCATGCAGCGCGGTGCACGGTCGAGCTGCCCGGCGCCGGGGCGGCGGCCGCCGCTGCGAGGGCTCAGGCGGTCGCAGCCTGCGCCGCCCGACCGAGCCGCCGGGCCCGGCCGGCGGCGCGCAGCGAGTCCAGGGTGAGGACGGTGAGGGCCAGCCACACCAGCGCGAAGCCGACCCAGCGCGAGAGCGGCATCACCTCGCCGAGGATCAGCACCCCGCACAGCAGCTGCAGCACCGGGGTGAGGAACTGCATCAGGCCGATGCTGACCAGCGGCACCCGCCGGGCGGCCGCGGCGAAGAACAGCAGCGGGATCGTCGTGGCTGGCCCGCACGCCATCAGCAGCAGCAGGTGGCCCGGTCCCTCGGTGACGAAGGTGCCGGTCCCGGTGACGCCGAGGACCAGCAGGACGGCGAGCGCGGCCGGCAGCACGAACAGCGTCTCGCCGGACAGCGACTGCAGCGCCGACAGGCTGGAGCCGACCCGGTTCTTCAGCAGCCCGTAGCTGGCGAAGCTGAGCGCCAGGCTGAACGAGATCCACGGCGGGGTGCCGTAGTCGATCGTCAGGTAGACGGCCGCGACCAGGCCGACACCGACCGCCACCCACTGCAGCGTCCGCAGCCCCTCCCGCAGCAGCACCACCCCGAGCGCGACGGTGACCAGCGGGTTGAGGAAGTAGCCCAGCGCCGCCTCGGTGACGTGGCCGGTGAGCACCGCGAACGTGTAGATGGTCCAGTTGCAGGCGATGAGCGCACCCGCGGTGGCCACCCCGGCCGCCAGCCGCGGGCGGCGTAGCAGCTGGCGCACCCAACGCAGCTGGCCCATCACCGCCAGCGCCACCAGGCAGATCAGCAGCGTCCACACGATCCGGTGGGCCAGGATCTCGACCGGCCCGGCGGGACGCAGCAGCGCGAAGAAGAGGGGGAACAGTCCCCACAGCCCGTAGGCGGACAGCCCGAACGCGGCCCCCCGCGCCCGGTCCGGGTACTCCGGTGCCCCCCGGGCGCTCCCCCCGGCCGCGCTCACCCGGTCACGGTCCAGGTGTCTCCGCCGTGCAGCAGGTCGGCGAGGTCGGCGTCGGTGGCGGGCCCGCCCGCGCTGGCCCGGGCGCCGTCCACCTGGGCGCGGACCTGGTCGTCGTAGGTGGGGCGGGAGACCTGGCGGAAGATGCCCATCGGCACGTGCGCGAACGACGGGTCGTCCAGCCGGGACAGCGCGAACGCCTGGGTGGGCTCCTCGGCCGCGACGTCGTGGACGACCACGTCAGCCGGCTCGGCGTCCGTCTCGGGCACCACGGTCAGCGCACCGCCAGAGCGGACCACGACGTGGTCCTCACCCACCCGGACCGGCTCGCCGTCCACCAGGTGGGCCAGCCGGGCGCGGCCGCTGTCCCGGTCCTTGATCAGCTGGAAGGCGCCGTCGTTGAAGATCGGGCAGTTTTGGTAGATCTCCACCAGCGCGGTGCCGCGGTGCTCGGCCGCCGCGCGCAGCACCTCGGTCAGGTGCTTGCGGTCGGAGTCCAGCGTGCGGGCCACGAACGTCGCCTCGGCGCCCAGCGCCAGTGACACCGGGTTGAACGGCTGGTCCACCGAGCCCACCGGGGTCGACTTGGTGACGGTGCCGACGTCGGAGGTGGGGGAGTACTGGCCCTTGGTGAGCCCGTAGATCTTGTTGTTGAACAGCAGGATCGTCAGGTTGACGTTGCGCCGCAGCGCGTGGATCAGGTGGTTGCCGCCGATGGAGAGCGCGTCACCGTCACCGGTCACCACCCACACCGACAGGTCCTCCCGGGCGGTGGCCAGGCCGGTCGCGATGGCCGGGGCGCGCCCGTGGATGGAGTGCATCCCGTAGGTCTCCAGGTAGTACGGGAACCGCGAGGAGCAGCCGATCCCGGAGACGAAGACGATGTTCTCCCGGCGCAGCCCCAGGTCCGGGAGGAACCCCTGCACCGCGGCGAGCACGGCGTAGTCGCCGCAGCCGGGGCACCAGCGGACCTCCTGGTCGGAGGTGAAGTCCTTCTTGGTCTGCCGGGGGTCCTCCTCGCCGACGCGGGGCACCCCCTGGGTGCCCTGGGGGGTCGGCAGCGGCAGGTCGGTGGCGGTCATCGGGTGACCTCCTCCCGTGGGGTGTCGGTGGTCGCGGGGCCCGCGGTGTCGCCCTCGACCTCGAGGATGTCGCGGTGCAGGTCCTCGGCCAGGTGCGCGGCGCTGAACGGCAGGCCGCGCACGGCGGTGTGGCTGCGCACGTCGACCAGATAGCGGGCCCGCAGCAGCATCGCCAGCTGACCCAGGTTCATCTCCGGCACGACCACCCGGTCGTAGCGGCGTAGCACCTCGCCGAGGTCGGCGGGGAACGGGTTGAGGTGACGCAGGTGGGCCTGGGCGATCCGGCCGCCGGCGCTGCGGACCAGCCGGGTCGCGGCCGCGATCGGCCCGTAGCTGGAGCCCCAGCCCAGCACCAGCACCCGGGCGTCACCGGTGGGGTCGTCGACCTCGACCGGGGGCAGCGTCTCGGCGATGCGGTCGATCTTGGCCTGCCGCAGCCGGACCATCCGGTCGTGGTTGTCGGGGTCGTAGGAGATGTGGCCGGTGACGTCGGCCTTCTCGATGCCGCCGATTCGGTGCTCCAGCCCGGCGGTGCCCGGGACCGCCCACGGGCGGGCCAGCGTCTGCTCATCGCGCAGGAACGGGTGGAACACCGGCTGCCCGTCCTCGCCGGTCGCGTTCGGAGCGGTGGCGAAGGTGACGTCCAGCCCGGGCAGGTCGTCCAGCTCGGGGACCGCCCAGGGCTCGGAGCCGTTGGCCAGGTAGCCGTCGGAGAGCACGATGACCGGGGTGCGGTAGGTGGTGGCGATGCGGATCGCCTCCAGGGCGATGTCGAAGCAGTCGGTGGGCGACTGCGGCGCGATCACCGCAACCGGTGACTCCCCGTTGCGGCCGTGCAGCGCCTGCAGCAGGTCCGCCTGCTCGGTCTTGGTGGGCAGCCCGGTGGAGGGGCCGCCGCGCTGGATGTCGAGCACGACCAGCGGCAGCTCGGTGGCGACCGCCAGGCCGATGGTCTCGGCCTTCAGCGCCAGCCCCGGCCCGGAGGTGGAGGTGACCCCGAGCGCACCACCGAAGGAGGCGCCGAGCGCCATCCCGACGGCGCCGATCTCGTCCTCGGCCTGCAGCGTGGTGATGCCGTGGCGCTTGAGCGCCGACAGCGCGTGCAGCACGTCCGAGGCCGGCGTGATGGGGTAGGAGCCGAGCACCAGCGGCAGTCCGGAGCGGTGGGCGGCGGTGACCAGCCCCAGCGCCATGGCCTGGTTGCCGGTAAGGGTGCGGTAGGTGCCGGGGGCCATCGGCGCCGGGGCGACCTCGAACCGGACCGCGAAGTCCTCGGTGGTCTCGCCGTAGTTGAAGCCGGTGCGCAGCGCGGCGAGGTTCGCCTCCAGCAGCTCGGGCGCCCGGTCGAACTTGGCCCGCAGGAACGCCTCGGTGCCCTCCAGCGGCCGGGAGTACATCCAGGAGAGCAGGCCCAGGGCCATCATGTTCTTGGCCCGCTCCTTCTCCTTGCGGGTCAGCCCGAAGTCGGCCAGCGCCTCGACCGTCATCGAGGTCAGCGGCAGGCCGTGCACGTGCCAGGACTCCAGGCTGCCGTCGTCCAGCGGGGAGGCCTGGTAGCCCACCTTGGCCAGGTTCCGGCGGGTGAACTCGTCGGTGTTGGCGATGACGGTCGCCCCGCGCGGCAGGTCGGCCAGGTTTGCCTTCAGCGCGGCCGGGTTCATCGCCACCAGCACGTCCGGGTGGTCGCCCGGGGTGAGCACGGCGTGGTCGGCGAAGTGCAGCTGGAAGCTGGACACGCCCGGCAGCGTGCCCTGAGGCGCTCGGATCTCGGCAGGGAAGTTGGGCAGGGTCGACAGGTCGTTGCCCAGGGTCGCCGTCTCGGAGGTGAACCGGTCGCCTGTCAGCTGCATCCCGTCGCCCGAGTCGCCGGCGAACCGGATGACCACCCGGTCCAGCCGCTGCAGGGGCTTGGTACTCATATCCGTTCCATGTTACGTGACCGTAGGTTTGTTCCCTGCTGGGACGTGGATCACACCCGCGCCGCGGGCCCTCGCCCCCTCACTGGGCCCGGTGGGCCCGCCGGGCCTGCCAGACTGACGGTATGCGCGTGTGCTTCGTCTGCCTGGGCAACATCTGCCGCTCGCCCGCCGCGAAGGCGGTGCTGACGCACCTGGCCGACCGGGCCGGGGTGGAGGTGGCGGTCGACGCGGCCGGCACCAGCCGCTACCACCTCGGGGAGCCGCCGCACGACCTGGCCGCGGCCGAGGCCGAGCGTCGCGGGGTGCTGCTGGAGCACGAGGGGCAGCAGTTCACCGCCGCCGACTTCGAGCGGTTCGACCTGGTGGTGGCCATGGACGAGGCGAACGAGCTGGACGTGCTGGAGCTCGCGCCCGACGAGTCGGCGCGCCGGAAGGTGGTGCGGCTCGGGGCGTTCGCCGACGACGCCTCCGCTGAGGACCCCGAGACGGTGCGCGACGTGACCGACCCGTGGGGGCACGGCCCGGAGGCGTTCACCGCGATGTACGACCACCTCGAGGAGACGGTCGGCTCGCTGCTGCGCCACCTGCAGCAGGGCACCGCGCACGAGGTCGCGGCCCGCCACCGCGCCGTCGGCGGCTGAGCACCCGAAGGGGGAGCCGGGATGACCGGGGAGCCGTTCCGTAAGCGCGCGCCTGCCGGCCTGCCCGGGGCGCTGGCCTTCGAGGCGGCCGGGCTGGCGGCGCTGGCCGCGGCCGGTGCCCGGGTGCCGCGGGTGCTCGAGGCCGGTGACGAGGTGCTGGTGCTGGAGCGGGTCAGCGCCGGCGGGACGGCGGACGCCCGCCAGCAGGAGGAGTTCGGCCGGCAGCTGGCGCGGGTCCACCGCACCACCGGTGAGCGGTACGGCGCCCTCGACCCGACGCTGCCGGGCTACCTGGGGCTGTGCCCGGTGGACCTGACCCCGGCCGACAGCTGGGCGGAGTCGTGGCTGGACCGGCGGGTGCGGCCGCTCACCCGGCAGGCGGTGGCCGCGGGGGTGCTGGACCCGGCCGCTGCGGCGCTGGCCGACCGGCTCGGGCCCGAGGGGCTCGGGCCGCCGGAGCCGCCGACCCTCGTCCACGGCGACCTGTGGGCAGGGAACCGGCTGGTCGACGCCTCCGGCGACAGCTGGCTGATCGACCCGGCGGCGCACTGGGGGCACCGCGAGGTGGACCTGGCGATGATGCGGCTGTTCGGCGGGTTCACCGACCGGGAGCACGCCGCCTACGCCGAGGAGCTGCCGCTCGCCGAGGGCTGGCGGCAGCGGGTGCCGGTCTACCAGCTGGTGCCGCTGCTGGTCCACGCGATCCTGTTCGACGGCGGGTACGGGGCGCAGACCATGGCCGCGCTGCGCGCGGCTCGCTGAGCGGGCGCGCTGTCCGACCCGGCCCACCAGGACTGCGCCTGGTGGGTGGACCGCGGCCACGCCGCTAGGGTGGCAGTGATGACCGACTATCTGGTGGTGCTCGCCGTGGCCCTCACCGGGCTGGCGCTGGTCGGTGCCGCCGCGGGGGCGCGGTACCTGCTCGCGCCGCACGACCCGACCCCGGGCAAGGCCACGACCTACGAGTCCGGTGTCGACCCGGTCGGGTCGGGGTGGAGCCAGGGCAGCGTGCGCTACTTCGTGTACGCGTTGCTGTACGTGGTCTTCGCCGTCGACGTGGTCTACCTCTTCCCCTGGGCCCTGGTGCTGCGCTCGGACCTGGGCCCCGCCTCGCTGGTGGAGATGGCGATCTTCCTCGGCGTGCTGGTGATCGGGCTGCTGCACGTCTGGCGCCGCGGCCTGCTGAGGTGGGTGTGATGACCGTCGACCTGCCCACCCCCCGCGTCGGGGTGCTCGCCGACCGGGCCCCGGAGGCGGTGCGGATCGTGCTCAACTGGGGCCGCCGCTACTCGCTGTGGGTGTTCAACTTCGGGCTGGCGTGCTGCGCGATCGAGTTCATCGCCGCCTCGATGGCCCGGCACGACTTCATCCGGCTGGGCGTCATCCCGTTCGCGCCCGGCCCGCGGCAGTCGGACCTGATGGTGGTCTCGGGCACGGTCACCGACAAGATGGCCCCGGCGATCCGGCGGCTCTACGAGCAGATGCCCGAGCCGAAGTACGTGATCTCCTTCGGGGCCTGCTCCAACTCCGGCGGCCCCTACTGGGACTCCTACTGCGTCACCAAGGGCGTGGACCAGGTGATCCCGGTCGACGTCTACGTGCCCGGGTGCCCGCCGCGGCCGGAGGCGCTGCTGCACGGCATCCTCACCCTGCAGCAGCAGATCGCGGCCGAGCGGCCCGGCCACGCGCGGAGCCGGCTGCGGCCCCGCCCGTTCGCGCCCGGACCCGTCGGGGCCGGCGAGCTCACCCGCGACCTGGTCGCCAAGCCGGACCAGCCCGGAGCGGGCGAGCAGCGGCCGTCCGGCCGCTCCCCCTCGGAGCCGCAGCGGTGAGCGTGCCGCCCGGGCTGGTGACCCGCGACGTGCCGCGGCAGGAGTGGCGGGCCGCGGCGGAGCAGGCGCGCGCCGAGGGGTATGACTTCTTCGACTGGCTCTCCGCGGTGGACCAGAGCGACGCCGAGGAGGACCCGGGGCTGGACGTGGTGTGCCACCTGATGGCCACCGGGCCGGACGCGCCCCGGCCGCTGGCCCGGCTGCTGCTGCGCACCCGGGTGCCCGACGGGCAGCCGCTGGCCAGCCTCACCGGGCTGTTCGCCGGGGCCGCGTGGGCGGAACGGGAGACCCACGAGATGTTCGGGCTGCCGGTCGACGGGTTCGACGACGGCACCGGGGCAGGGCTGCGGCCGCTGCTGCTGCCGGACGGGTTCGAGGGTACGCCGCTGCGCAAGGAGTTCGTGCTCGCCGCCCGGGCGTCCAAGGCCTGGCCCGGCGCCAAGGAGCCCGGCGAGGGGGAGGGGTCCCGGCCGCGGCGGTCGTCCAGCCGGCGCCGGCTGCTCCCACCCGGCGTGCCGGACCCCTCCTGGGGCCCCCGCTGACGCGATCGGTCCCGGCGAACCACCCCCGGTCGTGACCAACCCAGCAGTCGACCGCCTCAGTCACGCCGCTGGCCCGGCTCAGCGTGAGCAACGCGACACTCACCCGCGTTGCTCACCACCACACCCGAGCAGGCGCGGACCGGCGGCGTCCGTCAGCGGGTGCGCTGGCGCTCCTTGAGCCGTTGCAGCGCCGGGTCGAGGAAGCGGCCGAGGACGGTCGTCTCCTGGTCGGTGTACCCCAGCGCCGCGTAGAAGCCGTGCGCCTGCTCGTTGCCGTCACGCACCATCAGCTGCACCTTCGGCGCGCCGCGCCGGCGCAGCCACTGCTCGGCCGCAGCCATGAGCGCCCGGCCGGTGCCTCGCCGCCGCGCCCCCGGCGCGACGGCCAGGTAGTAGACCCAGCCCCGGTGGCCGTCGTGGCCCACCATCGCGGTGCCCAGCAGGGCGCCCTCGGGCGCCAGCGCCGCCAGCACCGTCGAGGCCGGTCCGGCCAGCGCGCGACGGGCGTCGGCCTCGGCGTCGTTCCACGGGCGGGTCAGCCCGCAGTCGTGCCACAACGCCACGGCCTCCGGGACCCGGTCCCGCTCCAGATCGGTGATGCGCACCGGTCCATGTTGGCACCACACCGTGGCGGACTGTGTCCGGCGGGACGGCGTCGATAGGCTCACGGTGGTGAGTGAGTTGCCCCTGCTGGTCGAGGTCGTGCTCAAGGCCGTCGTGGTGCTGGCGGCCTTCCTCACCCTGCCCCTGCTCGTCGGCCAGACCGAGCACAAGGTGATGGCCCACATGCAGGGCCGGCTGGGCCCGATGGAGGCCGGCGGCTTCCACGGCTGGGCGCAGCTGGTCGCTGACGGCATCAAGTTCGCCCAGAAGGAGGACGTCGCCCCCGCCGCGGCCGACCGCTGGGTCTACCGGCTCGCGCCCGCGGTGGCCCTGCTGCCCTACCTGGTCGCGCTCGCGGTGGTGCCGCTGTCGGCCAGCTGGGTCGCGGCCGAGGTGCCGGCCAGCCTGCTGCTGGTGCTGGCGGTCACCTCCGTCGGGGTGCTCGGCACCCTCATGGCCGGGTGGGGCTCGGGCAGCAAGTACGCGCTGCTGGGCGGGATGCGCTCGGCGGCACAGCTGGTCAGCTACGAGCTGCCGCTGGTGCTGGCCGCGGTGTCGGTGGCGCTGGCGGCCGGCAGCCTCTCCCTCGTCGGGATCGTCGAGCAGTGGCAGTGGTGGTGGCTGCTCTGGCAGGCACCCGGGGCCGTGGTCTTCCTCGCCGCCACCGTGGCCGAGCTGCAGCGGCCGCCGTTCGACGCCCCGGTCGCCGACGCCGAGATCGTCTTCGGGCCGCTGACCGAGTACTCCGGCCTGCGGTTCGCGTTGTTCCTGCTGGCCGAGTACGCCGGCATCGTCGTGATGTCGCTGCTGTTCGCCGTCCTCTTCCTCGGCGGCTGGAGCGGCCCCTCCGCGGACACCCTCGGCCCGCTGTGGACGCTGCTCAAGGCGTTCGCGGTCGCGGTCGTCATCATCTGGTTCCGCGTCGCCTGGCCACGGGTGCGGGAGGACCAGCTGCAGCGGTTCGCCTGGCTGGTGCTGCTGCCGCTCGCGCTGCTCCAGGTGGCGCTCACCGGGGTGGTGGTCGTGCTGTGACCGCCTTCGAGGGCCTGCGCGCGCTGGGCAAGGGGCTGGCCACCACCGCCCGCACCCTGGGCACCCGTGCCCACACCCGGCAATACCCCCATGACGAGCCGGAGCTGCCGGACCGTTCCCGTGGCGTGATCGCGCTGCTGGAGGAGAACTGCACCTCCTGCATGCTGTGCGCCCGCGAGTGCCCCGACTGGTGCATCTACATCGACTCCCACAAGGAGACCATCGAGCCCGGCCCGGAGGGCGGCCGCGCCCGGCAGCACAACGTGCTGGACCGCTTCGACATCGACTTCTCGCTCTGCATGTACTGCGGGATCTGCATCGAGGTCTGCCCGTTCGACGCGCTGTTCTGGGCGCCCGACTTCGCCTACGCCGAGGGCGACATCCGCAACCTGCTGCACGACAAGGGCACGCTGCAGACCTGGATGGAGCGGGTGCCGGACTCCTCGCTGCCCGAGGACGTCCGCGAGCAGCGCGCGCTGGCCCGTGGCGAGAGCCCGCGGCACGCGGCCGCCGAACGTGCCGAGCGGACCGAGGCCGGAGCCGACGAGGAGCGAGGCGGCACCGGTGACCAGGGCATCGAGGGGGAGGACCGGCGGTGACCGGGCTGGAGGTCCTGTTCGCGGCGGTGGGTCTGCTCACCGCCGCGAGTGCCGTCCTGGCCGTGACGGCGCACCGGGTGCTGCACGCCGCGCTGTGGCTGGTCGTCGCGCTCGGCGGGGTGGCGGGCTGCTACCTGGTGCTGGGGGCCGAGCTGGTGGCGCTGGTGCAGCTGCTGGTCTACGTCGGCGCGGTCGTCGTGCTGGTGCTGTTCGCGCTCATGCTGACCCGGGAGGGCGTGGCCGCCGTCGACACCGCCGGCCCGCAGCGGCTGCTGGCCGGCCTGGTCGCGCTGGCCGCCACGGTGCTGCTCGGCACCGTGCTGGTCGCGGCCTTGGGCGCGGACCGGGTGCCGGTCACCGGGGCCAGCAACACCGAGGTCGGGGCGCAGCTGCTCGGCACCTGGGTGTGGCCCTTCGAGCTGCTCTCCCTGCTGCTCCTCGCCGCCCTGGTCGCGGCGGTGGCCGTGGCCACCCACCGCCCCCCCGAGGCCGGGGAGCAGGTCGAGCACCCCGAGGCCGAGCTGCCGGCGCCCGATGCCGAGACGGTGGGGGAGCAGCGGTGATCAGCCCCGCCCTGCCGCTCCTGCTGGCTGCCGTGCTCGCCGGGGCCGGCACCTACGGCGTGCTCGCCCGCCGCCACCTGGTGCTGGTCGTCGTCGGCGTGGAGCTGCTGCTGGCCGCCGCCGGGATGCTGCTGGTGATGGCGGGCCAGCTGTGGCCCGACCCGCTGGCCTCCGGACAGGTGCTGACGCTGTTCGTCATCACGGTCGCCGCCGCCGAGGTGGTCGTCGCGCTGGCCGTGGTGCTGGCGCTCTACCGCAGCCACGGCCACCTGGACGCCACCCGGCCGGCGGCCCGCGAGCCCGCGGCCGGGTCCCGCCCCGGGAGCGGGGACGACGTCGTGGCGGGTGAGCGGTGAGCCGGGGTGCGGGCCTGCCGGCCGTGCTGCAGGGGCTGGAGGGCATCCAGCTGCCGGGGCTGCCCTCGGTCCCGGACCACCTCGACTGGCCGGTGCTCGACCCGTCGGCGCTGCCGCTGCCGGACCTGTCCTTCCTGCCCGGCCCCGCCGAGGTGGTCCCCGACCTGCCGGGCACCGCGGCGCAGTGGGCCGTCCTGCTGCCGCTGCTGGCCGCGGCGCTGACGGTCGGGCTGGTCCGCCGCTCCTCCCGCGCGGCGGCGTGGGCCACCATCCCGCTGACCCTGCTGACGCTGCTGGCGACGCTGTGGCACCCCGTCACGCTCGCGGCCCGGGAGGGGGAGCCGCCCCGGCACTCCAGCACCGTCGGGCCGCTCGCGCTCGGCGAGCTGGTCGCGCCGCTGGAGCTGCAGTCCGGCCGGCTCGTGGTGCTGCTGGCGGTGGTGGTCGCCACCGTCGCGCTGGCGGTGCAGGTCTTCGCCCGCTGGTACCTGTTCTACGACCCCCGCTACCGGCCGTTCGCCGCGACGGTCTCGCTGTTCACCGCGGCGATGATGCTCGTCGTCCACTCCGACGACGTGCTGCTCACCCTGGTCGGCTGGGAAGTCATGGGCTGGTGCTCCTACCTGCTCATCGGCCACTACTCGGCCAAGGACTCCGCCAACCGGGCCGCCACGAAGGCGCTGCTGGTGACCCGGGTGGCCGACGTCGGGTTCGTCATCGGGCTGGTGGTGCTGGCCGCCGGAGCCGGCAGCACCCGGCTCAGCGACATCGTCGAGCACTGGTCCGGGCCGGCCGGCGGCGACGGCCCCTGGTTGGCGCTGGCGATGACCGGGGTCGTCCTCGGCGTCGCGGGCAAGTCCGCCCAGGTGCCGTTCCAGGACTGGCTGCCGGACGCGATGGCCGGCCCGACCCCGGCCTCGGCGCTCATCCACGCCGCCACCATGGTCGCCGCCGGCGCGGTCGTGCTGGCCCAGCTGCTCCCGCTGCTGCAGTCGGCCGGCCCGGCCCGGCTGCTGCTGGCGGTGCTGACCGCCGTGACCGTGGTGGGGGCGGCGCTGATGGCCTTCGCCCAGCCGGACCTGAAGCGGGTGCTGGCCTGGTCGACGGTGAGCCAGGTGGGGCTGATGCTGGCGGTGCTCGCCGTCGTGCCCGCCGGGCAGGGCCCGGACGCGGCCCTGATGCAGCTGACCTCGCACGCCTGGTTCAAGGCGTTGCTCTTCCTCGCCCTCGGCTGGCTCGGCGTGCTGACCGGCGGGACGGCGGTGGTCCACGTCGTCGGGGGCACCACCCGGTTCCGCACGCTGCGGCGGCCGCTGGCGGTGGGCCTGCTCGCGCTGGCGGGCGTCCCCCCGCTCGTCGGCTTCTTCTCGAAGGAGCTGCTGCTGGCCCAGGTGGAGGCCGGGGTCGAGGCCGGGCCCGGCGTGGCCGCCACCGTGGTGCTCGCCGCGGTCGGCGCCTCCGTCCCGCTCACCGCGGCCTACTGCATGCGGGCCTGGCTGGTGCTGGGCCGGGGCCAGCACCCGGTTTTGCAGCAGGGCGCGACCCGGATCGACGACTTCTTCATCGACCGGGACGTGCTGGAGGAGGCAGCCGGTGTCGAGGAGGCCGAGTCGGCGATCTCCTCCTCCGCCCGCAGCGCGGTCACCGCGCTGTCCGTGCTCACGGTGCTCGGCGGGCTGCTCGCGCTCACCCCGGTGCTGCAGGTCGAGCTAGTCGTCAACGTGCCACTGCTCGCGGTCTCGCTGCTGCTGATGGCGCTGGCCGCGCTGGTGGTGTGGGCCCTCGGCCGGGGCGTGCGCACCCGGGACGCCGCGGCGCGGCTGCCGCACCCGGTGGTGCTGGCCGCCGAGCGCGGGCTGGGCTTCGGCCGGGTCTACACCACGGCCGTGGCCGTGCCCGTCCTTGCTGCCGCCCGGGCGGTGCGCTGGCTGGACCGGGAGGTGCTCGACGGGTACGTGCGGGGGCTGGGGCACCTCGCGCGCGGCCTGGGCGCGGCCGGCGCGTGGGGCCACCGGGGGGCACCCGGACCGGCGATGCTGGCGGTGCTCGCCGGTGCCGTCCTGGTCGCTGCGGTGGGGGTGGTGACCGGATGAGCGCGCTCGGGCTGCCCGCCGTGCTCGTCGCGGTGCTGCTGCCGCTGCTGACCGCCGTGGCGCTCGCCGTCGCCGACCGGTTCCCGACCCCGCCTGCCCCGGGACTCTCCCGCTGGGTCGGCGGCGGTGCCGCGGTGCTGACCGGGCTGGCCACCGCCGCGACCGTCTGGGCCCGACCGGAGGTCGACCTGCCCTGGATCCCGGCGCTCGGGGTGCGGCTGCACCTGGCCGTGGACGGCGTCAGCGCCCCGTTGCTGCTGCTGACCGCGCTGGTGGCGGTGGTGGTGGGCCTGCTGCCGTGGCACCCGCCGGAGCACGACCCGCCGGTCGACCGGACCGCCCCGCTGCCGCCCGACCCGCTGGAGGCCGCCCGGGGCCGGGCGACCTACCACGCCTGCCTGCTGCTGGTGCTCGCCGGCGCGGTGCTGACCTTCCTCACCCGCGACGCGGTGGTCTTCTTCGTCGCCTTCGAGCTGGTGCTGGTGCCGATGTGGGTGCTCGTCGCCCGGCACGGGGACGCGACCCGGCGGGCGGCCCGGGAGGGGGCGGCGCTGCGGTTCGTGCTGGTGACCGCGACCGGCTCCACGCTGATGCTCGTCGGCATCCTCGGTGTCGCGACCCGCACCGGCACCACGGACCTGGACCGCTGGGAGCAGCTGGGCGGCGCGGGCACCGCCTCCGGCCAGGTGCTGCTGGCCGCGCTGCTGCTGCTGGGGCTGGCGGTCAAGGTGCCGGTGTGGCCGCTGCACACCTGGCTGCCGTGGGTGCATGCCACCGCGCCCACGGCCGGCTCGGTGCTGCTGGCCGCGGTCCTGCTGAAGATGGGGGTCTACGGCATGGTCCGGCTGGTGCTGGCGCCGCTGCCGCAGGGGTTCGCCACGCTCGCGCCGCTGCTGGCCGGGCTGGCCGTGACCGGCATCGTCTGGGCGGGACTGGCCTGCCTGGTCGAACGGGACCTGAAGCGGCTCATCGCCTGGTCCTCCGTCGCCCACCTGGGATTCGTCGTGCTGGCCCTGGCCGCCGGCACCGAGACCGGCCTGCAGGCCGCGCTGTTCGGCAACGTGGCCCACGGCGTGGTGTCGGCGCTGCTCTTCGTCGTCGTCGGTGAGCTGAAGCGGCAGTGGGGCGGGGCCAGCCTGGACACCGCCCGGGCCGCCCTGCGCGAGGTGACCCCCCGGCTGGGCTTCGCGCTGGTGCTGGGGATGGCCGCCGCGATGGGGCTCCCGGGCCTGGCGCCGTTCTGGGGGGAGATCGGGGCGCTGTACGCCTCCTGGGCACCCGGGGAGGCCCGACCCACCGGCTGGTTCCGGGTGTTCATGGTGGTGGCCGCGATCGGCGCGGCGCTGGGCGCGGCGTATGCCGCCCGGGTGCTGCGCGAGGTGTGGGCCGGTGACCGCACCACCCCCCTCATCGCTGACCTGCGCGGCCCCACCCTGGTCGCCACCGTCCTGCTGGGCGCGGCGGTGCTCGGCCTCGGCGTCTACCCGGCGCTGCTGCTGGACCTGAGCGCCGGCTCGGTGGCCTCGCTGCTGGCCGCCGGGAGCGGAGGTGGCCCGTGAACGTCACGGTGCAGCTCGGCTCGACCTGGCCGGTGCTGGCCCCGGCGGTGGGTGCCCTGCTCGTGCTCCTGGTGGACGTGGCCCGCCCGCGCCTCGGGCTGCCCAGCCCGCTCCTTGCGGCGCTGGCGCTCGGGGCCGGGGCGGTCGCCGCCGGCCCCGGCACCCGACAGGCCCGCGGCGACGCCGACGTGGCGTTCTGCCTCGACACCGGCGCCTGCCTCTACCGGGCCGGCCCGCTCGCCTCCGGGCTGCAGCTGCTCGGCCTGGGCGCGGCCGCGGTGGTACTGGCCCTCGGCTGGACGCAGTGGCGGCGGACCCGGGGCGGGTCGGCGGTGCCGGTCGCGCTCTTCCTCGCCGCCACCGCCGGGGTCACCGCGGTGCCGGCCGCGGGCGACGTGGGCACGCTGCTGATCGCCGTGGAGCTGGCGACCCTCCCGGTCGTCGGTCTGGTCGCCCTGGAGCAGCGAGCCCGCCGGGTGCAGGTGGCCACCGGCGGGGCGGTCGCGCTGCTGACCACGTCCCTGGTCTCGTTCGCGCTGCTGGCGCTGGGCGCCGGGCTGTGGGTGCTGGCCACCGGGACCGGCCTGCTCGACGCGGGAGCGGCGCGCGCTGCCGTCGCCGAGCCCCGCGCCGCGAGCCTGCTGACGCTGGGCGCCGTGCTGATCGTCGCGGGCCTGGGGTACAAGCTGTCCGCCGCGCCCTTCCACGCCTGGACCCCGGTGACCTACACCGCCGCGCCGCTGCCGGTCACCCTCTACCTGGCCGGCGTCTCCAAGGTGGCCGCGCTCGGTGCGCTGGTGGTGCTCGTGCTCGCGGTCGCGCCGGCCGCCACCGGCGCCGGTGTGGCGATCGGGTTCCTGGCCGCGCTGAGCATGACGCTCGGCAACGCGCTGGCGCTGCGCCAGGACGACACCGTGCGGCTGCTTGCCTGGTCGGCGGTGGCCCAGGCCGGGTGGGTGCTGCTGCCGCTGACTGCGCTGTCGGCCCGGGCCGCACAGGCCGCCGGCGGGTACCTGGCCGTCTACGTGGTGGCCACGCTGCTGGCCTTCACCGTGGTCGCCGGGGTCGCGCACGGCGGGGCCGGCACCACGCTGGCGGCCCACCGGGCGCTGCTGCACCGGCGCCCGCTCGCGGCCGCCGGCCTCCGGCTGGCGCTGTTGACGCTGGCCGGGCTG